>NZ_JBICMS010000073.1:0-13695 GCF_043106615.1 Pseudomonas sp. CJQ_9 | reverse complement strand
GCCGCAGCCCCTTTCAGGGCTACGGCGTCAGATCAGCCTGGAAGGCAGGTCAGGCGAACGGATGACGCAGAACGATGGTCTCGTTGCGGTCCGGGCCGGTCGAAATGATGTCGATCGGGGCGCCGACCAACTCTTCGATGCGCTTGATGTAGTTACGTGCAGCCTGTGGCAGCTCTTCCAGGGTTTTAACGCCCAGGGTCGACTCGCTCCAGCCTGGCATCGCTTCGTACACCGGCTCCAGGCCGATGTAGCTGTCGGCATCGGAAGGTGCATCGATGACGGCACCGTTCTCGTTCTTGTAGCCAACGCAGATGTTGATGGTTTCCAGGCCGTCAAGCACGTCCAGCTTGGTCAGGCAGATGCCCGAGATGCTGTTGACATCGATGGCGCGACGCAGGATCACGGCGTCGAACCAGCCGCAACGGCGAGCACGGCCGGTGGTGGAGCCGAATTCGTGGCCACGCTTGGCCAGGGTAGCGCCGGTTTCGTCGAACAGCTCGGTCGGGAACGGACCGGAGCCCACGCGCGTGGTGTAAGCCTTGGTGATGCCCAGGATGTAGTCCAGGTACATCGGGCCCACGCCGGAACCGGTGGAGATACCACCAGCCGTGGTGTTGGAGCTGGTGACGTACGGGTAGGTACCGTGGTCGATGTCCAGCAGCGAACCCTGGGCGCCCTCGAACATGATGTCCTTGCCGGCGCGGCGCAGGTTGTGCAGCTCGGCGGTGACGTCGAGCATCATCGGCTTGAGCTGTTCGGCGTAGGCCATGCACTCGTCCAGGGTCTGCTGGAAGTCGATGGCCGGCTCTTTGTAGTAGTTCACCAGCTGGAAGTTGTGGTAATCCAGCAGCTCACCGAGCTTGGCAGCGAAACGCTCGCGGTGGAACAGGTCACCCACGCGCAGGCCGCGGCGGGCGACCTTGTCTTCGTAGGCTGGGCCGATGCCGCGGCCAGTGGTGCCAATCTTGGCTTCGCCACGGGCTTTTTCACGGGCCTGGTCCAGGGCCACGTGGTACGACAGGATCAGCGGCGCTGCCGGGGAGATTCGCAGACGCTCGCGCACCGGTACGCCCTTCTCTTCCAGCTTGGTGATTTCACGCATCAGCGCATCCGGGGCAACGACCACGCCGTTGCCGATCAGGCACTGTACGCCTTCACGCAGGATGCCAGACGGAATCAGGTGCAGAACGGTTTTTTCACCGTTGATCACCAGGGTGTGGCCCGCATTGTGGCCACCCTGGTAGCGCACTACGGCGGCAGCATGTTCGGTCAGCAGATCGACGATCTTGCCTTTGCCCTCATCACCCCACTGGGTGCCCAGGACGACGACATTCTTACCCATTACATTGGTCCTCATTCACGCAAACTTGGTTGCCGGCCTGTCGCCGACGCAGAAACTCACTGGGCCAGCGGCAGAACCTGCCAGCGCCCGTCTTGCTGAATCAATTGCCGATCACAATCCGCCTCGAGAGCAGCACTCAACGGCTGGCCAGGCAAAGCCTGGACCACACGCTGGCCCTCGCTGCGCAACTGGCAGACTTGCTGCCAGAGGGCCGCGTCGCCACTGTCGGGCATCCAGATCCCGCCAGTTGGCAATACGACCTCCGCTCGCCCCAGTGTGACCAGGGTCTTCAAATCCGTGGAGAAACCTGTGGCTGGGCGTGCCCGGCCAAAATCGGCGCCGATGTCGTCATAGCGCCCGCCCTGGGCAATGGACTGACCCTCGCCCGGTACGAACACGGCGAACACCACACCGGTGTGGTAGTGGTAACCGCGCAGCTCACCGAGGTCGAAGTACAGCGGCAGTTCTGGGTAGCGCGACGCCAGCCGGTCCGCGATCGCCAGCAGGTCGTCCAGCGCGGCCAGCACGCTGGCCGGGGCGCGCCCCAGGCGCACGCGCGCTTCGTTCAGCACTTCACGGCCACCGCACAGCTCGACCAGCGCACGCAACATGTTGCCCAGGTCCTTGGGCAGGTCGGCAGTCAAGGCTTGCACCTCATCGACCGACTTGCGTTGCAGCGCATCGAACAACTGCTGCTCCACTGCCCCGGACAGGCCGACCGCCCGGGCCAGGCCGCGGTAGATGCCGACGTGGCCAAGGTCCATGTGCACGTCCGGCACGTCAGCCAGTTGCAGCGTGGCGAGCATCAGGCTGATGACTTCGACGTCGCTGGTAGGGCTGGCATCGCCGTAAAGCTCGGCACCCAGCTGGATCGGGCTGCGCGAGGTGGACAGTGCGCGCGGCTGGGCGTGCAGCACGCTACCGGCATAGCACAACCGACTTGGGCCTTCACGGCGCAAGGTGTGCGCGTCAATACGGGCCACCTGCGGGGTGAAGTCGGCGCGGAAGCCCATCAGGCGGCCGGACTGCGGGTCCACCACCTTGAAGGTGCGCTGGTCCAGGTCCTGGCCGGCGCCGGTCAACAGCGACTCCAGGTACTCGATATGCGGGGTGACGACCAGTTCGTAGCCCCAACCCTGGAACAGGTCCAACACCTGGCGGCGCGCGATCTCGATACGCGCAGCCTCAGGTGGCAGTACTTCCTCGATGCCATCTGGCAGCAGCCAGCGGTCTACCGTTGCCATTACGCCATTTCCCCTCTGGTCCGGGCGGCTTGCCAGCAGGCGAGCCGTCAGTAAAGCCGGTATCGCGCACAGCAGCGGGCAGCACTGATCCCAGCGCAGCCACCGTACCCGATACCCTCGAATTGCCTTGCGAGCTGAGCAAACCGTCAACCGGCGCTGTGCCAATCAACCTTGCAGACGCAAAAAAGCCGGGAAATTTCCCGGCTGCCTCATGATACACCCCTTTTCATTCAGGATGCACCCCGCCTGGTGTTTTAGCTGCCAGGCGGAGCGCTGCCGCATGAAAATCATGGCCTGAGCATTACGGCTTGCTCTTGTCCAGGAAGCGGAAGAACTCGTTCTTCGGATCCAGGACCAGCACGTCGCTCTTGCTCGAGAAGCTTTCGCGGTACGCCTGCAGGCTACGGTAGAACGCATAGAAGTCTGCGTCCTGTGTATAGGCCTTGGCATAGATGGCGGCCGCCTGGGCGTCGCCGTCACCGCGGGTTTCTTCCGCTTCGCGGTACGCTTCGGCCAGCAGCACACGGCGCTGGCGGTCGGCGTCGGCACGAATACCTTCGGCCAGCTCGTTACCCTTGGCGCGGTGCTCGCGGGCTTCACGCTCACGCTCGGTACTCATGCGGTCGAACACGCTGCGGTTGACTTCCTTCGGCAGGTCGATGGCCTTGACACGCACATCGATCACCTCGATGCCCAGCTCTTTGTTGGCCATGCGGTTCAGCGATGCGGTGATGTCAGCCATCAGTGCGTCGCGCTCACCGGAAACCACCTCGTGCAGGGTACGTTTACCGAACTGGTCACGCAGGCCGCTTTCCAGGCGACGCGAAAGCCGCTCGTCGGCGATCTGCTTCATGCCCGAGGTGGCGGTGTAGAAGCGTTCGGCGTCCTTGACGCGCCACTTGGCGTAGGCGTCGACCATCACCGCTTTCTTCTCCAGGGTCAGGAACCGCTGGGTCGGGGCGTCGAGGGTCATCAGGCGGGCGTCGAACTTGCGTACCTGGTTCACGTACGGGATCTTCACGTGCAGGCCTGGCTGAACATCTGCCTGGACCACCTTACCGAAGCGCAGCAGCACTGCACGCTCGGTCTGGGACACGATGTAGAAGCTGTTCCAGGCCACGATGGCCAGGACCACGGCGGCGATCAGGGCGATCAGCGATCTGTTGCTCATCAGCGGCTCTCCCTAGTGCGCAGCGGCTGCTGTTGCTGTTGCATGTCCTGCGCCGCACGCGCGGCCGCATCGTTGGCCGATGGCGATACGCCGGTGGTTGGCGCGGACGCGTTGCGGCTGCCTTCGACCATTTTGTCCAGCGGCAGGTAGAGCAGGTTGTTCTGCCCATCCTTGGTTGCCACCATGACCTTGCTCGAATTGCTGTAGACCTCTTGCATGGTCTCCAGGTACAGACGCTGGCGGGTCACGTCAGGTGCCTTGCGGTACTCGCCGAGCAACTTGCTGAAGCGATCGGCCTCACCCTTGGCGCGGGCGATGACTTCGTCACGGTAGCCGTTGGCGTCTTCGATGATGCGCTGCGCCTGACCACGGGCTTCCGGCACCACGCCGTTGGCGTAGGACTCGGCCTGGTTGCGGGCGCGCTGCTCGTCTTCGCGGGCACGGATCACGTCATCGAAGGCTTCCTGCACTTCACGCGGGGCTGCCGCGCTCTGCACGTTGACCTGGGTAACGGTGATACCCGTGCGGTAGTTGTCGAGGAAGCGCTGCAGGCGCTCGCGGATATCCACGGCCATCTGCTCACGGCCTTCGGTGAGCACCTGGTCCATCGAGGTGGAACCCACCACGTGGCGCAGGGCACTTTCGGTCGCGTGTTGCAGGCTCACCTCAGGCTGGTCGACGTTGAGCACGAAGTCCTGCAGGTTGCTGATCTTGTACTGCACGGTCAGCGGCACCTCGACGATGTTCTCGTCTTCGGTCAGCATCTGGCCCTGCTTGGTGTAGGCACGCTCACGCGTGACGTTCTCCATGTACTTGCGATCGATCGGCGGGAAGTAGATGTTCAGGCCGGGACCGACCGTCTCATAGTACTTGCCGAAGCGCAGCACCACGGCCTGCTCCTGCTCGTCGACCACATACACGGCGTTGTACAGCCAGATGGCAGCCAGCACCGCCAGGCCGATGCCCAGCAGGCCAAGGCCACCGCCCTTGCCGATGTTGCGGTCACCGCCGCCACGTTTCTTCTTGCCGCCGAACATGCCATTGAGGCTGTCCTGCAGTTTGCGGAAGGCCTCGTCCAGATCCGGCGGACCTTTCTTGTCACCACCGCCGCCACCGCCACCACGACGGCCGCCCCAGGGATCCTGATTGTTCGAGTTGCCACCCGGCTCGTTCCAAGCCATAGCGCTCTCCATCTGATAAAGCAAAGACGCGCCCACGGCGCGCCGTCCAATGCTACAGAATGCCTGTCACTGCTGCCCGGCGACCTCGACGGGCATTTATTGCAAAGTGTGTTGCTCGACAAACACTTGCGGCTCCATGCCTTCGCGGCTGACCAGGCGATTCAGTTCGACCATGGGCAGTCGCACGCTCAGCAGGCTGCGCCCTTCTTCATCATGCTCTTCACTCTGCACCGCACCCAAGGCAAAGAATTGCGCGCGCAAGCGGGCAAAACGCTGCTCCAGGCAAAGGGTACCGACAAACAGATCTTCCCCCAGCAACTCGGCTATCGCCTGGCCGACCAGCTCCAGGCCACGCCCATCGCGTGCCGATACCCAGACCCGTTCCGGCTTGCCATCGGCATTGCGCTGGATCTGTGGCTCGACATCTTCGAGCAGGTCGAGTTTGTTATACACCTCGAGGATCGGCAAGCCTTCGGCACCAATCTCGCCCAATACCTCCAACACTTGCTCGATCTGTTCCATGCGCTCGGGCTCATGGGCGTCGATCACATGCAGCAACAGGTCGGAGTTGCTCGACTCTTCGAGCGTAGCCCGAAATGCCTCGACCAGCTTGTGCGGCAAATGGCGAATGAAGCCCACCGTGTCGGCCAGCACGATCGGGCCAAGGTCGTTGAGCTCGAGCCGGCGCAAGGTCGGGTCGAGGGTAGCGAACAGCTGGTCCGCGGCGTACACCTCGGATTCGGTCAGGGCGTTGAACAACGTGGACTTGCCGGCGTTGGTGTAACCCACCAGCGACACCGAAGGGATGTCTGCACGCTTGCGCCCGCGCCGTGCCTGCTCGCGCTGGCTACGGACCTTTTCCAGGCGCGACTTGATCTGGCGGATGCGCACGCGCAACAGGCGCCGGTCGGTTTCCAGCTGCGTTTCACCCGGGCCGCGCAGGCCGATACCACCTTTTTGCCGCTCCAGGTGAGTCCAGCCACGCACCAACCGCGTGCTCATGTGCTCCAGCTGGGCCAGTTCGACCTGCAGCTTGCCTTCATGGGTACGCGCCCGTTGGGCGAAGATATCGAGGATCAGCCCGGTGCGGTCGAGCACACGACACTCGAACACACGTTCAAGGTTGCGCTCCTGGCTGGGCGTGAGGGTGTGATTGAATATCACCAGGTCTACCTGTTCGGCATGGACCAGGTCGTGCAGCTCTTCGACCTTGCCACTGCCAATCAGGTATTTGGCGGAAGGCTGATGCCTTGTCACCGTGACCAGCGAAATGATGTCGGCACCGGCCGACAATGCCAGTTCCTGAAACTCCTGCGGGTCTTCGCGCGCCTCAGGGTTCTGACCTTCCAAGTGAACGAGCAACGCCCGCTCACCACCACCGTGGCGCTCAAAGAACAATGCAGGCTCCTATCAGGCGTTGCCTGGCTCGCTGTCACCATGCTCGGAATCGGACGGGCTTGGCAGGCGAACCGGACGGGCTGGCACCACGGTCGAAATGGCGTGCTTGTAGACCATCTGGCTCACGGTGTTCTTCAGCAGTACCACGAACTGGTCGAACGACTCGATCGAACCCTGCAGCTTGATGCCGTTGACCAGGTAAATGGAAACCGGGACCTTCTCTTTTCTCAAAGTGTTCAGGTAAGGGTCTTGTAGCGAATGCCCTTTTGACATATGCCGCACTCCTGTAAGGATAAATAATAGAAAATCAATGAAAACGATAAATTAGGCCGCCCCTTCGCAAGAATAGACGGCAATCAGCAGGGACTCAGCTCAATATGGAGATGGGCCCTAGGTATTTCAAGGTGCGGGACAGATTGTCGCAGGCCAGGCTGTCAAGCCAGTGTACGTCAGGCCAGCCACGCAACCAGGTGAACTGCCGTTTGGCCAGCTGCCGGGTCGCGATGATACCGCGTTCACGCATTTCACTCTCTGACAGCTTACCGTCCAGGTAATCCCAGACTTGCCGATACCCCACTGCCCGTATAGACGGTAACCCGGCGTGCAAGTCACTTCTGGCTCGCAGTGATCGGACCTCGTCGATAAAGCCCTGTTCCAGCATCTGCGAAAATCGTAACGCAATTCGCTGATGCAAAATGTGACGATCTGTAGGAGCGATCGCCAAGCTGGCGACAGTATAGGGCAAATGCCCGCCAGCGCCTGCGTCTGCACCGCGACTTTCAGCGAATTGACGTTGCCGGTGGGCCGTCATGCTCTCACCGCTCACCCGGTAGACCTCCAATGCGCGGATCAACCGCTGCGGGTCGTTGGGGTGAATGCGTGCCGCCGACACCGGGTCGACCTCGGCCAGTTGGCGGTGCAACTCGCCCAGCCCCAAGGCCGCAGCCTGGGCTTCAAGCTCGGCACGCACGCCCGCATCGGCCGCTGGCATGTCGGCAAGGCCGTCGACCAACGCCTTGTAATACAGCATGGTACCGCCGACCAGCAGCGGAATTTTGCCGCGCCCGCTGATCTCGGCCATGGCCTGCAGGGCGTCGGCGCGAAACTGCGCGGCCGAGTAGCTTTCGGCTGGGTCGCGGATGTCGATCAAGCGATGCGGGTGGGCGGCAAGGACTGCTTTCGACGGTTTGGCCGAACCGATGTCCATGCCGCGGTAGATCAGCGCCGAATCAACGCTGATCAGCTCGCACGGCAGCACTTTGGTCAGTTCGATGGCCAGGTCGGTCTTGCCGGCGGCCGTCGGACCCATGAGGAATATCGCTGGGGGCTTGCCGCTCATTTCATCGACCGCGCAGGAAAAGTTTGTCCAGGTCGTCCAGGCCCATCTGGGTCCAGGTGGGACGGCCGTGGTTGCACTGGCCGCTGCGCTCGGTGTTTTCCATATCGCGCAGCAGGGCGTTCATCTCGGGAATGGCCAGGCGCCGGTTGGCGCGTACCGCGCCGTGGCAGGCCATGGTGCCGAGCAGCTCGTTGAGGTGGGCCTGAATACGGTCGCTGGTGCCGTATTCCATCAGGTCGGCCAGCACATCCTGCACCAGGCGGTTGGCCTCGGCCTGCTTGAGCAAAGCCGGGATCTGGCGGATGGCCAGGGTTTCCGGGCCCAGGCGCTGCAGTTCGAAGCCCAGGCGCTGGAACCACTGCGCGTGCTCTTCGGCGCAGTCGGCTTCGCGCTGGCTCAGGGCCAGGGTTTCCGGCACCAGCAGCGGCTGGCCGCTGAGGCCCTCGCTGGCCATGGCTACCTTCAGGCGCTCGTACATGATGCGCTCGTGGGCGGCGTGCATGTCGACCAGCACCAGGCCGACAGCGTTCTCGGCCAGGATGTAGATACCCTTCAGCTGCGCCAGGGCATAACCCAGCGGCGGAATGTCGCCCTGGCTTTCAGGCAGGGTGGCTGCCGGGGCGGCGCCATTGTCCAGCGGCTTGTAAAACTCGCGGTACACCGCTTGCGCCTCGGCCGCCGGCAGCGGTGGCGAGGGCCGCGGGGTGTACTGGTACTGGTAACCGGCACCACTGCCGCCATTGCTGGCCGTGTGTTGCGGTGCACGTGGCTGCTCGAGCACGGGCGAAGCCAGGCGCATTTCCCCCTGCGGGCCGAACTCACCGGCCTGCTGGCCAGTGGCGCGAATCGCCTCAGGCACCGCAGCCGGGGCGGCCAGTTGGTCTTCCGGGCGCACATCGGCCAGGGCCCGGTGCAGGGTACCGTACAGGAAGTCGTGCACCGAACGCCCTTCGCGGAAGCGCACTTCATGCTTGGTCGGGTGCACGTTGACATCGACGCCGTTGGGTTCCAGTTCAAGGAACAGCACAAAGGTCGGGTGCCGGCCGTTGAACAGCACGTCACGGTAGGCCTGGCGCACGGCATGGGCCACCAGCTTGTCGCGCACCGCACGGCCGTTGACGAAAAAGTACTGCAGGTCGGCCTGGCTGCGCGAGAAGGTCGGCAGCCCAACCCAGCCCCACAAGCGCAGGCCGTTGCGCTCGACGTCGATAGGCAGCGCCTGTTCCATGAAGCCCGGGCCGCAGATGGCACCCACCCGCCGCGCACGCGCCACTTCATCATGGGCCTCGTGCAGGCTGAGGATGCTCTTGCCGTTGTGGCGCAAGTGGAAGCCGACGTCGAAACGCGCCAACGCCAGGCGCCGGATGACCTCCTGCAAGTGATCGAACTCGGTTTTCTCGGCCTTGAGGAACTTGCGCCGCGCCGGGGTATTGAAGAACAGGTCACGCACTTCGACCGAAGTACCCACCGGGTGGGCGGCCGGCTGCACCCGCGGGAGCATGTCGCGGCCTTCGGTTTCAACCTGCCAGGCTTCTGTCGCACTGGCGGTACGCGAGGTCAGGGTCAGGCGCGCCACCGAGCTGATCGAGGCCAGGGCTTCGCCACGGAACCCCAGGCTCAATACGCCTTCAAGGTCTTCCAGCTCACGGATTTTGCTGGTGGCATGACGGGCCAGCGCCAGCGGCAGGTCGTCGGCAGAAATACCGCTGCCATCATCCCGCACCTTCAGCAGCTTGACGCCGCCCTGCTCCACTTCCACATCGATGCGCCGGGCACCGGAGTCCAGGCTGTTTTCCAGCAGTTCCTTGGCTACCGAGGCCGGCCGCTCGACCACCTCACCCGCGGCAATCTGGTTGGCCAGCCGCGGGCTGAGCAGCTGGATGCGCGAACCACCACTCATTGCGAAGCCAATGTGGTGGCAGGGATATCCAGACGCTGGCCGACCTTCAGCTCATCGGACTTCAAGCTGTTGGTGTTGCGCAAGCTGGCCACACTGACCTGATAGCGCACCGCCAGCATTGCCAGGGTTTCGCCTGGGCGCACCGTGTGCTCACGTGGGCCGGCGGCGATCTTGCCGGTATCGCGCAGCCAGGCGATATAGGTGCCAGGCGGCGGGTTCTGCTGGAAGAACTGGCGCACCCCGGTATGAATCGACCGCGCAAGCGCTTGCTGATGGCTGCGACTGGCCAGCTTGGCCGCCTCGTTGGCGTTGGAGATGAACCCGGTCTCTACCAGGATCGACGGAATATCGGGCGACTTCAGCACCATGAAGCCAGCCTGCTCCACTCGCTGCTTGTGCAGCGAGGTGATGCGGCCCATGTTGCCCAGCACTTTCTGCCCGACGTTCAGGCTGGAGCTGAGCGTGGCCGTCATCGACAGGTCGAGCAGCACACCCGCAAGCATGCGGTCCTTGTCGTCGAGGCTGACGTTGCCGGCGCCCCCGATCAGGTCAGAACGGTTTTCCGTGTCTGCCAGCCAGCGTGCGGTTTCGGAGGTAGCGCCACGGTCGGACAGGGCAAACACCGATGCGCCGAACGCAGCCTTGGACGGCGCGGCGTCGGCGTGGATCGAAACGAACAGGTCGGCGCCCTTCTTGCGGGCGATTTCGGTGCGTTTGCGCAGCGGAATGAAGTAGTCACCGGTGCGGGTCAACTCGGCGCGGAAACCCTTCTCCGTGTTGATCTGGCGCTGCAGCTCCTGGGCAATCTGCAGCACGATGTCTTTCTCATGCTGGCCGCGCGAGCCGGAAGCACCCGGGTCCTCGCCGCCATGACCGGCGTCGATGGCAATGACGATGTCGCGCTTGCCGCTAGGTACCGGCGGCAGCTTGATGGCTGGCTGGGTCGGCGTGACCGGGACCGCTGGCGTGGTGGCAGGCGTTTGCACCGGGGTCGGTGGTGGGGTTGGCGCCGTTGCTGCAATGGCATCGGCTTCCTGGTCGTACAGGTCGACCACCAGGCGGTTGCCGTACTGGGCATTGGGCGCCAGGGTAAAGCTTTTGGGGGTGACCGACTTTTTCAGGTCGACCACCACACGCAGGTCGGTCGGCGTGCGCTGGGCCGAACGCACGCTGCTGATCGGCGTGTTGGAGGTCGCCACTTTCAATGGCGCCGCCAAGGTCGCGCCATTGATGTCGATAACCAGGCGATCGGGTGCGCTCAAGGTGAAGACGCTGTGCTGCACGGGGCCAGACAGGTCGAAGACCAGCCGCGTGTTGTCTGGCGCGCGCCACAGGCGCATGCTCTTGACTTGAGTGACGGCCAGAGCGTCAACGGTCACCGTTGTCAGCAGCAGCCCAACGATGGCGACCAGTGCGCGTATGCGCATACCTACCCCACTTACTGTTTATAGTGTTTGGCCAGTGCCACGCACCAGGCCTCGCCGCGAGCCCCCTGCGGCGACAGGTTCAGCGAGCGTCCGCCCGCTTGGGGGCTTATGGTAATGGTCAGGTCGGGCTTTGGCAAAACGCCCGCACCCTTTTGTGGCCACTCGAACAGGCACAACGGGTCGCCCTCGAAATAGTCACGAATCCCCATGAACTCCAGCTCCTCCGGATCGACCAGGCGATACAGGTCGAAGTGAAAAGCTCGGACATCGCCGATCTCGTAGGGTTCGACCACGGTGAACGTCGGGCTTTTCACTGCACCAGTATGGCCCAGGCCACGGATCAGGCCACGCGAGAGCGTGGTTTTACCCGCCCCCAGGTCGCCTTCCAGGAAAATGACACCGCGACCACCGGTCACTTCGGCCATTTTTGCACCGAAGTCGACTGTAGCCGCTTCATCGGCCAGAAACAGATTTAAGCCACACACGCAGAATGCTCCTCCAACAACGCTCGAATGACCGGCGCCAGATCGCTGGCCGCCAGGCCTCTACCTTCAACCCCCAAACGCTCACCGGCACAGGCGTGAAGCCAGGTACCCAGGCAGCCGGCACTCCAGGCGTCCAGCCCTTGGGCCAGCAACGCCGCCAGCACCCCGGTCAGCACGTCGCCCAGGCCCGCGCCGGCCATGGCCGGGTGCCCGCGCTCGCACAGCATCAACTGGCCGGACGGGTGCGCCACCAGGGTGCCTGCCCCTTTGAGCAGGCACACACTGTTGTAGCGCCGCGCCAGCTTGCGCGCAGCGCCCGGCCGGTCGGCCTGCACCGCTTCGGTGGAAATGCCCAGCAGCCGCGCCGCTTCCCCGGGGTGAGGGGTGAGGATGCTACCGCTGGGCAGGGCCAATGGGGTGCCTGCCAGCAAATTCAGGGCGTCGGCGTCCCACACCTGCGGGCGCTCGGCGTTCGCCACTGCCGACAACAGGCTCCGCCCCCAGGCAGCCTGCCCAAGGCCAGGGCCCACCACCAGTACCGTGGCGCGCTCCAACACGCCGACCAGTTGGTTGGCCGACTGTACCCCCAGGCACATCACCTCAGGCAGGCGGGCCAGGCTCGCGGGTAGATGTTCGGGCCGGGTCGCCACGCTGACCAGGCCGGCGCCACAGCGCAAGGCGGCTTCGGCGCTGAGCAGCACAGCGCCACCGGTGCCCAGGTCGCCGCCCACTACCAGCACATGGCCGAAGTCGCCTTTGTGCGCATGCGGGTGCCGTGCCGGCAGGTGTGCGACAGTCACGCTGCTGAGCAGTTGTAGGGTGTTGCCAGGGTGTTTGGTCTGCGGCATGGGGTCAAAGGCTCCAATGTCTGGCAGAATTATACGCACCTGAGCCCGTATTGCCTTGCCCATCCATGCCTGCCTCTACACCTGACCTCGCCCAACTGGCCCAATCGATCAAGATATGGGGCCAGGAACTCGGTTTTGCCCACGTCGGCATCGCCGGGGTCGACCTTGGCGAACATGAACAGCACCTGCAACGCTGGCTAGACGCCGGTTACCAGGGCGAAATGGAGTACCTGGGTGCCCATGGCAGCAAACGGGCGCACCCCGACCAACTGATCCCCGGCACGGTACGCGTGGTCTCGCTGCGCATGGACTACCTGCCCGGCGATACGCAGATGGCGCAACGCCTGGCGCAACCGGAAAAAGCCTACGTGTCACGCTACGCCCTGGGCCGTGACTACCACAAGCTGGTGCGCAAGCGCGTGCAATTCCTGGCAGACCGTATTCAGCAAGCCATCGGCCCGTTCGGCTACCGCGCCTTCGTCGACAGTGCCCCAGTGCTGGAGAAGGCCCTGGCCGAGCAGGCCGGGCTGGGCTGGATCGGCAAGAACACCCTGCTGCTCAACCGCAAGGCCGGCAGCTACTTCTTCCTGGCTGAATTGTTCGTTGACCTGCCGTTGCCGGTGGACGAGGCCACCACCAGTGAACACTGCGGGCGTTGCCAGGCGTGCCTGGACATCTGCCCGACCCAGGCGTTCGTCGGGCCCTATGTGCTGGATGCGCGGCGTTGCATCTCGTACCTGACCATCGAGCTGAGGGGGCCGATTCCTGTCGACCTGCGTTCGATGATGGGTAACCGTGTATTTGGTTGCGATGACTGCCAGATCGTATGCCCGTGGAACCGCTTCGCCAAGCACAGCCAGGAGCAGGATTTCCAGCCGCGGCACGGGCTGGAGAATGCCGAGCTGGCGGGGATGTTCCTGTGGGATGAGCGTACCTTCCTGCGCAAGACCGAGGGCGGGCCGCTACGCCGGGCTGGCTATGAGCGGTTCTTGCGCAACCTGGCGGTGGGCTTGGGCAATGCGCCGTCGACGATACCGGTGATCGAGGCGCTGAAGGCGCGGCGCGAGGATGCGTCGGAGCTGGTGCGCGAGCATGTCGAGTGGGCGCTTGCTCGGCACGGCATTCAATAGCTACTCGGCCCACTGTGGGAGCGGGCGCGCCCGCGAATTTGGCAACTCGGTGGATGCACCGGCTGCGCCGGTGTTCGCGGGCATGCCCGCTCCTACAGGGACCGCGCCGGGCCTGGGGCAGGTTTACTGCTGGTCGTTGTGGGAGCGGGCGCGCCCGCGAAGCAGGCAACTCGGTGGCTAGCACCGGCTGCGCCGGTGTTCGCGGGCATGCCCGCTCCTACAGGGACCGC
>NZ_JBICMS010000072.1:0-260050 GCF_043106615.1 Pseudomonas sp. CJQ_9 | reverse complement strand
CGGACGCGCGCGACCGCCTTGTTTGTACAACGCGATATCGTGGCGGGCGCCAAGGCGTTCGCGCGCAAATCCCCCAGGCATAATTGGCCTGAAACAAACGTAGGAGCGGGTTTACCCGCGAAGCGCCGCGCGGGCGGCGCTCGGTTTCACAGGCGCTGCATAACTTGTGACAACCACCGACAGCCCTAATGCGATCCCTGTGGGAGCTGGCTTGCCGGCGATAGGGCCAGACCTGCAAAAAAGTGGATTGCGTCTAGCGCAACATAAACCTACCGAGAAGTCAGTTTTCGTCAGCATTCGACCTTCTTAGACTTGCTCCAGTCGCAAATTTGTTGCTGGAGATGTCTGCCCATGAGTTCCCCGTCCGCCCCGTCTGCCGCACCTGCCGCCGCCCCCGCGCCGGCCGCGCCTGCGCAGACGGCGTTCGGCCTGCAGGTCGTGGTCGGGCTGTTCGGTGTATTGCTGGCCGTGTTGTGTGCGGGCCTCAACGAGTCGGTGACCAAGATCTCCCTGGCCGATATCCGCGGCGCCATGGGCATCGGGGCCGACGAAGGTGCCTGGCTGCTGGCGGTGTACAGCGCCGCTTCGGTCTCGGCCATGGCCTTTGCGCCGTGGCTGGCCACCACCTTCTCGCTGCGGCGCTTCACCCTGAGCGCCATTGGCCTGTTCGCCGCACTCGGCCTGCTGCAACCGTTCGCCCCCAACCTGCACAGCCTGATGCTGCTGCGCGTGCTGCAGGGCTTTGCCGCCGGCGCGTTGCCACCGATGCTGATGAGCGTGGCGCTGCGCTTCCTGCCGCCGGGCATCAAAGTGTACGGCCTGGCCTGTTACGCCCTGACCGCCACGTTCGGCCCCAACCTCGGTACCCCGCTGGCCGGGTTGTGGACTGAATACGTGGGCTGGCAATGGGCGTTCTGGCAGATCATTCTGCCTTCGGCACTGGCCATGTGTTGTGTGGGCTGGGGCCTGCCGCAGGACCCGCTGCGCCTGGAGCGTTTCAGGCAGTTCGACTGGCGTGGCGTGGTGCTTGGCCTACCGGCCATCAGCTGCATCGTGCTCGGCTTGTCGCTGGGGGACCGCTGGGGCTGGTTCGACTCGCCGCTGATCTGCTGGCTGCTCGGGGGTGGGCTGCTGTTGCTGGTGCTGTTCATGTTCAACGAATGGTCCGAGCCGCTGCCGTTCTTCCAGTTGCGCATGCTGTCGCGGCGCAACCTGAGTTTCGCCCTGGTGACCTTGGCCGGCGTGCTGGTCGTGCTGTCGGGTGTGGGCAGCATTCCGTCGGCCTACCTGGCGCAGATCCAGGGCTACCGGCCGGCGCAGACCAGCCCGCTGATGATGCTGGTGGCCGTGCCGCAGTTGATCGCCCTGCCGTTGACCGCAGCGCTGTGCAACATCCGCGCTGTGGACTGCCGCTGGGTGCTGGGCATCGGCTTGGCGATGCTGGCGGTGTCCTGTGTTGGCAGCAGCCTGCTGACCAGCGAATGGATCCGTGGCGACTTCTACCCGTTCTACCTGCTGCAGGTGTTCGGCCAGCCGATGGCGGTGCTGCCGTTGCTGATGCTGTCCACCAACGGCATGACCCCGCAGGAAGGCCCGTTCGCGTCCAGCTGGTTCAACACCGTCAAGGGCCTGGCCGCGGTGATCGCCGGTGGCCTGCTGGATGCGCTTGGCACCCTGCGCCGGCACTTCCATTCCAACCACTTGGTGGACAGCCTGGGCAACGCTCCGCTGGTCGACGATAACGCCGCTGGCCTGGCCAGGCGCATCCACGATCAGGCGCTGGTGCTGACCTCGGCCGACCTGTACCTAGTCATGGCCTGCATCGCCGTGGCCCTGATCTGCCTGATTCCTTTCGTGCCCACCCGGGTCTACCCGCCGCGCGCGGTGGCCTGAACCCTGGATGAATTCGAGAACCGCTGATATGACCAACAACCGCAAAACCCTGTTTATCGGCTCGGTGCTCGCCGTGGCTGTCCTGGCTGGCATCGTCGGCCCCTGGATGTTCGGCAGCGACCACCGCCAGAGCACCAATGACGCCTATGTGATCGCCGACTACACGGTGGTCGCGCCCAAGGTCGCCGGCTTCATCAAAGAGGTGCTGGTAGAGGACAACCAGCAGGTCACGGCTGGCCAGCTATTGGCGACCATCGATGCCCGTGACTACCAGGCCGCGCTGGATGCGGCGCAGGCGCAATTGCTGGTGGCCAAGGCGCAAAGCGCCGATGCCCGCGCCACCCTCGAACGCCAGGCCGCGCTGATTGCCCAGGCCGAAGCTGCGGTGAAAGCGGCCCAGGCCGAAGCGGCGTTCGCCGACCATGAGGTCAACCGCTACAGCCGCCTGGCAGAGCAGGGCGCCGGTACCGTGCAGAATGCCCAGCAGGCACGCAGCAGGGTCGACCAGGCCCGCGCGCGGCTGGCCAATGCCCAGGCAGCGCTGGTGGCGGCGCGCAAGCAAGTGGACATCCTTACCGCCCAGGTAGCCAGTGCCGATGGCCAGCTCAAACGCGCCGAAGCGGGCCTGGAAAAAGCCCAGCTCGACCTGTCCTACACACGCATCACCGCGCCGGTGGACGGCATGGTCGGCGAGCGCGCCCTGCGGGTCGGCGCCTTCGTCAACCCGGGCGCTCGCCTGCTGTCGGTGGTGCCGTTGCAACAGGCCTATGTGGTCGGCAACTTCCAGGAAACCCAGCTGACCCACGTGCAGCCGGGCCAGCCGGTGAGCATCAGCGTCGACACCTTCTCCGGCGAGAAGCTGCAAGGCCATGTGGAAAGCATCGCCCCGGCCACCGGCGTGACCTTCGCCGCCGTGAAGCCGGACAACGCCACCGGCAACTTTACCAAGGTGGTGCAGCGCATTCCGGTGAAGATCGTTTTCGATGATGGCCAGCCGCTGCTCGCCCGCTTGCGCGTGGGCATGTCGGTGGAAGCGACCATCGATACCCGTGGCGACAAGCTGAACGACAAAGAGGTCAGCGCACGATGAAAGCGGCATTACGCGTGAGCCCATTGCTGCTGGCCGTACTGATGGCTGGCTGCAGCATGGGCCCGGACTTCCTGCGCCCCGACAGCCAGGCACCGCAACAATGGGCGCCGCTGCAAGGTGAGGCGGCGGCCAGCCAGCCGCAGGCCGAACCGCTGGAGCTGCGCTGGTGGGAAAGTTTCCACGATGCCCAGCTCAGCGCATTGATCGAGCGCGTTGCCGAGCGCAACCTCGACCTGCAGATGGCCAGCGCCCGCCTGCTGCAAAGCCGTGCCCTGCGCAGCACCGTGGCCGCCAATGACATGCCGTCGGTGGATGTGAACGCCGGGTACAGCCGCGCCCGTAACAGCGCCGAAGGCCTGAGCGACCCTTCCGGCAAGGCGGGCAAGGCGGCCTTCAACCTCTGGCAGGGCGACCTGGTGGCCGGCTGGGAGCTGGACCTGTGGGGCCGCGTGCGGCGCCAGGTCGAGGCCGCCGATGCCACGGTCGAAGTGGCCGAGAACGACCGCCGCGGTGTGCTGTTGGCATTACTGGCGGAAACTGCCGGCAACTACATCCAGTTGCGTGCGGTGCAGCACACCATCGATATCACTCGCGATAACCTCAAGGTCGCCCAGCACAGCCTGAAGCTATCGGAAAACCGCCAGGCCGAAGGCGTCGCTACCCGCCTCGACGTAGCCCAGGCCAGTGCCCAGGTGGCGTCCATCGAGTCGCGTCTGCCCAGCCTTGAAGCCCGGCGCGATGACCTGATCAACGCCCTCAGCCTGCTCGCCGCCGAACCGCCGCGCAGCCTGCAGGCCCAGTTGCTGCAGGGTGGCGAACTGCCTGCGCCGCAGCAGAAGTTCGCCATCGGCTTGCCGTCCGAGCTGGCCGAGCGCCGGCCGGACATCCGCCAGGCCGAGGCTCGCCTGCACGCTGCCACCGCCAGCATCGGCGTGGCCAAGGCCGACTTCTACCCGAGCATCCGGCTGTCGGGCAGTGTCGGCTTCCAGGCCATGCAGTTGTCCGATTTCGGTGCCTGGGACTCGCGCCGGTTTGCCTTTGGGCCACAGCTTTCATTGCCGATCTTCGAGGGCGGTCGGCTCAAGGGCACCCTGGAGTTGCGCGAGGCGCAGCAGCAGGAAGCGGCGCTTGACTATCGCAAGGTGGTGCTGGGGGCCTGGCATGAGATTGACGATGTGCTACGCCTGTACAACGCCAGCCAGTTGCGGCGTGACCACTTGGCCGAAGCGGTGCGGCAGAACCGCATCGCCCTGGAAACCGCCCAGCGCCAGTACGTGGAAGGGGCGGTGGATTTTCTCAACGTGCTGACGGTGCAGAGTGCCTTGCTGGCCAGCGAGGAGCAGTGGATCGACAGCTCGGCGGCGGTGTCGCAGGCGTTGGTGGGGCTGTACAAGGCCTTGGGGGGTGGCTGGCAGGCGTTTGATCAGCAACCGGTGAAGAAAGCTTGAAGGCGGGGCCGCTTTGCAGCCCATCGTATAGCGCAATACCTGTAGGAGCGGGCTTGCCCGCGAAGGGCTGCAAAGCAGCCCCGGCGATTTCCCAGACAGATGAGGAGGCAAAGATGCACATTTCCCTGAACGGCAAACGCGCGATCGTCAGCGGTTCCACCGCCGGCATTGGCCTGGCCATCGCCATAGGTCTGGCCGAAGCCGGCGCCGAAGTGGTCCTCAACGGCCGCACCCAATCCCGCGTCGACGAAGCGCTTAAAGCCGTGCGCGAACGCTTGCCACAAGCGCGCATCATCGGCATCGCTGCCGACCTCGGCACCCAGGAAGGTGCGCAAAAACTGTTCGACCAGGTGCCGCATACCGACATCCTGGTCAACAACCTGGGCATCTTCGAGCCCAAGCCGTTCTTCGAGATCGAAGACGAAGACTGGCAGCGTTTCTTCGACGTCAACGTGCTTAGCGCGGTGCGCCTGTCGCGCCACTATGCCCGAGGCATGGCCGAGCGCAAATGGGGGCGGGTGGTGTTCCTGTCCAGTGAGTCGGCGCTGCAGATCCCGACCGAGATGATTCACTACGGCATGACCAAGACCGCGCTGTTGGCGGTGTCACGAGGGCTGGCCGAGACCCTGGCGGGCACCGGGGTAACGGTGAATGCCGTGTTGCCTGGGCCGACGCGCTCCGAAGGCGTGGGTGACTTCTTCGCCAAGCTGGCCGAGGAGCAGGGGGTGACGACTGCTGACCTGGAAACCAGCTTCCTGGCCGAGCACCGGCCCAGTTCGCTGATCAAGCGGCTGGCGACAGTGGAAGAGGTGGCCAACATGGTGGTGTACCTGGCATCGCTGCAGGCCAGTGCTACCACCGGGGCGGCGTTGCGGGTGGACGGCGGGGTGCTGCGGTCCATTGCCTGATTGTCTACTGCCTGTACCGGCCTCTTCGCGGGCTTGCCCGCTCCCACCCTGTAGGAGCGGGTTTACCCGCGAAGGGGCCAGCACAGGAAAAAGAAGAATCAAAGCGGTCGCAGCAGGCCAAAGCGCTTGCGCAACGCCCAATTCAGCAAGCGCCGCGGCAGCAACCGAGCCATCAACGGCAACGCTGTACTGCCATTGCCCAAGCGCACTACAGCCGGTACCGGCGACCTGCTCACTGCCGCCAGCACGCCCTTGGCAAACACCGCTGCCGAAGTCGGCTTGTCCTGCGAAGCCCGCGCCCGTGCCTGCACATGTTCACGCAATGGCCACCACGCCGAATCCGTCGCCAGTACCTGCTCGGCCTGGCGCTGGGCATTGCTGGCGAACTGGGAGGCAATCGCCCCGGGTTGCACTTCCATCACCTGCACGCCGAACGGTGCCAGCTCAAGGCGCAGGGCATCGCTCAGGGCATGCACGGCGGCCTTGGAGGCGCAGTAGGCGCCGGCGAACGGGGTGACCAGTACGCCGGATACGCTGCCGATATTCACCACCAGGCCCCGTGAGCGGCGCAGCAGCGGGAACAGCGCGCGAGTGACGCCTACCACGGCGAAGACATTGGTTTCGAACTGCTGGCGCAGCGCATCCACGCCGCCATCGAGCAACGGGCCCATGGCGCCGTAGCCGGCGTTGTTGATCAGGATATCGAGGCTGTCCAGTTCCTCGGCCAGGCGGGTAAGGGCATCGCTGTCGTTCACGTCCAGTTGCCGGGCGGTGTAGCCGGCGGCACTCAGTTGTTCGACATCTTCAGGCTTGCGGGCGGTGGCCCAGACGTGGTGGCCGGCATCGCGGAAGGCGTCGGCCAGGGCGCGGCCAATGCCGCTGGAACAACCGGTGATCAGGACGGTGGGCATGGTGGGGGCCTTTGATCAAGGTGAGAGATGTGTCGCCGGTACTGGCCCTATCGCCGGCAAGCCAGCTCCCACAAGTACTCCGCAGTCCTTGAAAGGGGTGGGGTACCTGTGGGAGCTGGCGTGCCGGCGATAGGGCCAGTGCAGGCAATGAATCAATTGGCAAATGTACCTTGCAGGTGCTCAGCCCGAAACTCCAGGGTTTGTGGTCGGTAACCGGAACGCAGGGGCGGCAAGGGCAGGCAGTCTTCCCACTCGGCCCCCGGCTGCAGTTCGCCAGGGCCACGGTAGCGCGGGGCGTTGTAGGTATTTTCGGCGAGGTTCACGGTATCGCCCGGCGCATAGGCGGCTACGCGCCAACGCAGTTCGGTGAGCGGTACCGGGTTGCCGTTCTTAATGTGCACCCGCAGGGTTCGGTCGGCGGGGCACTGGTCTGGGGCGTAGCTCAGGCGCAGGTCCAGGCGGGCCAGTTGCGAGGCTTCGCGGGTGTCCTGCCAGGCAACGAACAGGGCCACCAGGCCCAGGCCGCACACGGCGGCCAGGGAAATGGGCAGGGCCTTGGCCGGGTAGCGCAACAGCAGCACCAGCCAGGTGAGGATAAGGACGGCACCGATGATCATGATGTGCGGATTCCGTTCGAGTCTCGGCACATCTTGGAGTGGCAAGCTGCAAGCTGCAAGCTGCAAGCTGCAAGCTGCAAGCTGCAAGCTACAAGCTACAAGCTACAAGCTACAAGCTACTAGAAAAAGCAGGGCGGTGGAGAACCCACAATTTTAGATTCGACGCCGCCCCGCTGTTTCTTGTAGCTTGCCGCTTGCCGCTTGCCGCTTGCCGCTTGCCGCTTGCCGCTTGCCGCTTTACTGCGCGATGGTCTTCACCGAAACCCCACGCTCGACCGGCGTAGAAGTGCGCCCATACACATCTTCAAAGCGCTCGATGTCATCTTCGCCCAGGTAACTCCCGGACTGCACCTCAATGATCTCCAGCGGGATCTTGCCCGGGTTGCGCAGGCGGTGCACCGACGCTATCGGGATGTAGGTCGACTGGTTCTCGGTCAGCAGGAACACGTTTTCGTCGCAGGTCACCTCGGCAGTGCCGGACACCACGATCCAGTGTTCGGCGCGGTGGTGGTGCATTTGCAGCGACAGGCTGGCGCCTGGCTTGACGGTGATGTGCTTGACCTGGAAGCGGCCGCCCATGTCCACCGAGTCGTAAGAACCCCATGGGCGATACACTTCCAGGTGGTTCTGGGTTTCGCTACGGCCCTGTTCGTCCAGTGTCTTGACCATTTGCTTCACGCCTTGAACCTTGTCCTTGTGGGCGATCATCATGGCGTCCTTGGTCTCGACCACCACGATGTTCTCAAGGCCGATCACCGACACCAGCTTGCCGTTACCGTGGATCATGCAGTTGTGGCTGTCCTGCACCACCACATCGCCCTTGGTGACGTTGCCATTGTCGTCCTTCTCATGCACCTCCCACAACGACGACCAGCAGCCCACGTCACTCCAACCTGCCGACATCGGCACGACACAGGCGCGCTGGGTTTTTTCCATCACCGCGTAGTCGATGGAGTTGTCCGGGCAGCAGGCGAAAGTGGCGGCGTCGATGCTCAGCACATCGCCGTCTTCCTGGCTACGCTCCAAGGCCAGTACACAGGTGTCGTAGATATCGCCATCGTGCTTTTTCAGCTCCTCGAGGAAGCGGCTGGCGCGGAACAGGAACATGCCGCTGTTCCAGAAGTAACCACCGGCCTGGACGAACTCGGTGGCGCGCTTCTCGTCGGGCTTCTCGACGAACTGCGCAACCCGCGCCACGCCCTCGGGCAGCAATGCATCCTGGCTGGAGCGGATGTAGCCGTAGCCGGTTTCCGGTTTGGTCGCCGGTACCCCGAACAACACCATCTCGCCGCGCTCTGCCGCTACGGTGGCCAGGGCCAGGGCACGTTGCAGGGCCTTCTGGTCCTCGATCACATGGTCGGCAGGCAGCACCAGCATCAGTTCGTCACGACCTTCGTTGACCAGCTTCATCGCGGCCATGGCCACCGCGGGCGCCGTATTGCGGCCAAACGGCTCCATCAGGATGCCTTGGGTTTCCAGCTTCAGGGCCGCCAGCTGCTCCTGCACGATGAACTTGTGGTCCTTGTTGCAGACCACGATCGGCGTGTCCATGCCCTCGAACACCAGGCGCGAGAGGGTTTGCTGGAACAGCGTGTGTTCACCGGTCAGGGCCAGGAACTGCTTGGGGAACTGCTTGCGCGACAAAGGCCACAGACGCGAACCGCTACCACCAGAAAGAATTACCGGGATCATCATGTTTCTCCAATAGTCGTTGAGAGGCAGGGGAATCAGTTGCTAGCCACGGGGCGAGTTACCCACACCGGCGACAAGGCGTTGCCGGAACCCGTTACGTACAGCACTGCGGCTTCGCCGCGCTCAAGGGCGACTGGCTTCACGTCACCCACTTTCTTGTCACCTTGGTACAGCGCCAGGTTCACCTTGACCGGGTTGATCTCGCGCTCACCACGACCGTTGGCGGCCACTTGCTTGACCACTTCGGTCTTGCCGTCGGCGGTTTTCAGGGTCAGCTGCTGGTCGCTCAGGTTCTGCACGCGCACCAGGGCTTTCTGCTTGTTCTTGAACGGCGGCTCTTCGATCAGCTTCGGGTTGCCGCTGTTGCTGTTGACCAGGGTGTAGTACTTGTCCGAGGCCAGCTTGACCGGCACGCTCTTGCCGCCGACCTGGGCGGTGTAGTCACCGCCAGGCAGGAAGCTGAAATCGCTGCTGGCCTGGGCGCCAACCTGCTTGATCTGGGTGTTGCCGACGCTGGCGGCAGCCGGTGCACTGGTGGCGTTGTACAGCCGCACGAACGTGGAGCCTTTCGGCGCGCTGGGGCCATACAGCGCGGCGTCGGCGCCGGCGAAGGCCTGCAGGGAAGCAAGGGACAGGCCGGCCGCCAGGGTGAGGGCTTTGGCAATGGAAGTCTTGGTAGTCATGTGCGTGTTCCTCTCTTCAGTCAGTGGTTCGTCCGGGTGGACGACAAGGCCAGGTTTTCTTCGGATTTACGGGCGTTCTTCAGCTGCGCGACCCAGTGCGGGTCGAAGCTGCTGAGGTCGTTCTTCATTGGCAGATATCGTTCTGGGAATTCCCACACCACCACTTGTGGCGCGGCGTTCTTGAAGGCATCGCTTTGCAGGTACTTGAGCATGGGCACCAACGGGCCGTGGCCGTCCTCGGCGTAATTGGCCACGTCGCTGCGCAGCGCCTGCTGCAGTGCGCCAAGGAAGTTCCAGTGCGGGTTGGCGCTGTAGCTGGTGCCAACCAGTGCCACCGGTATGCGGCTGTCGGCGAACAGCGCGTCAGCGCCGTCACCCTCCGGCTCGGCGGCCCGGGTGGTACGTTGTTGCAGGCTGTCCGGGGCGGGCAGCAGGTTGCTGAACAAAGGGTCCAGTGGCAGGAAGTTGGTCAGGTCGCCTTTGTACGGGGCGGTGCTGCCTGCTTCGGTTATGAAGGCCTGCGGGGCGCCGTCGAGCAGGTTCTGCCGGCGCACGGCGTCGGCCAGCGCCTGCGCCGCCACTTCGGCGCCCATCGGCGTCCAGTGGGTGTCGGTACGCAGGAACACCTGGCCGCGGGCCTTGGCCTGCGCCAGTGGGCCCATCAGCTCGGGCGCAAACACGTTGGCCTGGCGTGCCTGGGCGTGAAACTGGTTGTACAGGTCGTCATGCAGGCTGGCCGGTTGTTGCTTGCCGATGTATTCGGCATACACCCGCGCCTTGGCCGGGACGATCGCCAGCACCAGGTGAACGCCGTGCTGCTGCAGGGTGTCGCGTACACCGCGGATCAGCGCCAGGTTCTCTTGCATCAGTTGTTCGGCACCGGCGGTGGGCTTGAACTCTTCGTCACTGAACAACCACTGGTCGCGGCCCAGCACCACGCCAGGGCGGCCTTCGTGGAACAGCTTGAAGTCCATCGCCGCCCACAGGTTGGTGCCCAGGCGCTTGATCGGGAACTGGTCGTCGTAATGGGTTTCGGCTGCCTTGGCCAGTTTGCCGTTGAGCAGGGTCATCTGCTCGGTGCGCTGGAAACTTTCCAACCCACCGGTGGACCAGACGCCCATGCCCACCAACAGGCCGATGAAGGACAGCGAATAGGTAATGCGTAACGTTCGGGTCATGTCAGCCACCTCAGAACTGGAAGTAGAGGAACGGCGAGTAGCTCTGCGCCGAAAGCTTGAGGATCGAGGCCACGAACAGCAGCAACACCAGCGCGCGGGTCATGACCCGGGTCCAGTCCAGGCCCAGCGAACCGTCGCTGTTGACCTGCACCGGGGTGGCCTTGGGCGTGGGTGTGGCGTTGCGGTAGAAGTCGCGCAGGCCGAAGAACGCCAGGGTGAGGTAGGCGATCACCAGGGTGGCGACCTGCAGGCCGGTGAGCTGGGCACGGTTGAGTTCCGACAGCTGCCAGTCGCCGAAGCTGAACATGGCGCCATACATGCGTGCGGCGACGTGCAGGTTTTCGGCGCGGAAGATCACCCAGCCGACCACCACCAGCAGGAAGGTGAAGGCCCATTTCACCGGGTTGAAACGCTGCGGGTTGGTGTCGATGCCCAGCGCCCGCTCGATCGCCAGCCACATGCCGTGCCAGGCGCCCCAGATGATGTAGGTGAAGTTGGCGCCATGCCACAGGCCGCCCAGCAGCATGGTCAGGAACAGGTTGCGGTAAGTGTTGAAGGTGCCTTTGCGGTTACCGCCCAGGGTGATGTACAGGTAGTCGCGCAGCCAGGTCGACAGGCTGATGTGCCAGCGCCGCCAGAACTCGGTGATGGACTGGCTGATGTATGGCTGCTTGAAGTTTTCCAT
Organism: Pseudomonas sp. CJQ_9; assembly: GCF_043106615.1. Taxonomy (NCBI): domain Bacteria; kingdom Pseudomonadati; phylum Pseudomonadota; class Gammaproteobacteria; order Pseudomonadales; family Pseudomonadaceae; genus Pseudomonas; species Pseudomonas sp. CJQ_9. The sequence goes on along the minus strand of NZ_JBICMS010000072.1, from coordinate 248,945 downwards.
GAAGCGGAAGCCCATCATCAGCCCCAGGCCGATGGCCATGTCGCTGTAGCCGCTGAAGTCGAAGTACAACTGCGCGGTGTAGGCCAGGGCGCCGAGCCAGGCATCCCCTGTGGTCGGGTTCTGCAGGGCGAAGCAGTGGTCGGCGACCACTGCCAGGGTGTCGGCGATGAACACCTTCTTGATGAAACCCTGCATGAAGCGGGTGCAGCCTTCGGAGAACTTGTCCAGGGTATGGGTGCGGTTGTTGAACTGGTCGACCAGGTCCTTGAAGCGCAGCACGGGGCCGGCGATCAGGTGCGGGAAGATCGCCACGAACGCGGCGAAGTCGATCAGGTTGCGCGTGGCCGGGGTGTCGCCGCGGTACACGTCGATGATGTAGCTGATCGACTCGAAGATGTAGAACGAGATACCGATCGGCAGCAGCACGTGGGTGAGGATGAAGGGCTCCAGGCCAAACGAGGTGATGATCGCATTCAGGCTGTCGACACCGAAGTTGGCGTACTTGAAGTAGCCGAGAATGGCCAGGTCGACACCGACCCCCAGCAGCAGCCAGCGCTGTGCCGGCTTGGTGCGCACGCCGGCGGCACCCACTTTCAGGCCGATCCAGTAGTTCCACAGGGTGACCCCGGCGAACAGTGCCAGGAAGTCCACCCGCCACCAGGCATAGAAGATGTAGCTGGCGACCAGCAGCAGCAGGTTGCGATAACGTTGCCCGCTCAAGTAATACAGGCCGAGGAATATCGGCAAGAACAGGAACAGGAACACGTTGGACGAGAAGACCATCCCGGTTCTCCTTATTGTTCACAGCATCCGGGGCACAGCGCCCCCCAAACCCCCCAGCAAAAAGCTGGAGGGCAACTTAGATCCCTGTGGGAGCGGGCATGCCCGCGAACAAGGGTGAAGCCCTTGCCATGCACCGCGGTGGCTTCTTCGCGGGCATGCCCGCTCCCACAGGTACCGACCCCACAATGGGAGTCAGTTCATTTCTTGCTTGCTGCGCTCGGGTCATAGACCCGGGTCACATCGCCGCCCAGCCGGAAGCTGTTGAACGGCTGCATCCCGTGCTTGCGCTCGAGCGTGTCGCCGACGCAGTGGTACAGCGCGCACCAAGGCTCGAGCCAGGCGTACTTGTTGTCGACCTTGAGGTCTTTCATGTCCTGCTTCTCACCGGCACGTTCGGCGAAGTGACGTGGGTCGCGGGCGCCGTAGAGCACACCTTCGCCCAAGCGCTGCAGGGCAAAGTTGTTTTCGCTGCGCAGGTCCACGCCGTTGGCCTGGGCGAAGCTGGCAATCATCGCCAGCGGAGGCAGGGCGTAGTTGTGATAGGCCAGGGCACGTTGCTTGCGCTTGACCTCGTTGGGCAGGAAACCTTGCTCGTCGACCTGGTTGGCACCCACCTTGAATTCCTTCACCGCCCAGTCGAACAGGTCGCGGCGGTCGGTGGCCACGGCGGTGGCCATCACCGACCAGGCGGCCCAGTAGCTGTGGTTGTTGATCTTCTCCAGCGGCAGGTTGCTCCAGTCCTGTACGGTCTGCTCGGCCAGGCGGTCCAGCCATTTCTCGATCAGCTCGGCCTCGGCCTGGTGCGCGGCCAGCGGCTGGGCAGTGGAGAACTTCAGGCGCAGCCACGAGCCGCTCATGCTGCCCAGGGCCCATTTGCGCATCGACTTGCCGGTGTGGTTGTAGTCGGTGGACAGCAGCGCATTGGCCCGCGCCCAGGTCCCCAGCCAAGCCAAGGTGCAGTCGAGTTGCGCCGGGCGGCCATCACGCATGTATTGGCCGACCATCTTGCTCACGCCCTTTTCCAGCGTGGTGATGTCTTCGGTCGACTTGCGAAAGGCCTTTTCCGAGGCGACATTGAGCGTGGCACGGGCCTTGTCGGAGCCTTCGTACTTACTGCGGAACTGCAGCGCACCGGTGTAGGGTTTTGGTGCTGGCTCGCAGCGGAAATTGCCGTCGCCCGTTTTGGGTTTCTCGATGCCCTCGTAATAGCCTTGTGGTGGCACTAGCGCAGCGTGCGCGGCGTTGCCGAACAGGGCCATGGCGAGCAGGGCAGGGCGAAAGATTTGCTTGAATACGGTCATGGTCGCCTCACTGGCCGGCTTGCGCGGTTTGCGCAGGCACGGCGAAGTTGTTGCGTTTGCAGAGTTTGGCCTCGACTTTCTGGGTGCCGCTTTCCGGGCCCTGCACCTCGAACGCCAGCAGGCTCTGGTCGGCCCAGTCCTCGTCCTCACGCATCTGGAAGACAAAGCGGCCGTCGGTGTCGGAGGTTTCCGGTTTTTCCAGCTTGATGTCTTCGTGGCGGCCGTTGAGGTACCACAGGGTGGCTTGCAGCACCTTCACCGATGGGTCGTCGAACCTGACATCCATCTGCAGGTTGCGGTTGATCAGCTGTTTCACCACGCCGCCCTTGCCGTTGACCATCAGCTCGTTGTTGCCGGGCTTGAGCGTGGTGCTGGCGCTCATCAGGGCCGGGCGGTCATTGCAGCCATCGTCGAGCAGGCCAAGGATTTGCCGCCAGATGGTTTCCTGGTCCAGGCGGTACAGCGGCGAGAACTCCCAGATCAGGATCTTGGGCGGGTTCTTGCGGAATTCCTCGCTGCCCAGGTACTGGATCATCGAGCCTTCCAGGCCACCGCCGGGGAAGGCGACGTTGAGCACATCGGCGCCGATGTACTGCTCGAGGAAGCCGGAGAAGTTGTAGTTCTTGCCGCTGTGGCTGGTGCCGACCAAGGTGATCTGTGCGTTGCCGCTGTCGCCGAACAGGTCGTCGCCGCCGCCGCTGGAGCCTTTCGGCTCGGTGGCGAACTGGTCCATGTACTGGATCGCATAGCTGGTGCCACACAGTTGGCCGGCCACGTTGTGCAGGGTGCCCGTCTTGCCCATGCGGCCAGATTTCTTGGTTTCGAATTCCTTGCGTGGAATGCCCGCGAAAGCCGGCATCTTGTGCACGGTGTCGGCGACGATCCTGGCGGCGCGCTGGGCACCGTACGGCGTCCAGTGCTGGTCACCCCGGAAGTAGAAGTCCTTGCCCTGGTCGGCGGCGGCCAGTTGCTCGTTGGTCAGCGGCGACAGGTCGGGCACGTTGTAGCCCATGCTGGCGAAGCGCTTGAGCATGGCCTGGTAGTTGCCCAGTGCCTTCTGGTAGTCGAATGCAGCTTTCTCGGCCGGGTTGAGCATGTTGCGGTTCACCAGGCCACGGGTCGGCTGGTACACCACCACCAGTTCCACGCCGCGCTTCTTGAACGCGTCGTGCACCTGCTGCAGGCGCTTGTAGCCGGCCGGCGTGGTGCTGAACTCGGTGCGCAAGTCTTCGCGTGTGCGGAACAGCCAGTCGCCCTTGGCTTGCACCAGGGTGGTGAAGTTCTGCTGGTAGCGGGTGGTGTAGCGGCTGGCATCGTGCGCTTCGGGGCACAGCTGGCAGCAGGGTTCGGCCGTGAAGGTCGGGGCCTTGACTTCATCGGCGCGCACGCCCTGGCTGATTGCCAGAAGGGCAGCGGACAGGCCCAGCAGTTTCATCAGGTGTGGAGTCATGGTCTGGGCTTCCTTAATCGATCATTTCGGTCTGGCGCTCGACCGGGTCGATCAGCACAGCCTTCTGCTGGCGGACCAGCAGGTCGAGGATTTCGTCCTGGCGCTCGCCCAGCACGCCGTTAAGGCTGATGCCGCTGGCCTTGCGCGGGGCGAGCATGGATACCTTGTACAGCTCGACCGACAGCGGCGAGTCGATCGACAGCGGGCCTGAACCATTGGCCGCCAGTTCGCCGCCCACCACGATCAGCGAGACCTTGGTGTCGAACGGGTCGAGGGCGATGTCGCGGTCGGTGTCGGACAAGTCCTTGATGTGGCCATACACGCCGACCAGGCCGTTGGCCATGGCCACGTTCTCGTACAGGCGGATGTTCACGCTGTTACGTACGCGTATGCCGTGGCGACGGTTGTTGATCAGCTTGTTGCCCCAGATCAGGTTGTCGCCGCTTTCGTACAGGGTGATACCGTCGGTGTGGTTGCGGTAGATCTCGTTGTAGGCCACCAGGTTGTTGACGCTGTTACGGTCGATCACCACGCCGGAGAGCTTGTTGTCGTAGCTCTTATTGTTGATGATCCAGCTGTCGTTGACCTCACGCGAAATGATGATGCCGTGCTTCTTCTTGGTGCCGTAGACCGTGTTGCCGGCGATGATCAGGCGGTGCGAGCGGTCGTGCGGGTCGATGCCATAGACGATGTTGTCGTGGTAGGTATTGTCCTTGACCACGAAGTCCTGGGTTTCGTAGCAGTAGAAGCCGTACCACATGTCGCTGAACTGCGAACCGATGATCCAGCCGGTGGGTTCCGGGCGGCCCATGCGCTTGGCCATGTTCGGGGTGTACTGCGAAATGCTCACGCCGTACGACTTGGACTTGGCGTAGCCGAAACTGGCCATCTTGGTATTGACGATGTAGGTTTCGGTACCGCCCCACGAGAGCAGGAATGGGCGGAATTCCTTGGGCGAGCGGAAGGTCGCCGGGCCGTTGTCTTTTTCCCGCCAGCCAGTCACCTGGGTGTCGGTGACGAACAGCTTGCCGTCGTTGACCAGGAACGCGCCGCCCTCCTGGGACAGGCGCAGTTGCTTGACCTTGCCATCGATCTCGAAAATACCCTTGCGGCCGACCACGATCGGCAGGCGCGCCAGGTAAACGCCCGGCTCGACTTCGCGCAGGTACTGTCGCGGCACCTGCTTGCTCAGCTCGACGAGGTCGACATGGCCGTCATCGATGAAGATCGCCTGCGGAATACCGTGCTGGCGCTGGACCCACTCGGCCGCCTTGTTGTCGCCGCCGACAAATTCCTTGAGGGTGTCCTCCTGGAACATGCGGCGCAGGCTGACCTTGCCCTTGTGGCTGCGGTCGATCTTCTTCTGCACGGCCTGGGCGGTGTAGCCGCTCAGGTCGGGCAGCTTGGGCGGGTCCATGTGCAGGGGCTCGATCGGCGCGCTGGCCACGGTGTAGGTCTTGGCCTGCTGCAGCTCCTTGGCAATGACCTTGGGCTCTGCGGCGACGGCCAGGCCCGAGGCCAGCAACAAGGCGCTGGCCAACAGGCTGTGACGTAGGTGCGGGTGAAGGTTCATCAGGTTTCTCCCGGCCTCAGAAGCGCCAGATCACGTCGACGAAGGCGCGGTGCATGTACGAGTCCGCTTCCTTGCCATAGGCGTCGCCCGGCTTGAATACACCCGCGCGCAGGCGCACCAGGGCAGACGGCTCGTCGATGGCCTGGCTCATGGACGCGGGCAGCAGGCCTTGCTTGAAGTACTTGGTCACGACCACGTCCATCTCCTGGCCAAGGTCTTTTTCACCGTCGACCAGTTGGCGGTTCACACCGTTGTCGTCGACCACGGCGTTGATGCCGCTGGAGCCGATGTTCTGGTTGTCATCGACGCGCCAGAACTTGTGGTAGATCAGGCTGGCGTCATAGTCGTCGCGCAGTTGCCACGATGCGAACAGCGTGGCCGCCTGCAGGTTGCCCAGCTCGCCGCGCAAGGCCTCACCGAAGCGGTGCACCCGCGAGCGGGTGCCGGTGAAGTTGGAGCGGTTGCTCTCCAGCCCGGTCTGCTCAAAGTTGTTCGAACCATCGTCACCGCCGCCGCCGCTGCCGCGGGCGTAGGCTGCACCCACCTGCCATTGCGGGTCGAGGCGCAGGCGGATACCCAGGTCGGTGGCCCAGGCATTGACGTTGCCGCTCTGCTTGCCGGTGGCCACCTGATCGTCACCCACCTGTTGGGTGGTGAGCTTGTCGCGGTCGCCGGTCAGCCAGGTGACGCTGCCCCAGTAGTTGACGGTGTGGTCATTGCGCCAGTTGTAGGCGTCGCTGTTGGCCTCGAGGCCCAGCCAGGTGAGGTCGCCGGTGCGGGTCTTGTCCAGTGCGTCGACGGTTTCCCCGGGTTGGTTCAGGCTGCCGCTGTCATGGGTGTGGTGGGCGCGCAGGCCAACCCAGTGGCCGGGGGTCCATTGCGTGGCGATGTTGCCGTAGACGTGCGTACGGTCCTTGTCTTCGGGCGCCAGCTCGGTGAGGTCGGTGCGGTATTCGCTGAAGCGCTGGGCCACGCCCAGGTCGGCCTTGAGCAAGGTGGTGTCGAAGGTCCAGTTCAGCGCTTCGATGTTGGTGTCGCGCCACATGCCGTCATCGCTGCGCAGGCGCTGGCGGCCCAGGCGCAGTTGCTCGCCAGGGTAGGCGGTGAGGCCGCTGTAGCCAACCCAGAATTCGCGCATGGCCAGGTAGCTTTTGTCTGGCTTGCGGCTGTCGTCACCGGTGTCGGTGGTGGTGCCGTCGTCGTTCTGGCGCAGGGTGTCGGTTTCGATGGTGTCGGTGGCTGCGACCGCCTGGCCCATGGCGTAGGCGCTCCAGTTGCCGCGCTCGCCGTAGACCCATGGGCGCAGGTCCAGGCCCAGGCCGTTGACGTCGCCGCCGGGGCGGGTACCCAGGTCGCGGTCGTCTTCCGATTGGCCGGTGATTTTCACGTCCAGGCCAAAGTTTTTCTCGGCGGTCATTTCCGCCAGGGTCGGGCAGGACCACAGCAGGGCGAAGCTCAGGCCGATGCCGGCTTTCACGAAGGGATTGAGCGTCATAGCGAGTCCTCACCGTCTACTTCTTGTTCGTCGTCTTGCAGGGCTTCGATGGCCAGGGTGCTGTTGGCGCCTTGGCTCATGCTGCCGCGGGCCTGCTTTTCCTGAGCCAGCAGTTGCTGGGCTTGGCTGCGCTGGTCCGGGGTCAGTTGCGGCTCGAGTCGTTGCAGCATTTCTGCCGCCTGCGGCGTGGGGTTGGCTTGTGCCAGCTGGGCGAACACCCAGGCATTGCCTGGTTGCGGGCGAATGCCATGGCCTTCGCTGAACAACTGGGCCAAGGCGTAGTCGGCGCTGATCTGCCCGCCGCGGGCGGCGGCCAGCAGGTGGTCGACCGCCTTCTGCGGCTCGACGTTGCCCAGGTAACCACGGCGGTACAGCTGGCCCAGGTAGTAATGAGCGCTGGTTTCGCCAGCCTCGGCGGCCGCCTGCAGGTGGCGCTCGGCTTTCTTGGCGTCAGCCGGTACAGTCTTGCCTTCGTAGTACAGGCGGCCCAGCAGCAGTTCGGCACGTGGCTGTTCGGCTTCGCGACCCTTGTCGATGTAGGCCAGCAACTGGTCGGTGTCGCCCAGTTCGGGGAACTCGTAAAGCAATTGCGCCAGGCTGACCCACGACGCCGGGTTGGCCGGTGCCACCTGTTCGAGCAAGTCCTTGGCCGTTTTTTCATCGGTCTGGCCAAGGCTGCGATCGGCCAGCACCCGGGCCACACTGTCGACCCTGCTGGCTGGCACGGCACCACGGGCGTAGGCCGCCTGCAACTGGCCGAGCAGGGCGGCCTGCTGGTCGGTCTGGCCGCGCTTCTGGTACACGGTGGCCAGTTCGACGTAGCACATGTCGGTGGTGCTCAGGGCGGCCTTGCAGATCTTCTCCACGTCGCCCAAGTGCTGGTCGTAGCTGCCCTGGGTGCGATACAGCAGCACCTGGGCCAGGCCCGCTTCCGGGTTGCCAGTGGCGCGCCACTGGTCGATCTGCTGCTGCGCGTTGACCTTGGGGAAGCTTTGCGGGTAGCTCAGGTACAGCATCGCCAGCGGGATCAGGGTGTTGCCTTCACCTTGCCGGGCGGCGAGTTTCAGCAGCGTTTCGGCTTCTTCACGCTCGGCCTGGGTGCTGTCGGGCTTGGCCACCAGCAGGCGGCCAAGGCGCGCCTGGGCGCGCGACGAGGACGCAGCGGCAGCGCGGTAGGTGGCCTCGGCCTCCCTGATTTGCACCGGGTCGCGGCTGGCCACCTTGATGTCGGCCAGGCCCACTTGCGCATCGCTGTAGCCCAGGTCGGCCAGGGCCTTGTAGTTGCGTTCGGCCAATGCCGTGTCACCGCGCTTCAGGGCTTCGTTGGCCAGGCGCTGGTCGGGCAGGCCGGCGCAGCCGGCCAACGTGATGGCCATGGCCAGGCCACACAGACCCAGGTTCACACGGAACCTGTGGGGGCAGGTGTTGGTATCAGCGATCATCGTCCGATCCTCTTACAGCCCACGGGCCACGGCTTTGTCGATCAGCCAGTTGAGCGACGGGCCACGGTCGCTGTTGACCGACGCCGGGCGGCCGGCGAGCTCGGCGGGCAGGCCGCTATCGGGCTTGATCTGCACACGGATGTCGGAGGCCAGGTCTTCGCTGTTGAGGCTGGCGCTGCTGACGATCTGACCGGTACGCACTTCGTCTTCGCCGGCGACCTGGAAGTTGACCCGGGTTCCTGGCTTGACCTCATCGAACTGGCGGTAGCTGAAACGCGCCTCGACCATCGGGTTGGTGGTACGCGGAATCAGCTGGAAGATCGGCTGGCCCTTGGCAGCGTACTGGCCGTCATCCACCAACTGGCGGGCGACCACGCAATCGCAGGGGCTGGTCAGGGTGCCGGACAGTTGCTTGCCGAACAGTTCCTCGATCTTCGCCGGTTCCAGTTGCGTGTCGTCGAGGTTGCCCTTGAGCATGTCCAGCATGCTGGTGGTGAAGCTGGCCAGTGGCGCGCCCTTGGCCACCTGCCCACCGCTCTCGACCAGGCTGTTCACGGTACCGTCGCGCGGCATGGTGACATTGGTGGTGGGTACTGCGACCACACCGGCTTCGGCATGGCTGATGAAATACATGCCGTACAACGACTTGGCGACGAAACCGAAGGCGGCGATGCCGACCACGAACACGCCGAGGGTGACGGTAACGGCCTTGAGCCGGCCGAAGGGGCTCAGGCCACTGCCGCCGTCTTTCTGCTTGCGCGCCTTGGTGAAGTTGTCGCGCTGCAGGGTGCTGAGCACGTCGCCGGCAGTGATCAGTTCACCCGACAGGTGCGAGGTGATGATATGGCGCAGGGTGGCGATGTCGCGTGGCTCCAGGTTCTGGAATTGCGCACCGGTACGCCCGCTGTCGGGGTGGTACGAGCGCACCTGGAATTCGATGTCCATCGACAGGCCGAGGTTGTCGACCGTGAACATCAACCGCCCACGCAACGCATCGCCCACCGCCAGTTGCTGCTTGGTGTGGAAGCTCAAGCCTCCGGCGGAAAGGTCGTCGACCTTCACGTCGTGGGCCTGGCGCTGGGCGTCGATGAAGCGCAGCTTGGCGGGGATGCGTACCCGGGCGTGCTGGCGCTGGGCTTCGGACTCATGCACGACGTTGACATTCACGGCGGTATTCATGGGGTTTGTTCCTGTTAGATCCGATCCGGGTTGGGCTCACACGACCATGAACAGCACAGCAACGAAGATGCTGGCCGCCGAGAAGGTCATGGTCCGCGAGGACCAGGTGTTGAACCATTGTTGAAAGCTGGCGAGGTCACGCTTGAGGGCAGTGGGCTGACGCGTCCACGACTGTTTGTCGAGGCGGAAGAACACGTAGATCTTCATCAGCGCGCCGATGATCTGGTTGTAATAGAGAATCAGCGGGTAGGCCGGGCCGACGTTGTGGCCAGAGCACAGCAGCATCACGGTGAGGATCAGGCGGGTGATGCCGATCCACAGCAGGTACACCAGCAGGTATGCCAGGCCGAACTTGAGGCTGGCGATCACCGCTACGGTCAGGCCCAGCAGGCTGGTCCACATCGACACGCGCTGGTCGAACAGCACGATGCTGGTGAACAGCCCCAGGCGCCGCAGGCCCAGGCCCAGCGCACGGGAATTCTGCCGCAGGTTGTTGCCGTACCAGCGGTACATCAGCTTGCGGCTGGCCTTGAAGAAGCTTTTCTCTGGCGGGTGCTCGACCGTGTTGATGGCAGCGTCCGGCACGTAGAAGGTGTCGTAGCCCAGGCGCATCAGGCTGAACCAGCTGGACTTGTCGTCACCGGTCAGGAACTTGAAGCGGCCCAGGCGCCAGTGCATCAGCGAGTCGCTTTCCACGTCGGCGATGAACTCGGGGTTGGTGACCACGCTGGCGCGGAACATCGACATGCGCCCGGTCATGGTCAGTACGCGCTTGGACAGGGCCATCGAGCACATGTTGATGTGGCGCTGGGCGAAGCGCAGCTTGTGCCATTCGCTCATGATGTAGCCGCCGCGTACTTCGCAGAATTCGTTGGTGGTCAGGCCGCCGACATTGGGGTACAGCTTGAACCACGGTACGGTCTTGCGCACCACGCCATCGGCCAGCACGGTGTCACCGTCGATCACCGCCACCACGGCGTTTTCGTCCGGCAGCATGCGGGAGATGGCACGGAAGCCGTAGGCCAGGCCATCGCGCTTGCCGGTACCGGCGATGCGTACGATGTCCAGCTTCACGTGGGCCGGCGGGTTGTACTTGGCCCACAGGCTTTTCACCAGCAGTTCATCGGACATTTCCACCAGCGAGCAGACCACCGTGGTGGGGAAACCGCAGTTGATCGCCTCGCGGATCACCGAGCTGTACACCTGAGCGGTGGTCAATGCTTCGATGCGGAAGCTGGTGACCATCAGGTACACGTGCGACGGGTCGGCGGCGCTGCCCATTTTCTGCACTTTGCGGCGCAGGTAGGGGTACACGCCGTAGAGGAAGATCATGCCGCGGATGAAATGGGTGGCGCCCATCGAGTAGCGCCAGATGCCGACGGCGCCGACCAGGAAGATGAAGTGCTTCGATTGCGAGTCGAAGATATCGGCTGGCAGGGCCAGGGCGATCAGCATGAGCAGGCTCATGTAGAGCAGCCAACCGGCGCACTGCAACAGCACTGTCTGGAGCCTTTGCATGTTCAGCATCCGTGGAAAATTCGGGAAAGGGCGGCAGCGCAAGTGGGGAGCCTTGCGCCGCCTGGCCCAGGGGTTACCAGCAGATGCCTTCGGTGCGGCTGGCAGCGCTGGTCGGCTTGCTCATGAAGCCGACCAGGTCGATCACTTGCTTGCCGGCCGGTGCTTGCTGGGCAAGGGCGCGGAACTGCTCGTCACGGTTGCCCAGAACGATGATGTCGGCGTTGTCGATGACCTTCTGGAAGTCACCGTTGAGCAGCGACGAAACGTGCGGGATCTTCGATTCGATGTAGTCTTTGTTGGCCCCATGAACGCGGGCGTACTCGACGTTCTCGTCGTAGATATCCAGTTGGTAGCCCTTGCCGATCAGGCGTTCGGCCAGCTCCACCAGTGGGCTTTCGCGCAGGTCGTCGGTGCCGGCCTTGAAGCTCAGGCCAAGCAGGGCGACCTTGCGTTTGTCGTGGGCTTCGATCAGTTCGAAGGCGTTTTGCACCTGCGACTCGTTGCTGCGCATGAGCGAGTCGAGCAGGGGGGCGCGCACGTCCAGGCTGGCGGCACGGTAGGTCAGGGCGCGCACGTCCTTTGGCAGGCACGAGCCGCCGAAGGCAAAGCCGGGGCGCATGTAGTACTGCGACAGGTTGAGCACCTTGTCCTGGCAGACCACGTCCATCACTTCGCGGCCATCCACACCGACAGCCTTGGCGATGTTGCCGATCTCGTTGGCGAAGGTGACCTTGGTGGCATGCCACACGTTGCAGGTGTATTTGATCATCTCGGCCACTTCGATCGGCTTGCGGATGACCGGGGCGTCGAGTTCTTCGTACAGCGCCTGGAGGATGTCGCCGCTGGCGCTGTCCAGTTCGCCGATGACGGTCATCGGTGGCTGGTCGTAGTCCTTGATTGCAGTGCTTTCACGCAGGAATTCCGGGTTCACCGCGACGCCGAAGTCGACGCCGGCCTTTTTGCCCGAGCAATCTTCGAGGATCGGGATCACCACGTTCTTGACGGTGCCTGGCAACACGGTGCTGCGCACCACGATGGTGTGGCGGCGCGTGGTGTCGCGCAGCACATAACCGATTTCCCGGCACACCGACTCGATGTATTCCAGGCCCAGGTCACCGTTTTTCTTGCTGGGGGTACCCACACAGATCATCGATACATCGCTGGCGCGAATGGCCTCTGCGAAGTCGGTGGTGCCACGCAGGCGACCATTGGCGATGCCTTGTTGCAACAGTGCTTCCAGGCCAGGTTCGACGATCGGCGACTTGCCTTGGTTGATCAGGTCGATCTTGGTGCTGGACACGTCCACACCGATTACTTCATGGCCACGCGCCGTCAGGCAGCCTGCACAGACTGCACCCACATAACCCAAACCAAAGATGCTGATACGCATCGCTATCACCTCATGTGTTTATCACGCCGACGCCTCCGTGGAGTGCCGGGCTGGGTTGATTAACAGCAGTTTTCAGGCGCACGGGTCCATGGCGAACGCACACTTCACCGAGCGCAGGCAACATAAGTCCGGAGTGCAAGAAAAGTTATGCACTCAAATTAGGCATTTAAAAGCCAGGTAGTAAAAACGTGCCCTGTCATGCAGCCGTCTTTATTGCAAGGCGCTACGCGGCGCTTTGCTGTGCTTGTTTTTTCAAGTGGGATAAATCCTTTGAAATCAACCACTAGGACGAGTTGTACGGGACGCTTGTCTCCTGTAAGGACAGGCATTAAGGCGTTAGCCGGGTGGCCTGTCTATATTCTCGAGGCCGGTAGTGGATACCTTGCCGTTGTCATCTGTAAGTCATCTCTCACAGCCCGTGGGCAGGAAATTCGTTACGGCTCTATGAGCGGTTGTGGATATGAGAAGTTCCTGGCTGGGTTTCGTCTCGATGAAAGATTTCTAAATATTTATTCAGCTGCCGACAGTTTCAATTTGATGGCACGCATCGGTTTGCCCCCGATGTTTCAAGGGCGAAACTGTTGCGAGATGTTTTAGTGCCGGCATCGAAAAAATTTTTTCAGAATTCGTCAGAAAAGGTATGAACGGTCGCCCCGGCGGCAGAGCGAGACACTTGCGTAAAGATTTTTTTGGCGCCAGAAAAATGACGAATCAAGGTGTTCTCTCATGAGCGGCCCGCACGGCTTGCAACATTTTGTAGGCACATTTTTTTTAAGGTTTTGCCACTGTGGCCGTTAAGCCTCATGGGCGCTCCCAGAGGAGGTGCCTGTGTACGAAGGAGCGTCTCAGGCAGCTTGAGGCTACGGCCGCAAGGGCGTCTCACCCCATCACCACAGGGAAGAGACGAGAATGACACCGATGAAAAGATTTACGCGAATCCTTTGTGCAACTGCCTCGTTGCTTGCTGCCGGCCAAGCGCTGGCGGGGCCGCCTGTCGAGGTTACCTTCAGGAACCTTGGTACAGAGACCGTCAAGCTCCAGTTGACCAATGCCAATGAGAGCAGCACCTATCAGATTGCAGTGCCCGCGCCGGATCAAGAAGTCAGAGCTGGCCAGTCGATAAAGTTTACCGTCCAACGCTTAGTGAGTCCTGATGCGAATGGCGCCATGTTGCGCTATGCGGACGGACGAAAGTCATGCGCTTTCAGCACCACATTCGTGATGATGATGGCCGGGGGCATAAAGCAACCCAAATGGAACAAAACAGCCACCCCGACCGGCGGGGCAACTTGCACCGCTGTGAATTCAGGTTTCGCTGCTAACTACGCCTGGAAAGCCGCGTTCACCATGAAGTAACCACTTGGCGTTGATCGAGTGGCCCGTCCAGTTACTGGCAGGCTGCTCGGTTGAGGCTGAATGCACTGAAGTGTTAACTCAATCAGGAGGCTAGTCATGTCCAGGATTGGCGATTTTATTGCTTCACCCTTGCAAAAAATATTCAAAGCGATTCCAGTGGCCACTACTGCGACCTCGTCTGACTTGGACGCAGCCAGAGTTGATGGTGAAGGCGAGAGTGTGCCAGACGTGTCTCCACTTGCTCGTCAGCTAGCGGCTGCCGCAGAGCGGGCAGCGCAGCGTGACAGCCAGCTTAGCCGTCAGGAACTGGCTAAATTGGGCATGCGCATCAGGGATGATCTGAACAGCTCTGTCCACGGCCTGAACAAGCCTCTGAACGATGCGTTTGTACCTGACACTGATGACGCGGAGTTGCTGGCCCGTGCGCGGCAGGCGACCGAGTTCGTTAATGGAAAAGGACAGAATCCATTCAAAGATTTGTCCACTGAACAATTGGTCTTGATTGGCTATGACGAAGAGGGTGATTTCACCAAGAATGAAAGAGAGGCCGCTTTCATGGAACTTGGGCATCGGTATTCATTATGGACTCATTATATTGTCGATAAATCGAATGCGGAATATGAAAACACCGGCCTCAGGGATCATGCGATCAGGGAAGTGATCGCCTATTACAAGGCACTGCCTGCGATAGAGGAGGCGCAATTCGGTAATTATGAAATCAATCTGAATATGCTGATTGGCAGAAAAGAGTCCCCCCCAGGTGAGGAAGCGGACTCACTGCAGGAAACAATCTTGAAAACCGTCCGCAAGTTGGAAGATGAGGCGCGGCACGCAAAGCCGGCGCTGGCACCGGCAGGCGACCAGGACAACCGTGCATGAAGCCGATGATCAGCCTCACCAACGTCAGCCGGTTCCATGCTGGCCGGCCGGTGCTGCACGGCATCGACCTGATGGTGCCTGGGGGCCAAAGCTGCGCCATCATCGGCCCGTCCGGTTCAGGCAAAAGCACCTTGCTGAACCTGATCGGCCTGCTTGACCGCCCATGCAGTGGCCGTGTCCTGCTAAATGACATCGACGTGACGGCAGCCAGCGCTGATCAGCGTGCGGTCATGCGCAATCAGCTGATCGGTTTTGTCTTTCAGAGTTTCAACTTGCTGCCGCGGCTCTGCGCGCTGGATAACGTCGCGCTACCGCTGGCCTATCGCGGCCTGCGCCTGCCTGCGGCGCGGCGCCTGGCCCAGGTGCAGTTGGAGGCCGTGGACCTTGGCGCGCAAGGCGGTCAGCGGCCTGCCGATTTGTCAGGTGGCCAACGGCAGCGGGTGGCCATTGCCCGTGCGTTGGTCACTGAACCGCGCATGCTGATCGCGGACGAGCCAACCGGCAGCCTGGATCCGTTGACCGGCAAGCGCGTGCTGCAACTGCTGCTGAAGCTCAACCGCGAACGGGGCACCACGCTGCTCATGGTCACGCATGACCTGTCCCTGGCGCAGCAGATGCAACGCCGCGTGCGTGTGGAAGATGGACGCCTGAGCGATGCCTGAGCACTATGGCCCCGGCTGGCAGCAGCGCTTCGCCGAGGCGCTGCTGAACCTTCGCCTGATGGGGCGCAGGGCGTGGCTGGCACTGCTGGGAATAGGGGTCGGCTGTGCTGCGGTGGTTGCTTTGCTGAACATGGGGCATGGCGCAGCGCAGCATGTGAAAGCGCTTTTCAAAGGTATGGGCAGCGAACTGATGGTCGTCGAGTTGGAGCGCCCGGACAGGCGTGGCAGCGCAGCGATGCCTGACCTGACCGGTGTGTCAGCGTATGTGCGGGTGGCGGCCCCGCTGATTGTCGCTGCAAGCACTGTCCAGCGGCAGGGTTTACGGCAGGACGCAATGGTTGTAGGTAGCACGCCCCAGCTTGCCGAGCTGCTTGAGCTTCGTGCCCGGGGTGGGCGCCTGCTGTCTGCACATGATGCCGACGCCCTGCATGTCCTGTTGGGAGCCTCGCTGGCGGTTCAATTGGCCGCACGGGAGGGCGAGCAAGTGCAGCTGGGGCGCTACCTGTTCGACGTGGTTGGAGTACTGGCGGCAACAGGTGACAACCCATTGTTGCCGGTCATGCTGGACCGGGCTGTGATCATGCCCTTATCAGGCATGCGCCGCCTGATGCCGGCCCCGGATGTGGGTTTGATGCTGGCACTCGGGCGCGACCCCCATCCGTTGGCAAAGTCCGCAAAATGTCTGTCAGCCCATCTCCAGGCACAACTGCCATTGCACCAAGTGTCAGTGCGGCTGCCGAGCCAGTTGCTCGAGGGCATGGCCGGCCAGTCGCAGATGCTCAACGGTTTACTGGCGGGGTTTGCCGTGATTGCCTTGCTGTTGGGCGGCGTCGGCGTGATGAACGTCATGTTGATGAACGTTGCCGAACGCCGCCGGGAAATTGGCCTTCGCCTTGCCCTTGGGGCGCGGGCCCGGGATATCGGTTGGTCGTTCCTGCTCGAAGCCTTGCTGTTGTCTTGTGCCGGTGCATGGGTGGGTGCAGTGGCAGGGCTACTGGCTGCCTGGTTGTTCGCCTGGCTCTCCGGTTGGCCGCTGTCACTGGCTTTTTACTCGCTGCCATTAGGCGTAGCCGCTTCGTTGTTTGCAGGGCTTGTGTCGGGCTTGTATCCGGCACTCGCCGCCGCGCGCCTGCAACCGGTGGAGGCATTGCGTGAGGTATAGCGGATGGCTGCTTGCCTGCGCGTTGCTCCTGCCTGCTGCAGCCAGGGCTGAAGGGGTCAGCGCATTGGCGATGGCCAGGGCCCATGAAGTGCCATTGCAGTTGGCAGATGCGGTTGCCCTGGCCTTGCGAGACAACCGCGCCATTCGTAGCGCCCGGCTTCGGCGCAGGGTTGAAAAATTCGACCTGCGTGTGGTCCGTGATCACTACTCGCCGCAACTTTCACTCAAGGCGCGCGCTTACGGTAATCGCAACCAGAGCGAGCGTTACCGAGAGGCCGACTTCGTCCCGTCAGCCAAGCTGTTGACACCTTACGGCACGCGCCTGAGCCTGGATTGGTCATATGGCCATGCCCGGGGGCAGGAGTCAGGCGCGCGCTACAGGAACGGCGCCAACCTGAGCGTGACCCAGCCACTGCTGCGTGGTGCCGGCCGTGCCATCGCAGGCGCGCCACTGCGTCAGGCGCAGCTGTCGGAGCAGCTCAACCGGCTGGCGCTCAAGGATGATGTTGCGCGGGTCATCAACCAGGTCATCTTCCTTTACCGCGCGTTGCTACGGGCTCAGGAGCAACAGAACATTGCTGAGCAGGCGTTGCGGCGCGCGCGTCAGCTTGTGCAGGTTAACCAGGCCCTTATCAGTGCGGGCCGCATGGCAGCGTTCGAGATCATCCAGGCTGAAGCCGAGGTGGCTACCCAGGAGCTGGCACTGGAGAGTAGCCGCAGCCAGTTGCGGGGAAACCGGCTTGCCTTGGCCCAAGCACTGGCTATCGACCTTGCAACCCCTTTGCGGGCTGTGGACAAGGTCGAGGTGCAACAGGTGCAGGTGGATGCCGCGCAAGCGTTGGCCCTGGCCGAAGCGCTGCAACCTGCCTATCTGATGCAGCAGATTACAGGTGAGCAACTTGCAATCGACTTGCTGCTGGCTCGTGACCAGCAATCGTGGGACTTGGCGTTGGTGGCTGGGGCCAGCCAGGCGCATGAACGCCCTGGCAGTCGGCCGAGTTGGCAGCGCTATGTGGGGCTGGAGCTGGAGGTGCCCCTGGGTGACCTGAGCCTGCGGCAGGCTGAGGTGCATGCCGAGGCCGCACTGCAACACCATCAACTGACCAAGGCCGAGGTTTACCAGCAGTTGCAGCGCGATGTGAGCGATGCCGTGCGGGATATTAAGGTGCATTGGCGGCAGTTGGAGATTGCCCGGCGGATGTTGTCCCTATCGCAGCGCAAACTTGATATCGAACGGGAAAAACTGGCCCTCGGGCGCTCCAGCAACTTTGAGGTGCTGATCTTCGAGAGTGATCTGCGCCATGCTCAGAACGCTTACCTGGATGCTGCCATCGCTTACCTCAATGGCCGCGCAGTGCTTGACCAGGTACAGGGTTCGACGCTGCAAAACTGGGGTGTGGACCTGTATGACTAGGAGGCATCGGGGGTTATGGATAGTGCCTGGCCTGTTCAGTCTGTTCGTTATCTGGTTCTGGTACGGCCGGCCGGCAGAGCCGCAGCCCGACGGTGAGCGTTGGGTGCCGATCGTGCCCCAGCATTTGCAGCAGCATCTGGGCCTGGCCGGCAGGCTGCAGGCAACACGCCAGGTCACCGTGACGGCACCGTTCGACGGCATACTGGCCGCAATCGCTGTCAGTCATGGGCAGCGCGTTCAGGCGGGGCAGGTGCTGCTTACGCTGGACACCGACCAGTTGGCTATCCAACTGCGCCAGGTGGAGGCGGACTGGTTGCGGGCTCGCAGCAACGTCATGGTTCTTGAAGCCTGGGCCAGCGGCCCTGAGGTGGGCAGGGCGCGGCGCATGCTGGCCAATGCGCGAAGCGCGCTGGCGGCTGGCCAGGTAAACCTGAGTGACACCCAGCGGCTATATGAGCGAGGCATTGTCGCGCGAATGGAGCTGCAGGGGCTGGCGCGACAGGTTGAGGCGCAGCGGCAAACCGTGCTCGATGCCGAGCAGGAGTTGCAGCAGGCACAGGTTCGCGGCCAAGGCGATAGCCTGCAAATTGCGCGGATGGAGCTGAGCAATGCCGAGGCGCGCAAACGTGCACTGCTAAGCTTGCAGCGCCAGCGCGTGATCAAGGCCCCCTTCAGTGCTGTGGTCGTGCGGGTGACGGCGCCAGGTGACACCGCGGTGCCCCTGCAGCCAGGCCAGCAGGTCGTTCGCGGCACGCCACTGCTGGAGCTGATAGACCTGGACCAGTTACAGGTTTTGGCAGCCGTAGAAGAGCAGGACCTGGGCATTCTGCGCGAGGGGCAGCAGGTGCAGGTCAGCGTGGCTGGCCAGTCATTTACCGGGGTATTGGCCCAAATAAGCCAGCAGCCTAGACCGGACAACGGGCAAGGTACCTGGTATGACGTAGTTGCAGATATCGACCTGTCTGCGCCGTCAGCGCAGTCAGGCTTGCGCCTGGGGATGAGTGCACAGCTGAAAGTATTGGTATACAGCAACGACAGTGCCCTGGTGGTGCCTGCCGAGGCGCTGCGGGTGGATCAGGCGGGTGCACATTACGCCGTATGGCGCGGCGAAGACGGCCAGCCGGCGAGGCGGGTTTTGGTTAAGGCAGGGGTGGCTGTGCCCGAGGGGGTGGAAGCGATCGGTTTGGAAAGCGGCTATGTACAGCTGCCCTGAAGGCGGTGGAGGCTGGCCCTGGCCTTGCCGGTGCTCGCGGCTGAAGCAGTTCCTGCGGGTGCCGCGTGGCGGTTGCAGGAGCGGCTCAAGCCGCGAAGCGGTATCGGCAGGTCTACTCGCCCGGGTGATCGCGCAGAAACACCAGGTGATCTGGCTTGGACTGTTCGGCACTGTAGTAGTAACCCTGGACATCGAACTGCTTGAGCTGCTCTGGATCGTTGATGCGCTGTTCGATGACAAAGCGGCTCATCATGCCGCGGGCTTTCTTGGCATAGAAGCTGATGATCTTGTACTGGCCGTTCTTCAAGTCCTTGAAGTCGACATTGATCACCCGCGCCTTGAGGGCGCTGCGTTTCACTGCGCTGAAGTATTCATTGCTGGCCAGGTTCAACAGCACGTCATCGCCCTGAGCGGCCAGGGCCTGGTTCAACCATTCACTGATGCGTGTACCCCAGAAGGCGTACAGGTCCTTGCCGCGGGCATTGGCCAGCTTGGTGCCCATTTCCAGCCGGTAGGGCTGCATCAGGTCGAGGGGGCGCAGCAGGCCGTACAGGCCGGAGAGCATGCGCAGGTGGTCTTGCGCGTAACTGAAGTCGTCCTCCCCCAGGGTTTCGGCAGCAAGGCCTGTGTACACGTCACCTTTGAACGCCAGCAGCGCCTGCTTGGCATTGGCTGGGCTGAAGTCCGGAGACCAGCTGCCGAAGCGTGCGGCGTTCAGGCCGGCGAGTTTGTCGGACAGGTGCATCAGCTCGCTGATTTGCGCCGGCGACAGGGTTCGCAGTTGCTGGATCAACACCTGGGAATCATCCAGGTACTGGGGCAGGGTGAAGCGCTCGGTTACCGGCGGGGTATCGTAGTCGAGGGTCTTGGCGGGGGAAATCACCGTCAGCATCGGGTCGGCTCCTGGCATCATTGGCCTGAGATTCTACGGGCTGGGCGGTGCAAGTCCAAACTATGGTGACAATAGTCACAGACCATGGCCGGTTCTAACGCTATAGTTCGCGTTTTGCCGTGACGGAGCCTTTTACCGTGCGCATCGCCTTTGCCGCGCTGGCCGCGCTGTTGAGCCTGGCCGTGCAAGCCGCCCCCACAGCCCCGGTCAGTTTCGATCGCAGCCTGTGGCCCGAGCAACTGAACAGCCCGGCGTTGTTCGATGTGGCTTCACGGGCGGAGATTCTGTCGTTCGCCCGGGTACTGCATGAAAGCGAGCTGCTCGATGATGCAACGCTGGCGGCGCGGCTGGGCTTGCGGCAGATCAACCTGCAGAAGGTTCGCCAACTGCGGGCGCGCATGTGGCAGCGGTTATGGGCAGGCTACCAACAGGCACAACGCAGCTGCGAGCAGGATGCGTCGTTCTGCTACGCCGTTGAGTCCATGGCGGATCTACGTACCCAGGCGGCGACGTTCGCCGCCGATGTCGGCGCGTTCTATGCCGGGTGGATAGAGCCCAGCCACCAATTTCACAGCCGCTACCTGGACGAACAGCTGCGCAAAGCTGCGCTGCTGCCCCAGACCAGCAGCGAGGTGGAGCGGCTATCTGCACGGGAGCTCGATGGTGAACGCCTGAACGATCGCATGTTCCTGCTGACCTTCGTCGGTGGCCCGGGGCCTGACGGCGGCAGTACCGACCTGCTGGCCGATTACCTGCGCCGGCAAAAGCTGGCGGGTACCTTCTTGGTACTTGGCAACCGCTTGCAGCAGCGCCGGGATGCCGGCATGCCGAACACTGTGGCCTGGCTTTATCGCGGCCAGTGCGTGGGTATTCAGGGCTGGGAGTACCGCTCGCATGCACAGTGGGTCGATTGGCAGGACTCGCTGCGGCGCAGCCAGGCCCGCGTGCAGGCCGACCTGCCGGAGCAGTACGTGCCGCTGTTCCGCCCCCCTTACGGGCAACGCCGGGCCGATGGCGAGGCGTTCATGGCCAGCCAGCAGTTGCGGGTGTCGTTGTGGGATATCGACGCGCAGGATGACACTGCACTGACTGCCGAAGCCTCGGCGCAACGCGTGCTGACCCTGATGCTGTTGTGGCGCAAGGGGGTTATCCAGCTGCATGACAGCCTGCCCAAGGCGCAACCGGCGGTGGAGTGGTTGCTGCGCAGTACCGCCCAGAGCGGTATCGGCTGGGAAGACTGCCAAGCCTATGGGTACAGCGAATAGAGGTACCACTTCTGAGCGTAGTCGTGTCTAGGCCTGCCGCCAAGGCCTTATCGTCAATCGGAAAAATAAACTTCAAAAACACGTAAAAATGCTTTTTCCGGTCATGGTTTTTGCGGTATGAAGAAACCAGACAGCCGATCCCTGCAGCACAGGTGGCGTCATCCAGACCCTCCTGGCCAGGTTGCTCCCCGCCCGTAACAACGCGGATACGGGGACACGGCAGTCACTCTGCGGCGTAACAGACCACGCCGTGCGGCTTCGACATAAGGTGACCGAGTATGGATGACCAAGGACGCACCCCTTCCTCCAGCAAGCCAATCCTCTATGTGCTCGATACCAACGTCCTGATTCACGACCCCAACGCATTACTCAACTTCGAGGAGCACCACGTCGCTATCCCCATGACGGTGCTGGAGGAACTCGACAAACTCAAGACCGGTAAACAGACCATCGCCGCAGAGTGCCGGCAGGCCATCCGCCTGATCGACCAGACCCTCGGGGACGCTTCGCCCAGTGATGTCGAGCAGGGCGTGCCGATCCAGCGCAACAAGAGTGGGGCCAAAGGCTTTCTTTCGATCCTGATGAGCCCACGCAACGAGCCTGGCAAGTTGTTGCCGGAACACCTCAACGACAACATCATCATCAACACTCTGCTGGACGTTCGCACCCGGCGCCCCGACCTGGACGTGGTGCTGGTTACCAAAGACATCAACATGCGCTTGAAGGCGCGTGCCTGTGGCATCGCATCCGAGGACTACAGCACCGACCAACTGGTCGATGATGTGTCCTTGCTGTCCAAGGGCTACCACTCGGTCAGCGGTTCGTTCTGGGACCGGGTCAGCAAGGTCGATACCCGCCAGGAGCGCGGCCGGACCTGGCATCGCGTGCACATGATCGACAACCTGCCGGCCGTTCACGTCAACGAGTTCATCATTGACGACCAGGGCTTCGTCGGCTGGGTGAAGGGCATCCGCGACGACGAGTTGCTGCTGCTCGACTTGCACCAGGAGCCACTGCTGCACCAGGAGGCCTGGGGCCTGAAACCGCGGGACATCCATCAGAGCCTGGCGCTGTTCGCCTTGCTCGACCCGGACATTCACCTGGTCAACCTGACCGGCGCTGCCGGTTCCGGCAAGACCATCCTGGCCCTGGCAGCAGCCATCGAGCAGACCATGGTCAGCAA
Organism: Pseudomonas sp. CJQ_9; assembly: GCF_043106615.1. Classification (NCBI taxonomy): domain Bacteria; kingdom Pseudomonadati; phylum Pseudomonadota; class Gammaproteobacteria; order Pseudomonadales; family Pseudomonadaceae; genus Pseudomonas; species Pseudomonas sp. CJQ_9. The sequence continues at coordinate 226,788 of NZ_JBICMS010000072.1, read as the reverse complement.
ACGCTACCGGCGCATCATTGCCACCCGCAGTGTGCAGGGGCTGGACCAGGAGATCGGCTTCCTGCCGGGTACCGAAGCAGAGAAAATGGAGCCGTGGCTGGGCGCCATTACCGACAACCTCGAAGCCTTGCACATGGACGATGAAAGCACCCATGGCAGCGTCGAATACATTCTCGAGCGCGTGCCGCTGCAGTTCAAGTCGTTGAACTACATTCGCGGCCGCAGCTTCCAGCAGAGCCTGATCTTGATCGACGAGTGCCAGAACCTGACGCCGCACCAGATGAAAACCATCATCACCCGTGCCGGTTCCGGGTCCAAGGTGGTCTGCCTGGGCAACCTGGCGCAGATCGATACCCCCTACCTGTCCGCGACCAGCTCGGGCCTGACCTACCTGACCGAGCGCTTCAAGGACTTCCCCCATGGCGTGCACATCACCCTGCAGGGTGTGCCACGCTCGGTACTGGCCGAGTACGCCGAATCGCATCTGTAAAACCCTGTCGCCGGGCAGCCCACTGCCCGGCATTTCCACGAGCGTGCCCATAAAGCCGCCAGACCTGCCGACACATACCTCTGCTCAAACCTGACCCACAGGTTTACACTGCAGGCTCCCTTCACAGGAGCAGAGCAGTGCTGACACATCTTGATTCCCAGGGGCGGGCCAACATGGTCGACGTCACTGAAAAGGCCGTGACCGAGCGCGAGGCCACCGCCGAGGCGCGGGTGCGCATGTTGCCGCAGACCCTGCAGATGATCGTCGACGGTGAACACCCCAAGGGCGATGTGTTCGCCGTGGCGCGCATTGCCGGCATCCAGGCGGCGAAGAAGACCAGCGACCTGATCCCGCTGTGCCACCCGCTGATGCTGACCAGCGTCAAGGTAGAACTCAGCGCGCAGGGCGAGGACGCGGTGCGGATCCTCGCCCGCTGCAAGCTGGCCGGGCAGACCGGTGTGGAAATGGAGGCACTGACCGCCGCTAGCGTCGCTGCGCTGACGATCTATGACATGTGCAAGGCTGTGGATAAAGGCATGGTCATCGAGCAGGTCCGCCTGTTGGAAAAGCTGGGCGGCAAGAGCGGCCACTACAAGGTGCAGGCGTGATGAAAGTCAAAGTGATGTACTTCGCTCGTTACCGTGAGTTGCTGGGCGTGGATGCCGAGCGGGTGGAGGGTGAGTTCAAGGTTGTCGACGATGTGCGCCGGGCATTGCTGGGCAAGGGTGGGCCTTATGAACTGCTGGCCGAACAGAACCTGATGTGCGCCCGCAACGAAGAACTGTGCAAGCTGGATGAGCCGTTGGAAGAGGGCGATGAAGTGGCGTTCTTCCCGCCGGTGACGGGGGGCTGAGCATGGCAGTGCGAGTGCAGGAACACGCGTTCGACCCGGGCGTCGAGACCAATGCCATGCATGCGGCCAACGTGGGGGTGGGCGCGGTGGTCGGCTTTGTCGGCTATGTGCGGGACTTCAATGATGGCCGCGAAGTGGCAGGGATGTTCCTCGAACACTATCCGGGCATGACCGAAAAGGCCTTGGCCAAGATCGTGATCGAGGCCGAGCAGCGCTGGCCGCTGTTGAAAGTGCAGGTGCTGCACCGCATCGGTGCGCTGGAGCCAGGTGAGCCAATCGTATTCGTCGGCGTGGCCAGTGCCCATCGGCAGGCAGCGTTCGATGCCTGCAACTTCATCATGGACTACCTGAAGACCCGGGCACCGTTCTGGAAGAAGGAAAATACCCAGGAAGGGCCGAGGTGGGTGGACGGCAGGCAGAGTGACCTGGATGCCGCAGGGCGCTGGTAGTCAAGGCTGCGCCAGCCGTTTGTAGGAGCGGCCTTGTGTCGCGACAGGGCCGCTCCTACAGGGGGATATGTACTCCCAACCACGGGTCAGTGGTGCTTGCGCGGCACCGGCTTCAGCAGTTCATCCGGCGGCATCTCGCACTTGATCTTGCGCCCCAGCAGTTCCTCGATCGCCGGCAGCTGATACGAGTCATCCTCCCCGGCAAAGCTGATCGATACGCCATTGGTGCCGGCACGGCCGGTACGGCCAATGCGGTGCACGTAATCGTCCGGGTCCTCTGGCAGGGTGAAGTTGATCACGTGGCTGATGCCGTCGATGTGAATCCCGCGCCCGGCCACGTCGGTGGCGACCAGAACGGTGATGCGCCCTTCGCGGAAGTTCTCCAGGGTACGAATTCGCTTGTGTTGCGGCACGTCGCCCGACAGTTGGGCGGCGTTGATGCCGTCGCGCACCAGTTTTTCCTCGATGCGCCGCACTTCGTCCTTGCGGTTGGCGAACACCATCACCCGTTCCCAGCGGTTCTGGGTCACCAGGTTGTACAGCAGCTTGTACTTGTCGCTGCCGGCCACCGCATAGACATGCTGCTCGACCGTTTCGCTGGCCACGTTCTCCGGTTCGATCTCGACGATGGCCGGGTTGGTGGTCCATTGCTTCGCCAGGTTCATCACGTCGTCGGTGAACGTGGCCGAGAACAGCAGGGTCTGGCGCTCGCTTTTGGGCGGCGTCTGGCGAATGATCTGGCGCACTTGCGGGATGAAGCCCATGTCGAGCATGCGGTCAGCTTCGTCCAGCACCATCACTTCGACCATGTCCAGGTGCACCTCGCCCCGCTGGTTGAAGTCCAGCAGGCGGCCCGGTGTAGCCACCAGAATGTCGCAGTGGCGCGCTTCCAGGGCCTTGAGCTGCTTGTCGAAGTCCATGCCGCCGACGAAGCTCATGACGTTCAGGCCGGTGTACTTGGTCAGCGCCGCGGCGTCCTTGGCAATCTGTACCACCAGCTCGCGGGTTGGCGCGATGATCAGCGCCCGCGGCTCACCCATGTAGCGCTCTTTGGGCGCAGGGGTCTGCTGCAGCTGGGAAATGATCGAGATCAGAAACGCTGCGGTTTTGCCGGTGCCGGTCTGGGCACGGCCGATGGCATCCTGACCACGCAGGGTGTAACCCAGTACCTGCGCCTGGATCGGCGTGCAGTAAGGGAAGCCCAGGTCGTGGATAGCGTGCATCACCTCGCTGGACAGCTTGAAGTCGTGGAAGCGCGTCTTGCCTTCCTGCGGTTCGACCACGAAGTCTTCCAGTTTCCACAGGCTGGCCTGGGGCTTGGGCTTGCGCTCGCGACGTGGTTTGTCCTTGGCCGGCTTGTCGCCCGCTGGCGTTACGGCAACAGGCGATTCTGCCTTGGGGGTAGGGTTGGCGCGTGGGGCCGCCGGTTGCGCCTCGCTGGCGGGTGCCGGCGCAGGCGTCACACTGGCAGCAGGAGCGGCGGCCTGTGGGGCAGCCTCTCCCTTGCCGAATATTTTCTTGAGTGCCTTGAGCACGATCGTCTCATCAACTGATTAAGGAATGTACGCCGGGCAGTGTAATGCAAGAATCGGGCGTGGCGTAGTGCAATAGCCTGACAACTACACTGACCGCTGCTTATTGCAGTTGCACGGCAAGCCACTCCCCGATGTCGTTCAGCTCTTCCACCACCACTTCGTGTTCCATTGGGTATTCGTGCCAGCGGGCGGCAACGCCCCAGGTGTTCAGGTACTCGAAGGCGGTGCGGCCCATGGCCGGGATCACTACCGGGTCGTGCACGCCGTGCAGGCACAGGGCAGGGGTGCGTTGCTGGCAGGCACTGAGCTGGTGTTGGTCATTGAAGGTGGGGGCATAGGTGGACAGGGCGATCACCCCACCCAGCGCCTCTTGCCACTTTATATAGGCAGTGTGCAACACCACCGCGCCGCCCTGGGAGAAACCGGCGAGGAAGATGCGCGACAGGCTGACGCCTTTGGCCTGCTCCGCCTTGATCAGCGCCACCACTTGCTCGGCAGACGCCTCCAGCTGAGCCTCGTCTATGGCGCGGGCCGGGGTCATGGCCTTGATGTCGTACCAGCTGGGCATGGCATAGCCGCCATTGATGGTCACAGGGCGGGTGGGTGCCTGGGGCATCACGAAGCGGGTGCTGGTCAAGCGCTCCTGCATGAATTCGGCTACGGGTAGGAAGTCGTAACGGTCGGCTCCCAAGCCGTGCAACCAGATCACACAGGCATCGGCGGTTTTCTGGGGTTCGAGAATCAGCGGGTTGGTCATGACTGCTCCGAAAGAGTGCGGGTGATCGTGTTGTGTGCCTGAAAAAAAGGCGCTGCAAAGGGTTGTCAGAAAAAGAATGTCGCAACGATACAACTTTCCCTACTTGACGAACGCTTAAACGCTCCAGCCAAAACATTTGGTACGCGCTTTGCAGCTGAGGTTGCGATGCAAAGGGCAGGCCGTGACGGTAACACCCTTTGTACGCGAAGGCTGTCATAGAACAGCCCATTGCGCCAATTGACCCAATAACTAGCCAATACGGGTCGGACATGCCTCAAAAGGGTGCGGTGCAATTCCGGCTCGATACAACAAGAGCGATTTGGAGGTTGTGAATGAAAGTGTTGAAAACCACCCTGGCAGTCCTCACCGCTGCCGCCGCGCTGGGCGCCGTGAGCAATGCCCAGGCCGGCGCCACCCTTGATGCGGTAAAGAAGAAGGGCTTCGTCCAGTGTGGCGTGAGCGACGGTCTTCCAGGCTTCTCGGTACCTGATGCACAAGGCAAGATCATCGGTATCGACGCCGATGTCTGCCGCGCCGTGGCCGCTGCCGTGTTCGGCGACGCCAACAAGGTCAAGTTCAGCCAGCTCAACGCCAAGGAACGCTTCACGGCCCTGCAATCGGGCGAAGTTGACGTGCTGTCGCGCAACACCACCTGGACCAGCTCGCGCGATGCCGGCATGGGCCTGGTGTTCACCGGTGTCACCTACTACGACGGCGTCGGTTTCCTGGTCAACAAGAAGCTCGGTGTTTCCAGTGCCAAGGAGCTCGATGGCGCGACCATCTGCATCCAGGCAGGTACTACCACCGAACTGAACGTGTCGGACTTCTTCCGGGCCAATGGCCTGAAGTACACCCCGATCACCTTCGATACCTCTGACGAGAGCGCCAAGTCGCTGGAGTCCGGCCGTTGCGATGTGTTGACGTCCGACAAGTCGCAGCTGTTCGCCCAGCGCTCCAAGCTGGCCGCACCGACCGAATATGTGGTGCTGCCGGAAACCATCTCCAAGGAACCACTCGGCCCGGTGGTGCGCAAAGGCGACGAAGACTGGTTCAGCATCGTCAAGTGGACCCTGTTCGCCATGCTCAACGCCGAAGAGGCGGGCATCACCTCGAAGAACGTCGAGGCTGAAGCCAAAGCGACCAAGAACCCTGACGTGGCCCGCTTGCTGGGTGCGGACGGCGAGTACGGCAAGGACCTCAAGCTGCCCAAAGACTGGGTAGTGCAGATCGTCAAGCAAGTCGGCAACTACGGTGAAGTGTTCGAGAAGAACCTGGGCCAAGGTACCGACCTGAAGATCGACCGTGGCATGAACGCCCTGTGGAACAACGGCGGCATCCAGTACGCGCCACCTGTGCGCTGATGGCTGCACCCTGCGGCGGCATCCGGCCGCCGCAGGTTGTTCGAATCCCTATTTTCCGGGGCACTTCATGCAAAATCATATTGGCGCACAAAAGGGGTTATCCCTGAGCGATCCACGTGTGCGCGCGTGGCTGTTCCAGATTCTTACCATCGTTTTCGTGGTCGGTCTGGGCTGGTATCTGTTTCACAATACGCAAACCAACCTGCAACACCGGGGTATCACCTCGGGCTTCGACTTTCTCGATCGCAGCGCCGGCTTCGGCATCGCCCAGCACCTGATCCCCTATGTGGAATCGGACAGCTACGCACGGGTGTTCGTGATCGGCCTGCTCAACACCCTGCTGGTCACCCTCATTGGCGTCATCCTGGCGACCATCCTGGGTTTCATCATCGGCGTGGCGCGCTTGTCGCCGAACTGGATGATCAACAAGCTGGCGACGGTGTACGTGGAGACCTTCCGCAACATTCCGCCGCTGCTGCAGATCCTGTTCTGGTACTTCGCCGTGTTCCTGACCCTGCCGGGACCGCGGGGCAGCATCAACCTCAACGACCTGTTCTTCATCAGCAACCGTGGCCTGAACATGCCTGGTGCCTCCATGGCGGACGGTTTCTGGCCATTTGTCGCGGCGTTGGCGGTGGCGGTCGGGGCGGTCTGGCTGATGGTGCGCCTGGCCAACAAACGCTTCGACGAGACCGGTGTACCGTTCCACAAGTTCTGGGCCGCGCTGGCGCTGTTGCTGGTCATTCCAGGCCTGAGCGTGCTGCTGTTCGGCAGCCCGGTCACGTGGGAGGCACCGCAGCTCAAGGGCTTCAACTTCGTTGGTGGCTGGGTGCTGATCCCCGAACTGCTGGCGCTGACCCTGGCGCTTACGATCTATACCGCCGCCTTCATCGCCGAGATCGTGCGCTCGGGCATCCGTTCGGTCAGCCACGGCCAGACCGAGGCGGCGCGCTCGCTGGGGCTGCGCGAAGGGCCAACCTTGCGCAAGGTGATCATCCCCCAGGCCTTGCGGGTGATCATTCCGCCACTGACCAGCCAGTACCTGAACCTGGCGAAGAACTCGTCGCTGGCGGCCGGTATCGGCTACCCGGAGATGGTCTCGCTGTTCGCCGGTACCGTGCTCAACCAGACCGGCCAGGCCATCGAAGTGATCGCCATCACCATGAGTGTCTATCTCGCCATCAGCATCAGCATTTCGCTGCTGATGAACTGGTACAACAAGCGCATTGCGCTGATCGAGCGGTGAGGATACGCCTGTGAATGCCCATGTTTTCAAACCCGATATGCCGCCACCGGTGAAAACCGTCGGCGTACTCGCATGGATGCGTACCAACCTGTTCTCCAGCTGGCTGAACACCCTGTTGACCCTGTTTGCGCTCTACTTGATCTGGTTGATCGTGCCACCGCTGTTGCAGTGGGCGCTGATCGACGCCAACTGGGTTGGCACCACCCGCGCCGACTGCACCAAGGACGGCGCCTGCTGGGTGTTCGTGCAGCAGCGCTTCGGCCAATTCATGTACGGCTACTACCCGGTCGAGCTGCGCTGGCGGGTCGACCTGACGGTATGGCTGGCGGTGCTTGGCGCAGCGCCGTTGTTCATCAAGCGCTTCCCGCGCAAGGCCCTCTATGGCCTGGGCTTCCTGGTGTTTTACCCGCTGCTGGCCTACACCTTGTTGCACGGTGGCCTGCTGGGCCTGAGCACCGTGTCCACCAGCCAGTGGGGCGGGCTGATGCTGACCTTGGTGATCGCCACCGTGGGCATCGTCGGCGCCTTGCCCCTGGGCATTCTGCTGGCCTTGGGGCGGCGTTCGAGAATGCCGGCGGTGAAGGTGGTGTGCGTGACCTTCATCGAGTTCTGGCGCGGCGTGCCGCTGATCACCGTGCTGTTCATGTCTTCGGTGATGCTGCCGTTGTTCCTGCCTGAGGGCATGAGCTTCGACAAGCTGCTGCGGGCGATGATCGGCGTGATTCTGTTCCAGTCGGCCTATGTCGCCGAAGTGGTACGCGGTGGCCTGCAAGCCATCCCCAAGGGCCAGTACGAAGCGGCCGCAGCCATGGGCCTGGGGTACTGGCGGGCGATGGGCCTGGTGATCCTGCCGCAGGCGCTCAAGCTGGTGATCCCTGGCATCGTCAACACCTTCATTGCCCTGTTCAAGGACACCAGCCTGGTGATCATCATCGGCCTGTTCGACCTGCTGAACAGTGTCAAGCAAGCCGCCGCCGACCCGGCCTGGTTGGGTATGGCGACCGAGGGCTATGTTTTCGCCGCCCTCGTGTTCTGGATTTTCTGTTTCGGTATGTCCCGCTACTCCATGCACCTGGAGCGCAAGCTGGACACTGGCCACAAGCGTTAGGAGTTTCGAAATGAGTGAAGCGATCAAGCAGCCTGCTGGCCCCGAAGGGATCATCCAGATGCAGGGTGTGAACAAGTGGTACGGTCAGTTCCATGTGCTCAAGGACATCAACCTCAATGTTCGCCAGGGCGAGCGTATCGTGCTGTGCGGGCCGTCCGGCTCGGGCAAGTCCACCACCATCCGTTGCCTCAACCGCCTGGAAGAACACCAGCAGGGGCGCATCGTGGTCGATGGCGTGGAGCTGACCAACGACCTCAAGCAGATCGAGGCGATCCGCCGTGAAGTGGGCATGGTGTTCCAGCACTTCAACCTGTTCCCGCACCTGAGCATTCTGGAGAACTGCACCTTGGCGCCGATGTGGGTGCGCAAGATGCCGCGCCGCAAGGCCGAAGAAATTGCCATGCATTACCTGGAGCGGGTACGTATCCCGGAGCAGGCGCACAAGTACCCGGGGCAGTTGTCTGGTGGCCAGCAGCAGCGCGTGGCGATTGCCCGGGCGCTGTGCATGAAGCCGAAAATCATGCTGTTCGACGAACCCACTTCGGCTCTGGACCCGGAGATGGTCAAGGAAGTGCTCGATACCATGGTCGGCCTGGCCGAAGATGGCATGACCATGCTCTGCGTGACCCACGAGATGGGCTTTGCCCGCACCGTGGCCAACCGGGTGATCTTCATGGATAAAGGTGAAATCGTCGAGCAGGCGGCACCGGATGACTTCTTCGACCGGCCGCGCAGCGATCGGACCAAGTTGTTCCTCAGCCAGATCCTGCATTGATACAGCCGGGGCCGCAAAGCGGCCCCGATGTTTACTTCTCTTCTTGTGGGGCAGCGGGTGCCGGTGGCGGCCGCAGCCCCACCTCCGCCACCAGCTTGAGCTGCTGTCCGTTACGCATCACCTCGATGGTGATCTTTTCGTTCGGCTTGATCCGCGCCACCTGGTTCATCGACTTGCGCCCGTCACCTGCCGGTTCGCCGTTGATGCTCAAGATCACGTCCCCCAGCTGCAGCCCGGCCTTGGCCGCCGGCCCTTCGCGGAAGATGCCTGCAACCACGATGCCTGGGCGGTCCTTCATGCCGAACGACTCGGCCAGTTCCTGGCTCAGTGGCTGCACTTCGATACCCAGCCAGCCGCGGATCACCTGGCCATGCTCGACAATCGATTTCATCACCTCCAGTGCCAGCTTGACCGGGATGGCGAAGCCAATGCCCTGCGAGCCACCAGACTTGGAGAAAATGGCCGTGTTGATGCCGACCAGGTTGCCGTTGGCATCGACCAGCGCACCACCGGAGTTGCCCGGGTTGATCGCGGCGTCGGTCTGGATGAAGTCTTCGTAGTTGTTCAGGCCCAACTGGTTGCGGCCGGTGGCGCTGATGATGCCCATTGTCACGGTCTGGCCAACGCCGAACGGGTTGCCGATGGCCAGCGTCACGTCACCGATATGGATGGTGTCGGAGCGGCCGATGGTGATGGCGGGCAGGTTCTTCAGGTCGATCTTCAATACCGCCAGGTCGGTCTCCGGGTCGCTGCCAATGACCCGGGCCAGGGTCTCGCGGCCATCCTTCAAGGCCACCACGATCTGGTCGGCGCCACTGGTGACGTGGTTGTTGGTCAGCAGATAGCCCTCGGGGCTCATGATCACTGCCGAGCCCAGGCTCGATTCCCAGCGGCGCTGCTTGGGCAGGTTGTCGCCGAAGAAGCGGCGGAACTGCGGGTCTTCGAACAGCGGGTGGGCGCTCTTGTTGACCACCTTGGTGGTGTACAGGTTGACCACCGCCGGGGCCGCGAGGGTCACGGCGTCGGCGTAGGACACCGGGCCCTGCATGATCTTCGTGGTCTGCGGTGCCTGCTGCAGGTTGACGTCCTGGCTGGGCAGGCCGACCCATTCCGGAAACCGCTGGATGATCAGCATGGCGATCAATACGCCGGTAAGCAGGGGCCAGCCAAAGTAACGCAAAGCCTTGAACATGAACGAGTCCTGAAAAGAGCGGGGGCCAGTGGCCGCGCGGTGGGGCATGAGCGCGCGCGATCATACACCGGTTCCCCCAGTGCCGGCGACGGCCCATAATGGCCGGCATTATACGGGCGTTCCCGGTGCGTTGTGCCTGGGGAAAGTGCAGTTTTCGAGGAGATTTTCATGGCCGTCGCGCTAAACACCCTGGTTGAAGAAGCCGAGCGTTACCTGGGCAGCGCCAGGATCCAGGACTACTGCCCCAATGGCCTGCAGGTCGAAGGCCGGCCGCAGGTCAGCCGTATCGTCAGCGGTGTCACCGCCAGCCAGGCGTTGCTGGATGCCGCGGTCGAGGCCGAGGCCGACCTGGTGCTGGTGCACCATGGCTACTTCTGGAAGGGCGAAAACCCCTGCATCACCGGCATCCGTCAGCGCCGCCTGAAAACCTTGCTGAACAACGATATCAGCCTGCTGGCGTTTCACTTGCCGCTGGATGTACACCCTGAGGTGGGCAACAACGTGCAGCTGGCGCGGCAACTGGAGATCACCGTCGAAGGGCCGCTGGACCCGGACAACCCCAAGGTGGTCGGGCTGGTCGGTTCGCTGGCCGAACCGGTGACCGCCCGCGATTTTGCCCGGCGCGTGCAGGAGGTGCTGGGGCGTGAGCCGCTGCTGGTCGAAGGCGACGAAATGATCCGCCGGGTTGGCTGGTGCACCGGGGGCGGGCAGGGCTATATCGACACGGCGATTGCCGCCGGGGTAGACCTGTACTTGACGGGCGAGGCGTCTGAGCAGACCTACCACAGTGCGCGGGAGAATGGCGTCAGCTTCATCGCTGCCGGGCACCATGCCACCGAGCGGTACGGGGTGCAGGCACTGGGTGATTACCTGGCGCGGCGGTTTGCCGTGGAACACCTGTTCATTGATTGCCCGAACCCGATCTGACCTTACCGGCCCCTTCGCGGGCACGCCCGCTCCCACAGGGGATCGCGCATTTCTTGAGTTCAGCGCCAAACGTGTGGGAGCGGGCGTGCCCGCGAAGGGCTGCAAAGCAGCCCCAGTAACGCTTGACTGACAGGCATTAGCCTAACCCCCAGTCATATCGTTAGACTTTTTCGATCTAGCTGGCTGCCTAAATAGAAGCAGCCGCTGTGATAGAGTGATCCGCTCGAACACGGCCCGCAGGCCGTCCATAAGATCGTTTTACGTGAGTAGCCATGGTCGACAAACTGACGCACTTGAAACAGCTGGAGGCGGAAAGCATCCACATCATCCGCGAGGTGGCCGCCGAGTTCGACAACCCGGTGATGCTGTACTCGATCGGCAAGGATTCCGCCGTGATGCTGCACCTGGCGCGCAAGGCCTTTTTCCCGGGCAAGCTGCCGTTCCCGGTCATGCACGTCGACACCCAGTGGAAATTCCAGGAGATGTACAGGTTCCGCGACAAGATGGTCGAGGAAATGGGCCTGGAACTGATCGCCCACGTCAACCCCGAGGGTGTGGCGCAGGGCATCAACCCGTTCACCCATGGCAGCTCCAAGCACACTGACATCATGAAGACCCAGGGTCTGAAACAGGCGCTGGACAAGCATGGTTTCGACGCCGCCTTCGGTGGTGCTCGCCGCGACGAAGAGAAGTCGCGGGCCAAGGAGCGTGTGTACTCGTTCCGTGACAGCAAGCACCGCTGGGACCCGAAGAACCAGCGCCCCGAGCTGTGGAACGTGTACAACGGCAAGGTCAACAAGGGGGAGTCGATCCGCGTCTTCCCACTGTCGAACTGGACCGAACTGGACATCTGGCAGTACATCTACCTCGAAGGCATCCCGATCGTGCCGCTGTACTTCGCTGCCGAGCGTGAAGTCATCGAGAAGAACGGCACCCTGATCATGATCGATGACGAGCGCATCCTCGAACACCTCTCCGAGGAAGAAAAGGCCCGCATCGTCAAGAAGAAGGTGCGTTTTCGTACCCTCGGCTGCTACCCGCTCACGGGCGCTGTCGAGTCGGAGGCCGAAACGCTCACCGACATCATTCAGGAAATGCTCCTGACGCGCACTTCCGAGCGCCAGGGCCGGGTCATCGACCACGATGGCGCCGGTTCCATGGAAGACAAGAAACGTCAGGGCTATTTCTAAGCTTCAAGTTACAAGCGGCAAGCTGCAAGACAGAAGCGGAGCAAGTAGTTTCTGAGTTTTGTGGACTGCCGCCTGCATTGCGGGCGCACAGGGAGTGCCTGCAGTGGGTTTTGAGAAGTTGCTGGTTTGGCAGAGAAGTAAAAATTTAGCCGTTGAGATATATCGGGCATTTGCTGGGTGTCGGGATTTTGGATTCAGGTCCCAAATCACTCGAGCAGCCGTTTCAGTCCCCTCCAATATCGCTGAGGGAATGGAGCGCAGAGGAATGCGGGAGAAAGCATGGTTCCTGAGCGTGGCGAAGGCTTCCTGCGCAGAACTGCGGACCCAACTGATCATCGCCGGTGAAATCGGTTATTTGCCTGCCGAATTGGCCAACGACTGGATAACTGAAACCCGTGAGCTATCCAGAATGCTTGCTGGGTTGATCAACAAAATTTCTAACTAGCTGTACGCCGACAAGCTTGCTGCTTGAAGCTTACAGCTTGGAGCTTGAATGCAATGAGTCATCAATCCGATCTGATCAGCGAGGACATCCTCGCCTACCTGGCTCAGCACGAGCGTAAAGAACTGCTGCGTTTCCTCACCTGCGGCAACGTGGATGACGGCAAGAGCACCCTGATCGGGCGCCTGTTGCACGACTCCAAGATGATCTACGAGGACCACCTCGAGGCCATCACCCGCGATTCGAAAAAGTCTGGCACCACCGGCGAAGAAGTTGACCTGGCGCTGCTGGTAGACGGCCTGCAGGCCGAGCGTGAGCAGGGCATCACCATCGATGTCGCCTACCGCTATTTCTCCACCGCCAAGCGCAAGTTCATCATCGCCGACACCCCGGGCCACGAACAGTACACCCGCAATATGGCCACCGGTGCATCCACCTGTGACCTGGCGATCATCCTGGTCGATGCCCGCTATGGCGTGCAGACCCAGACCCGCCGCCACAGCTACATCGCGTCGCTGCTGGGCATCAAGCACATCGTGGTCGCGGTCAACAAGATGGACCTGAAGGGCTTCGATGAAGGCGTCTTCGAGGCCATCAAGGCGGACTACCTGAAGTTTGCCGAAGCCATCAACCTGACCCCGAGCAGCTTGCACTTCGTGCCGATGTCGGCGCTCAAGGGTGACAACGTGGTCAACCACAGCGAGCAATCGCCGTGGTACACCGGCCCGACCCTGATGGAAATCCTCGAAACCGTCGAAGTGTCGGCTGACCGCAACTTCACCGACCTGCGTTTCCCGGTGCAGTACGTCAACCGGCCGAACCTAAACTTCCGCGGTTTTGCCGGCACCCTCGCCAGCGGCGTGGTGCACAAGGGCGACGAAATTGTCGTGCTGCCGTCGGGCAAGAGCAGCCGGGTCAAGTCCATCGTCACCTATGAAGGTGAACTGGAAAGCGCCGGCCCAGGCCAGGCCGTGACCCTGACCATGGAAGATGAGATCGACATCTCCCGTGGCGACCTGCTGGTGCATGCCGACAACGTGCCGCCGGTCACTGACCAGTTCGACGCCATGCTGGTGTGGATGGCCGAAGAGCCGATGCTCCCGGGCAAAAAGTACGACATCAAGCGCGCCACCAGCTACGTGCCGGGCTCGATTGCCAGCATCACCCACAAGGTTGATGTGAACACCCTCGAGAAGGACGCCGCCAGCGCCCTGCAGCTGAACGAGATTGGCCGCGTCAAGGTATCCCTGGACAGCGCCATTGCCCTGGACGGTTACGACAGCAACCGCACAACCGGTGCGTTCATCGTCATCGACCGCCTCACCAACGGCACCGTCGGCGCCGGCATGATCATCGCCCAGCCAGTCTTGCCGCATGGCAGCACCGGCCAGCATGGCAAGCAGGCCCACGTGTCTACCGAGGAGCGCGCCCTGCGTTTCGGTCAGCAGCCAGCCACCGTGCTGTTCAGTGGCCTTTCTGGCGCCGGCAAGAGCACCCTGGCCTATGCCGTTGAGCGCAAGCTGTTCGACATGGGCCGTGCAGTGTACGTGCTCGACGGGCAGAACCTGCGCCATGACCTGAACAAGGGCCTGCCGCAGGACCGCGCTGGCCGCACCGAAAACTGGCGCCGTGCCGCCCATGTGGCGCGCCAGTTCAACGAAGCCGGCATGCTGGCCCTGGCAGCGTTCGTTGCCCCGGATGCCGAAGGCCGCGAACAGGCCAAGGCGCTGATCGGCAAGGATCGCCTGGTAACGGTCTACGTCCAGGCGTCCCCACTGGTTTGCCGCGAGCGTGACCCACAGGGCCTGTACGCTGCCGGTGGCGACAACATCCCGGGTGAAAGCTTCCCGTTCGATGTGCCGCTGGATGCCGACCTGGTGATCGACACCCAGGCCACCAGCGTGGACGAAGGCGTTAAACAGGTGCTGGACGTACTGCGTCAGCGTGGTGCGATCTAAGCGCCAGGCTGCAAGAAAAACCCCGCTCCGGCGGGGTTTTTTGTTTGTGTTTCTCGAAGGTTTCGCGGTCTCTGTAGGAGCGGCCTTGTGTCGCGATGGGCTGCGTAGCAGCCCCATAGGCTATTTACAAATTGACTAGTTGACAAACTGACAGATTAAAACAGGAGCCTTACCTTATACGCAAAGAGGCTGTTCAGGGCCTTGAGGAGAGCCCATGACAACCGCTACTCAAGAAGCGATTCACCCTGCATTCGCTCGCCTTGAAGCTGCCAAAGCTGCATTGCGGCAGCGCTTCGAAGAGCACCTGGCACGTGCATCGGAGGCGGTAGTGCTGAACGCGGTGGCTCTCGGCGACGAGAAGGCTTTTGCTGCGTTGGCCAAGGTCGATGTCGAAGCGAAGCGCAGTGTTGCAACGCGTAACCAGGAGGCCATCGCCAGGATGAAAGCACGCGCATTCGAGCGTGTCGCCAGCCGTTGCGAGTTACTGGATGCTAAAGCAGTCTGTGAAATACTGGGAATTACCAAGCAAGCGCTGAGCCAGAAGACAAAGGCAGGGAAGCTGCTCGCTTACACCAATACCGGCAATCGCAGAAAATTCTATCCGTCGTTCCAGTTTGCCGAAAACAAGCCGAGGGCAGTTGTCGAGGTACTGATCAGGTCGCTCAATGTGGACCCTGCTGATACCGAAGCCATGAATTTTCTGGTTCAGCACCTGGTCGGCAAGATGGACTACTCCGAATCTGGAGAGCCGAGCAACGAAGTACCACGTTTCGAATTGCTGGATGACAAAGCGGCCTTGGAAGTCATCAGCCGTGACCACCTAAATGCCTTTATTACAGGGCAGTGAAACTTGGTCTTCCGAGCAGTCTGGAACTGTGGGTCTACTCCAGCGCCACACCCAAGCTATCAAGAAACTCTATACCGTTTCTCCATGTGCCAGCACGGCTGCCATCACAGGTTGATGGCTTATCGCTTTGACCTGTTTTGAGCGGCCTTCGAACAGAACGACATTGCACCCTTGCATCGAGCCGGTAACGATTCCAAATCCCGCGCCAGTATCTCCAGCAAAAAGTCATACCGCCCCGAAATGTTGTGGCAGGCGACGATCTCGGGAATTTCCATCAGCCGCTGCTCGAATGCCAGCGCCATGTCCTTGGTATGCGAATCCATCATGATGCTGACGAACGCGGTCACGCCAAACCCCAGCGACTTGGGCGAGAGGTTGGCCTGGTAGCCGGTGATGTGTGTGCCCGCCTCCTGCTCGATCGTTTCTCGCAGGCTCCACCGTATCTGCAGGAGATGCTGGAGAGCTTCCAACCGAGGGTAGCGGGCCGACAACTTAGGTTGTGTACGAGAAGAAAGATCGCAGACAAGGTTTGTTGGTACGCATGGGGAGGTCTATTTGCTTCGAAAAATCAGAATTTTTGGCTTTCTTGTAGGACATTTCCCAAAGATGCTGCTGCCGCCTATTTCCCGTTGTAAGTGCCCTGTTGGGGTACTAGTCTAGGTCTGTCGCTGCATATCAGCGACTCGGCTTTGCCAAGTTGCCATTACTCTTTTGGCGTACTTGGAAACACTTAGACAAGGAGCAAGTCATGAACCAGAAGACCCAGCAGGGTGCGACCGTCCCCAACCATCAAGAAAGCGGAAAAGTACTCTTCAGCAAGGAAGAGTTGCAGGTCTTGAGCGATACCATCAAGAAGTCCAAGACCCGTGTATCCGAAACCAAGGCGGCAAGCTGCGCGTACCACCGTTGAGCTGACCCCGAAAAGGCAAGAAAGTCCTTTCTTGCTTTTTCACCTTTTGGATAGCGAGTATTCAGTTGTCTTCCACGGAGGTGGACATGAGGGCGATCTTTATCGGCCATCAAACGTGGCTTGTGGAATATGGAAGCACCAGGATCCTGATTGATCCGCTGTTATGTGAAGACTTCGGTCTGGTCGATGAGCATCGGATTGAGATCTATCCGCCGCGTACGGTCAATGCCGCCGCATTATCCGATGTAGATTTGATTTTCCTCAGTCACGAACATTCCGATCATTTCGATATCCAGTCGCTGAACCTGTTGCCACGTTCCGCTCGGTTCGTAGTGGGGGCGACCATTGTCGAACCGGTCAAGCAATGTATCCGCGACCTCGGATTCACCCTTACGCAAGTCACCGACACCGAGCCGATGCGCGTCGGCGACTTGAACCTGCGCTTCTACCCCGCGGATCCGAAGACCGCCTTCTGGGAAAGCCGAGTCACTCAGGTGCATATCGAGGAGGCTGAGCAGCCGAGCAGTGGGATCTTCATTGCCGTGGATGCTCTGGTGTCCGAAGTGTTCAAGACCGATATCGTCGAAGGACGACTGGCACCTCCCAAGCTGGTGATCGTTTCGAACAACTCCAGGGTATCGCCTCCGGGAGCCTTTCAGTCCCTGGAAAACTGGGGCAAGAACGCGAGTGACAGCAACCGTAAGGTTGGTCCGCTGGGGATCGGTGTGCTGAGTGCGGTGCTAACTAGCTATATGGACGATTTTCCGGTGCAACCCGAGAACATAGCCCTTTGCGGCGGCGGGTTCATCAAGCGCCTAGGTGGGTTCGCCGCTTTCCCGTTTTCCGACCAGCCGGCATTGAGCCAGTTGGCCAATCGGCTCAGTCTGGACACCAATATTGTCGGCCTGTTGCCAGGCGAAGCCTTTGCCCTGGCCCCTGATCCCAGTCTGCAGGCGGTTATCGACTGGGTCCAGGTGGACAAGGTGCAGCACAACCTGCTGATTGGGGAACTTGACCAGTTCATCGAGGCGCGCAAGACCGTCGAGGTGGTCGCTTCGGTGCGCCCCGACGTGCAGGACGCAGAAGCATATGAAGAGCTGTTGCGCCGCGCGGAAGCCGAGCTGCAGCGCCTGGCGAAAAGCCTGATGTTGTTTATCACCGGGCGCAAGGTGTTGGCGATGTCTCACTACAAAGGGCGCAAGCTCGGGCCGAAAAGAGTTGTTTTCAGTTTTGTCTCGCATGCCCTTGGGCGTCAGGACAGCTATGCGCTGAACCTGATCAGCGGCCAGTTCGAGCCTGAGACGCACAACCAGCTCGAATCGCTGGTGGCGCAGTATCCCTTTGGCGTGTGCCTACCTCTTGTGGACTTCATCGGTATGGTCGAGGGAGACCTGCAGATCTGGGACATCGTGGGCGTTTCGGTCCAGTCCTGGTTCGAGGACGGCATCTTCGACGGCCTGATCCCGTTCTTCTACAGCTACTACGGCGAGAACGGCAGCCCTAAGCTATTGGCGAAAATCATCGGGCGCAGTATGCGGAACCTGAAGGTGTGCCCATGAAGCTGACTATGATCGGTCACGAAAGCTGGTCGCTGCAGGCAGGCAATAGCCATGTATTGATTGACCCGGTGCTGGGGCGTGGCTTCGGTTCCGATGTCAACCGGCAGTTCGAGATAGTCCCTGCGCGCAATGTCGATCTACAGCGCATGCCGACGGTGGATGGGATCGTCTTGACCACCGAGCACCTGCAGCACTTTCACCCGGCCTCTTTGCACCGCCTATCGTCGGACTATGGGCATTTGCTCAAGCGCAAGATGGTCTATGTCCCGGAACTGTTTCCCGGCGCGGCCGAGGCGATTGTCCGTGCTTGTGGTTATGAGGTGCGGCGGGTCGATACTCAGGCCGGGTTCGTCGTTGGCGCGCTGAGCCTGCGCTTCTACATGCCCAGCACCGAGGTACTGTTCTGGGACAGCCGGGTTGCATCGCTGCATGTCGAGCATCAGGGCCGCGAGGCAGTGTTCATCCAGTCCGATACCCGCATCGCCGACGCCTACTTTGCTGATGTCAATAGTGGAGCCGTTGTCTGGCCCCAGGTCATGGTGATGACCAATAATTTCCAGAGCAGCGGGGCTCAAGGGCCGATTGGCCTGGACAACCTGTTACCGGTGCCCGACCAGCGCTACGCGCGGGTGTCTGGCTTGCGCCTGCTGGACGAAATTGTAAACAAGCCGATGCGTCGACTGAATCAGGTGCCGACTCTGATCCTCGCGGGCAATGGCTATCGCGACCCCTTGGGCAAGGTGCATCATCCCTGGTCGAACCTCGAACTGGCGCAGATCTGCAGCGAACTATCGCTATTGCGGACGGTGCACGCCCTCGCCCCGGGCGAAAGCTTTGACGTGGCACCAGCACAGCCTGGCGAACCAGCGGACTGGATCTGCGCATCCGAGGAACAGGCGGGGGATGTCCGGCGAAAGAGCGACGCAGGACGCTCTCGCTCGACACACAGCGGATCAAGGCCCATCTCGATGAAATGGCCAGGACCTGGCTGATTACCCGCTACGGCCAGGTGCTGATGACCCAGTGCAACTACCTGGGGCGCCCTGTTGGTCCGGGCCGGGTGGTGCTGCAATTGACCCGAGACGACGGCATCGACCAACAATGGCTGTTGGACGTATCCAGAGTCGAGTTCGTCGAAGTGCCGGCGGAAGGTGCGGAGGCGATAAAGCGTTATCCCTTCGGCATCCGTGTCGACCATGACGATTTTTGCCAGTTGCTTCTCGGCGAGTTGCAGATATGGGAGCTGCTTAACCTGTCGGCATCACAGTGGTATGTCTGCGATCGCTATGACAGCCCGCTGGCGTTCTGGCTCGAATATTACAACGAGCAAGTGGACTATGAACGCGCCTTGCGCAGTTATGAAATATCCCTGGCGATTGCTCCATGAGCGGGCAAAGAGCCTTTGAACACGTGTATCTGGAGCGCCTCGGCGCCGCTCAGGTACAGCGTCGGCGGCAGGCGCTCGCCGAGCTGTTGGCCGAGCGTTATCAGGTTCTGCGGGTACTCAGCCAGTCGGTGAAGTCCCTGGTCTGCTCCGGCCTGTGCATCGCCTCGGGCGAGCAAGTGGTGATCAAGCGTTATTTCGACGAGGCGGCCTATGCCGCCGAAGTCAGCGGCTATTTGCTGTTCCGCTCGGGGCCGATCGCAGGCATGCGCTATCAGGATGTGCGGCATCAGGTACTGGTGTTGGAATATCTCCAGGGTCGTTTGCCCGGTCCGGCCGACCTGCCTGAGGTAATTGCCGCCTACGCGGCGATGCATGCCACGGCCCTGGGGAATATCCAGCGGGTCATCGGGTACCGCAGTACCCCTGAATTTTTCGACCCCTGCCTGTCGTCCCGCTGCCGTTTCCCTCCGTTCGACCTGCAAGGCATCAGCATCGGCGACTGCAAGCCGGAGCATCTACTCGTTACCGTGGATGGTGTGCGCATCCTTGACCTAGAGACTCATTCCCTGCAGCGCAGCGTGTGGTTCGACATCTTGTCCTTGAGCCGTTTCCTGAGGGCAGGCCCGGCGTTTTCGTGGAATCTGGAGGAATGGGTGGCCCGTTACTGCGCATGCCGGGAAATTCCCGCCCACTATTACGATCTGCAGAAAATCCGAGACTGCCTGCAACGTGTAAAGGCCCTGGAACCTGGTCGGGTGTACTGCGAGGAGGCGCGGCCGTGAAGTGGATGTATTGTTTTACTCCGGCATTGCGCTACCGGACGACCGCTCGCTCCGAGGGACGAGCCCTCGCCAATGGTTTTTTCGGACTGGCCTTGAGCTTGGCGCCCTGGGCGGTCGGCGCTTATGTACTGGTGTCGTTGTTGCAATACAGCGTACCGCTGCTTTTTATCTACAAGCTGAGCACCCTGGTGGCGGTCCAAGGAGGTGCCAATGTCTTGCCCGCAGACACCGCGCTCCTGGCGTTCTTGGCCATCAGCGGGTTCTTGCTGGTGGTGAGCGAGCTCAACCTTGAACGCTACATATCCTTGAAGTTATGCCGCGAGTTCGAGCGCCTTCTGGCGCGCAAGATGCAGCCCCGGGTAGAGGTGTCGGTGCTTGAACGGTTGGTTTCGCGGGATTTCAGCGTCATTCTCGATGGCTTCGGTGCTAGCGTTAACCTGTTGGCTATTCCCGTTTTCCTGCTGTTTTCACTCCTGCTGACGTTGCTGGTCTACGGCGCGGCAGGGTTTTGGGCAGTTGCGGTAACCGGTGTGTTCCTGCCGCTTTCCTATCTGTTGTCCAGGCTCTCGGACCACAACTACCAGCGGATCATGGATATGGCGGCGCAGCGGATCGAACAGTGTTCGGCATGGTTGCGCAAAGGGCCGTGGCTCAAGCAGTTCGCTGACCAGACTGCCTTACAGGGCATCGAGCGGACACTGGCGGGCGAATGCTCCCTGCGCAACCTGGATACGTTGTTACGCGGGGCCGACAGCTACATCATCGGTTTCGGCCGCTTGATACCCTTTGTCATGGTGGGGCTGCTGGGCACCTCGGAATCGGCCATGGTCTGGGATGGGGCGATTTTCTGGATGAGCATTCCGTTGCTGGCAGCAGTGCTCGCGTTGCCACGCTCCTATGTGAGTTACAAGGCCGTCGTCCGCTCCCTGGAAGCGCTCAATGGCCTGTATCAGAATTCCTCCAGGCATCAAATATTGCGACCCACCGCCGCCAACCAAGCGCGCGGCGTGATCGAGTTCGATGCCACCTGGCCGATCTGGCCTGCGGCGCTGATCGAACTGATTCCTGGCCCGCTGGAGAGCCAGCGCGAGGACCTGCACGCGTTGCTGAGCGCTTTCCGGCTGGTACCCGAGCTGGGGCAAGATCCAAGGCAGGTCCTGCAACTGCCCATCGAGCTGGACGGGAGCAACCTCTCTGCCGGGCAGCGGCTTCGCTTGCAACTGCTGCGCGGGGTGTTTCTCGCCCATGCCCAGGACGGGACGCTGAGTATCGACCATGACTTCTCGGCGTTGGACGCCGCGGCCGCGCTGGCAGTGAAAGACGCCTTGGAGCGTCTATCCTGGGTCAGCTTCAGCCCCTCGGCTGCAAGAGCGATAGCGCAGCGCGAGGGCTTGGCGGAGGTCGGTGAGCGGACGGCTTCGACGGTGTCGGCCTGTGACCCGGCGCTGGATCGCTACAGTCTCGGCGATCTGTTCAAGTATTGTTGCTGGGGTGTGCTGATGTTGTTGGTCCCGGCGCTGATGATGACTTATGCGGCCAACCTGACGCTGCCAGAGGCAGGTTTCTCGCCCTGGCAGGTGCTGTTGTACGCCGTGCTTGGCGTAAGCGCAGGAAGCGCTGCTGGGCTGTTTATCGAGAGTCTGTTGCGCAGCCGCTTTTCCCGCTTGTTCACCGGTGGCCTGCGAGACATCAGGGTTACCGGCCTGGCCGATGCGCTGCAGGTGGTTTCTCGAGATGTCACCACGACATTCGAACGCATCGCCTGGTATGCCCACGACATTGCCTGGATCATCGCGCTGTTGCTGTGCAATGGGGTGGCCTTGTGGTTGGGGTTCGGCCTATTCGGCATCGCCGTGGCGCTGCTGTTCAGCGGCCTGTTGGCGGTGTTGTACCGGCTTTCGATTAGCGAGCTCTATCGGACCCGAGTGGAGAGCGTCAAGGGATTCGACTCCCTGCTGCGCTCGGCCCATGTGGCGTTTTCTGTTTCCCAGGCCAGTGCTGTGGGTTTCGAACGTCTGGGCGATTGGTTGGCGCTCACGCAGCGGGGTGCGATAGCCGAGGGGCTGAAGCATTTCTACACCACCCGCATGCGCAGTGTGATCACCCGCACCGTCATGGCGGCTAGTTGCACCCTGCTCAGCGACTTGGTGATTGTCCTGGTGGTCCTGATGGGCAGCCTCTACCGAACTATCGATTCGGCTTTTGTGCTCGCGGTCACGGCCTTGCTGCTGGTGCGTTCCGACCTGGCCAATGTATTTCTGGCCATCACGGGTTTCAAATCGCAGTCGGTATCGGTGGCGCGCCTGCAACATTTTGCCCGGCCCAAAAGCTCGGTCGCCGTGGCAATCAGCGGGCAGAGCCTGAGCATTGCGCCCTTTGTTGCTCAACGTGCCTATCGTGCCCTGAGCCTGGAACGGGGCCGGTTGTATTCGTTATCGGGGCTCTCCGGCTCCGGCAAGAGCGAGTACCTCAAGGGCGTGGCCGGTATCACCGACGTGGTCATTGAAGAAGCGGGCGCGGAGCAGGCCTTGATATCAACCCGCTATTACCTGGACAGCAATGTCCTGGCGCTGCTCGGCGGTAAACCCGACGCAAGCAACTGGCTGGATACCTGGCTGAGCGCGTTGCCGGAGGACCACCACCATTTGTTGTTACTGGATGAGCCGTTCAGCGCTTTGCGCACCGAGCAATTGGTCGAGCGTGTGCAAGCGTTACACCGGTACGCCGAGAGTAGCGGCAACACTCTGGTGCTGGTGGATCATCGTTGCCGACTGGAACATGACATTGAGCTCGGCGAGCTGGCAATCGGTGATTGCTCGATGCAAGGAAATACTCATGGATGAGCCGATTCTATATCTGGGCGACCGGGGGTTTCTCAAACGCTACGGGAGTGCCTATTCGGCGCAACAGGTCGAGGGGATCGCGCGCAGAGTCCTGGCCAGTACCGGCCTGGGCCTGGCCAGCGGCGACTGGCCTACGGCCAAGGCCGTCAGCAATGCCTTGGCTGGTGGCCAACGAGCGCGGCATATCTATCATTCACGGTTTCTGATGCGGGTGACCGAGCAGGCAACGGGCCAGGGCGTCAGTGTTCGTCAGGTCCAGGCCAACCCTGTCTACTACTACAGCGCTCCTGGCTACATCTTCGCCGCCGATGTGCAACAGATAGCCGAAGACCTCGATATCATCCGTTGCTGCCAGCCCGGCCTGGTAACACTGGGAGGCGACTGGCTGGACATTCTGCTCGCGCAACAGCAATACATCTTGCTCGACGCGATCCTGCAGCAGATGGAGGCGGTCATTCCGGCGGCCTCGCGGATTCTCCTGGGGTTCCACCCCAGCGCCAGCTTCCTGCAGGTGTTGAGAGAACGATCGTTTGCCGGCGCTGCGGTGCCGGTCAACCTGCTGAGCATGCAATGCGCGAGCTATGCCGGCTACTTGCGCCAGATCAAGGCCCGCTCCCGCCTGTACGCTGTGCATTGCCTGGCGGGCGGCGATATTCCCCTGGAGCCTGCGCTGGACTACGCCTTTCATCATCGGCAGGTCGACGCTTGTATCGTCGGCGCTACCCGTACGCGGCATATCGAGGCATTGATGGCTTGCGAGGCTGTCTTCAGGAGTTCGACGAGATGAACGTAATTCTCATGCGTCGCGCGCGGCAGTTCGACGAGGCGTTATTACAAAATCACCTGCAGACGCTGCAGCGCGCACATGGCGACCTGCTAGTGCTGTCCGGCCGATCGGCCTGCTATGCCCCAGTCCTGGCGCTGGCTGGCAGCCTGGAGATTCAGACCCTGGTCTTCGAGCACGAGTTATATGATCCGCAGCAGGTCCATGGGGCCTGCAAGATGGATTGGTTGTTCGATCCCTATGCTGGTCGCTATGGCAGCCAGAGCCTCAACACTCTCTATCATGCGTTTGCCATCGAACTGGAAGCGATTCTCCGCCGGCATAGCGAAAGAACCCTGGTGATCTATCTCGACCAGTTGCTTCTGGAAATCGTTTATGCCGTGCTTGCCAGTTTGCCCCTGCAGACGCTGCAGGGCTTTTCGCTGTACCTAGCGATCCTCGCCAGGGTTCCGTTCAAGGGCGGGTTCCAGACCCTGCTGCTGAAATCGAATGTAACGCCGGCGCAAGCATTCGTCGGTAGGCCCGAATTGAAACTGGTGAGGTGACGCCCCAGCCCTGTTGGCGGTATCTCCAAACCTACCCTGAGTGAAGAGAAAAGGAGTGCTCATGGACCCGCAACGCAAGGACTATCTGGCGGCAGAGGTGATTTACACCGGCGATTCGCTGCGCATTGGCGACGAGTTCGTCATGCACGAATGGGAGAGGCCACTGATCGGCAGGATGGTCGAGGACCTCAAGCTCACGCCTGATGACCGGCTACTGGAAATCGGCTTCGGCATGGGTATCTCGGCCAGCATGCTGCAGGAGTTCGGCCCGGCGTCCCATACCATTGTCGAGCCCCACCCACAGGTGCTGGTCCAGGCTGAGCGCTGGAAGGGCGCGCGTGCGAACATTCAGTTGCACCCCGGCTACTGGCAGCAGCTTGACACCCGAAGCCAGCGTTATTCGGCGATCTTCTTCGATCCGTTCGCTGATGACATGGAGGCGGTTGACGACGAGAACCTCAGGTTCCTCAAGTTCGCCGCGCAGTCGCTGCTCGGCGATAACGGGCGCCTAGCCCTATTCTGCATCCGGTCCTTGCTGCCTCCGGAATATCAGCGCGTGATGTTCGAACACTATCGCCGCGTGGAAATCAGCTCGGTGCAGGTTGTCCCCAGGGATACCGCCAACCCGACGGCGGACTTTGACGGACGAATGATTTCAGTCGTGTTGCACAAATAAGAAAAGCCTCGAGTCCACCACCCGGACCTGATCGCCGGACGTGCTTGGCTCGGCGTAAAAAAATTCATCAGTAACGATAACGGTGATAGCGATGAACACCCTTATAGCGCGTCTTAGCTTAGTTGGCTTCCTGTGTTTTTTTGGCAGCCATACATGGGCTCAAACTCAGACCCCGAAATCCCTGACCCCGGCTGCGACCTCCACCAGCAAGGCGATGACCATCGTTTTCGAACCACCCAAAGGCCAGGAAGAGGCGTTCCTGAATACCTTCGTCACCTCCCAGGCTGCATACATGCAAACTTATGCTGGCAAGTCGAAGGAGGAGGTCAAGGTGATCAACCTGATCCCCACCGAACTGGGCGAGCCGCTGATTCACCTGATGATCTACAGCGACCCTGCGACGTTCGAGCGGGCCAAGCAGATATTTGCTTCGCGCGAGGCCATGAGCGCCTACATCGACGGCCATGTGAAAGCCTACGGTGGTTACCACATTCCCAAGGAGTACTTGCGTCACACCAAGGTTTACATGAACAACGTACTCACTGAGTGATCGATGGGAGGACTCGGCTGCCACGGCCGACACAAGGCACAGAGGGAGTCCAGACTATGCGCGTGGTTATCGGATCGTTGTTGATCGGTCTGGTATTTTCGGCTCCCAGTCTGCAAGGCAGCAGTCGTGGCGAGCCGGTCATGTTGACCAACGGTTGTATCAATTGCCACGGTTTCGAGGGGCTACGCACGCCGGGGGCGATTCCTTCTCTGGCCGGCCAGTCCGAGGCCTATCTGTACAAGACCCTCGTAGCCTATCGTGACGGCACCCTCAAAGGCACCATCATGAACCGGGCGATGGAAGGGTACGACGACCAGACGCTCAGGCAGTTCGCCGAATATTACAGCCGCCTGCCGAAAGGTTCTCTGGGGGAGGTCGTGCCTCAAGAACACGAACAAGGTGAGCGGCTTTACGCGCAACACTGTTCCAGTTGCCATGAAAAGCAGTCGGATACGCCGTATTTGAAAGGACAGAATGCGCTGTATATGCAAGGAGTGCTTAAGGATATGGCCACAGGCCAACGAACGATGCCTGAAGAAATGGCCAGTGCGATGTCTGTTCTCAATGACGAGGAGTTGCAGCAGCTTCTGGGCTACCTGCAAGGTTGCATACAGGAGGTTCTATGTCGATAAGCCCACAACGTAGACGGCTGCTCAAGTGGCTGGCCACCGGTATTGGCGCTTCCTCTATTCAGGCCCTGGCCAGACCGACGGTGCCCCTGGCGGCCCGCTCTTATGCCGTGGTGGTGATCGGCGGTGGTTTTGCCGGCGCGACTTTCGCTCGTACTCTCAGGCGCCTGGATTCCAATGTCGGCATCACTCTAGTCGAGCCCTGCCGGCAATATCACTGCTGCCCGCTGGGCGTCGAGTACTTGGTGGGCAAGCGGGATGAAGAAACACTGATCTTTGGTTACGAGCAATTACGCGCCGAGGGCATCGAGGTGATCCATCACAAGGCGCACTCGATCAATGCCAAACGCAAGCAGGTCAGGCTTGCCGACGGTTCGGTGCTCGGCTACGACCGGTGCGTAGTGGCAACGGGCATTGGGTATAAGTACGACAGCATCGCTGGTTACAGCGAGGCGGTGGCCAGCCGTGTGCCTCATGCCTGGGGCGGCGGCGAGCAACTGCGTCTGCTTCGGCAGCAACTGGAGGCCATGCCCAACGGTGGCAATGTGCTGATTTCGGTACCCGTGGACGATTACCGCTGCCCGCCCGGGCCGTATGAACGGGCCAGCCTGATTGCCGACTATCTCAAGACCCACAAGCCCGATTCGCGGGTGATCGTCTTGGACGCCAAGCCGCGGTTCGCCAAGCAGGCACAATTCGAGCAAGCCTGGAAGCGTTTCTATGGCTATGGTAGCGAGCAGGCCAACATCCAGTGGATCGGTGCCTTGCAGGGAGGGACCGTGCAAGGCCTCGATGAGGCTAGGGGGCAGTTGCTGACCGAGGGTGGGCCGGTCAGCGGCCAGGTGATCAACATAATCGCGCCCCAGCAGGCTGATGATTTTTCTCGGCACAACGGCCTGGCCGCCGAACATGGCTGGTGTCCGGTCAACACCCAGACCCTGGAGTCCCTGCTAGTACCGAATGTGCATGTGATCGGCGACGCGGCCTACGCCGAGAAACTGCCCAAGTCGGCCTTCGCCGCGACCTGCCAGGCCAGGGTCTGTGCCTTGGCCATCCATAGCCAGATCCACGGCCTGGCGCTGCTCAAACCGCAGTACATGAATGTCTGCTACAGCTTGTGTGGCGACAACTACGGTATTTCGGTGCTGCTGCACTACCAGCATGACGCTACCAACAATGTCATCGAGATCGAGAGCTTGCTGGTGACGCCCTTGGACGCCAACGACGAGGATTACCGTCGTGAAGCGCTGTTGGCCTACAGCATGTTCGAAACTCTGGTCAAAGAAGCATTTGGCTAAGCCGGCAAACGCCAGGAGGGCGGCATTCTATCGAGATTTTTAACGTAGGGGAAAATGCTGAGAAAGCCTTTCAGACGCCGAAAGAGGCTTTCTACCTCATTTAGGCGCTTGTAGATTTCCCGGTCATACCCCCCAGGGATCACCGGCCTATCAATCAGTAGGACCGTTCCCACCGCTCGGAAAGATCTGTCTCAGATGTGTTTTTCCGACACCGGTATCACCCGTCGTTCCTTCACCGCCTTGTACGAAAAACTCGAATAGATCTCCTTCACCCCCGGCAACCGCTGCAGCACTTCCCGCGTGAATTCCCCAAACGATTCCAAATCCCGCGCCAGTATCTCCAGCAAAAAGTCATACCGCCCCGAAATGTTGTGGCAGGCGACGATCTCGGGAATTTCCATCAGCCGCTGCTCGAATGCCAGCGCCATGTCCTTGGTATGCGAATCCATCATGATGCTGACGAACGCGGTCACGCCAAACCCCAGCGACTTGGGCGAGAGGATGGCTTGGTAGCCGGTGATATAGCCGTTGTCTTCCAGCAATTTCACCCGTCGCCAGCAGGGCGAGGTGGTCAGTGCCACCTGGTCGGCGAGTTCGGCGACGGTGAGGCGGGCGTTGTCCTGCAGGGCGGCGAGCAGGGCGCGGTCGGTGCGGTCGAGGCTCGAAGGCATGTTTTGCCCTCCTGGTCCGGTAATTATTGTTTTTGTTTCAATCAGTGCCCAGATGCGTGGGCTACTTTGGAAAAAATCGGGCAGCTCGGTGGCATAAACTTATAACAAACCACCAGAGGCTGTTGCCATGCGCGACTCCCATAACAACACCGGTTTTTCCACGCGGGCCATTCATCATGGCTACGATCCGCTTTCCCACGGCGGCGCCCTGGTGCCGCCGGTGTACCAGACCGCTACCTATGCCTTCCCCAGCGTCGAGTATGGCGCTGCGTGCTTCGCCGGGGAGGAGCCGGGGCATTTCTACAGCCGCATCTCCAACCCCACTTTGGCCTTGCTCGAACAGCGCATGGCCTCGCTGGAAGGTGGCGAGGCGGGGCTGGCCCTGGCGTCGGGGATGGGGGCCATTACCTCGTCGATCTGGACCCTGCTGCGGCCCGGTGACGAGCTGATCGTCGGGCGTACCTTGTATGGCTGTACCTTTGCTTTCCTTCATCACGGCATTGGCGAATTCGGGGTGAGGGTCCGTCACGTCGACTTCAATGACATCAAGGCCCTGAAGGCGGCTATCACCAGCAAAACACGCATGATCTACTTTGAAACGCCTGCCAACCCCAACATGCAACTGGTGGATATCGCGGCGGTCGCCGAGGTGGCGCGCGGGCATGACTTGCATATCGTGGTCGACAATACCTATTGCACGCCCTACCTGCAGCGGCCACTGGCGTTGGGGGCGGACCTGGTGGTGCATTCAGCGACCAAGTATCTCAGTGGCCATGGTGATATCACCGCGGGGTTGGTGGTGGGGCGCAAGGCGCTGGTCGACCGTATCCGTCTGGAAGGGCTGAAAGACATGACCGGGGCGGTGCTGTCCCCGCATGACGCGGCTTTACTGATGCGCGGGATCAAGACCCTTGCACTGCGCATGGACCGCCACTGCGCCAATGCGCTGGAGGTGGCGCAGTTCCTGGCTCGGCAGCCTCAGGTCGAGCTCATTCACTACCCGGGCTTGCCATCGTGCGCCCAATACGAGCTGGCGCAGCGGCAGATGCGTTTGCCGGGCGGGATGATTGCTTTTGAGCTCAAGGGTGGAATCGAGGCCGGGCGCAGGTTCATGAACGCACTGCAGCTGTTTGCCCGGGCGGTGAGCCTGGGGGATGCCGAGTCGTTGGCGCAGCACCCCGCGAGCATGACCCATTCCAGCTATACGCCAGAGGAGCGGGCGCATCACGGGATCTCGGAGGGGTTGGTGCGCTTGTCTGTGGGGTTGGAGGATGTGGAAGACCTGCTGGCGGATGTCGAGCAGGCATTGCAGGCTTGCAGCTAGGTTGCTTGGGCCGGCCGTTCCATAGAACAGTACATAACTTATTGATTTAGCAAGGGCCTGTGGGAGCGGGCGTGCTCGCGAACACCGGCGTAGCCGGTGCCCGCTGTTGCGTACCTGGGCTGCCCACAAAAAAGGCCTCTCGCGAGGCCTTTTTCATGTTCAGCGAATCAACGCTTGAGCCCGTAGCTCTCGTCGAGCATGCCCGGGGAATTCGGCGCTTTGGGCGCATAATCACGCGGCACTTCGGCAGTGTCCTTCGGTGGGGTCAGGCGATCACGTGGGCCATGCGCACCTTCGGAGTGCAGGGCGGCCAGCAGGCGCTGGCGGGTCAGTTCGTCCAGCGCCAGGGTGTTGGCACCGTCGGCCAGGTGATCCTGGACATCCTGGTAGCTCTGGGTCAGCTTCTTGACCAGTACTGCAGTGCTGTTGAAGTGGGTAACCACTTCGTTCTGGTAGTTGTCGAAGCGTTTCTGCATTTCATCCAGCTGGCGCTGTGTGCTGCTGGGCGCGGCATTGGGCAGCAGGCGAGCCACGACGAAACCGACGACCACGCCAATGACCAGGGCCAAGGTCGGCAACAACCAAACAAGGAGCGAGAGTTCCACGAGTCCTTCCTCTATAAACGGCTTTGCTTTACGTTAACGGCTCAGACCTGCGCTGTATACCGCGAGCGATCGCAAATCAGAACAGAATTCCTCACCTAGACGAAACGACCCACCCCGAGGTCACGGAGTAGTGCCTTGCTTGTCCGCGAAACCCCCTTGTTCATCGATGGCCCCAGTGGCCAGTTGGAAGCCTTGTACCTGGACGTGGCCGATGCCCGCGGCGCGGTGCTGATCTGCCACCCCAACCCGGTTCAGGGCGGCACCATGCTCAACAAGGTGGTCTCGACCCTGCAGCGCACCGCCCGTGATGCCGGCTATGTGACCCTGCGGTTCAACTACCGGGGTGTCGGGCAGAGCGCTGGCAGCCACGACATGGGCGCAGGCGAAGTGGCCGATGCCGAGGCTGCTGCGGCCTGGCTGCGCGATAAGCACCCGCAATTGCCGCTGGTGCTGATGGGCTTCTCGTTCGGCGGTTTCGTTGCCACCAGTCTGGCTGGCCGCCTGGAGGCGGGTGGGGTGAGCCTGCAGCACTTGTTCATGATCGCCCCAGCGGTAATGCGCCTGACCGACGAATTCCCGTTGCCACAGCAATGCCCGATCACCGTGGTGCAGCCGGAGGCCGATGAAGTGGTCGCGCCGCAGCTGGTTTACGATTGGTCCGACAGCCTGTCGCGTCCCCATGAGCTGCTGAAAGTGGCAGAATGCGGACACTTCTTTCATGGCAAGCTGACCGATCTCAAGGATCTGCTGCTGCCGCGCCTTTCGAACTGAGCCAAGCCTGAATAAGCGAACACCCATGACCACGCGCATTCTCACCGGTATCACCACCACCGGCACTCCGCACCTGGGCAACTACGCCGGCGCCATCCGCCCGGCGATCCGTGCCAGCCAGCAGCCCGGTGTCGACTCGTTCTACTTCCTGGCCGACTATCACGCGCTGATCAAGTGCGACGACCCGCTGCGCATCCAGCGCTCGCGCCTGGAAATCGCCGCCACCTGGCTGGCCGGTGGCCTGGACGCCGACAAGGTGACCTTCTACCGCCAGTCCGATATTCCGGAAATCCCCGAGTTGACCTGGTTGCTGACCTGCGTTGCAGCCAAGGGCCTGCTCAACCGTGCACATGCGTACAAAGCCTCGGTGGACAAGAACGTGGAAGCCGGTGAAGACCCGGATGCCGGCGTGACCATGGGCTTGTTCAGCTACCCAGTGCTGATGGCGGCCGACATCCTGATGTTCAATGCCAACAAGGTGCCGGTGGGCCGCGACCAGATCCAGCACGTGGAAATGGCTCGGGACATCGGTCAGCGTTTCAACCACCTGTTCGGCCAAGGCAAGGAGTTCTTCGCCCTGCCAGAAGCGGTGATCGAAGAAAGCGTGGCGACCCTGCCGGGCCTGGACGGGCGCAAGATGTCCAAGAGCTACGACAACACCATTGCGTTGTTCACCAGCGCCAAGGACATGAAAGACGCCATCTCGCGCATCGTGACCGATTCGCGTGCGCCCGGCGAAGCCAAGGACCCGGACACTTCGCACCTGTTCACCCTCTACCAGGCGTTCGCGACGCCAGAACAGTGCGCCGGGTTCCGCGACGAGTTGTTGCAAGGCTTGGGCTGGGGCGATGCCAAGCAGCGCCTGTTCCAGCTGCTGGACGGCGAGCTGGCGGAAAAACGCGAGCACTACCACCAGCTGATCGCGCGCCCGGCCGACCTTGAGGATGTCCTGCTGGCGGGGGCCGCGAAGGCCCGCAAGATTGCCACCCCGTTCCTTGAGCAACTGCGCGAGGCGGTTGGCCTGCGCTCGTTCCGCAGCAGCGTGCAAACCAGTACCGAAGTGAAGAAAAAGGCCGCCAAGAGCGCGCGTTTCGTCAGCTTCCGTGATGAGGACGGCAGCTTCCGCTTCCGCCTGCTGGCCGCCGACGGTGAGCAACTGCTGCTGTCGCGCAGCTTTGCCGACGGCAAGAGTGCAGGTGCGGTGAGCAAGCAACTGCAGCAGGGAGCTGAGGCCGATGTGCGTGTGCAGGGCCTGGGTTTCGGCGTGTGGCTCAACGGTGAACAGGTTGCCGATGGGCCGCAGTTCGCCAGCGCTGAAGCGCGGGATGCGGCCATTCACAGCCTGCACGAAGCCCTGGCTCCACAACAGGACTGAGGCAATTCGCCGCAACTCTAATTGCCATAAAGCGGGCCGGTCGCTACAGTGACGGCCCGTTTTTTGTTGCCTCGCTAACGAATCATGACTCCCTTAGAACGCTATCAAGCAGATCTGAAACGTCCCGACTTCTTCCATGACGCGGCGCAGGAAACTGCGGTGCGTCACCTGCAGCGCCTGTATGACGACCTGGTACAGGCGCAGAACAACAAGCCGGGGGTATTCGGCAAGCTGTTCGGCAAGAAGGAGCAGACCCCGGTCAAGGGCCTGTACTTCTGGGGTGGGGTAGGGCGGGGCAAGACCTACCTGGTCGATACCTTCTACGAGGCGCTGCCGTTCAAGCAGAAGATGCGCACCCACTTCCACCGCTTCATGAAGCGTGTGCACGAGGAAATGAAGACCCTCAAGGGTGAGAAGAACCCGCTGACCATCATTGCCAAGCGCTTCAGCGAAGAGGCCAAGGTGATCTGCTTCGACGAGTTCTTCGTCTCGGACATCACCGATGCGATGATCCTCGGCACCTTGATGGAAGAGCTGTTCAAGAACGGCGTGTCGCTGGTCGCCACCTCCAACATCGTGCCCGACGGCTTGTACAAGGACGGCCTGCAGCGCGCGCGTTTCCTGCCGGCAATCGCCATGATCAAGCAGTACACCGACGTGGTGAACGTCGACAGCGGCGTGGACTATCGCCTGCGTCATCTGGAGCAGGCCGAACTGTTCCACTACCCGCTCAATGAGGCGGCGCACGAAAGCATGCGTGCCAGCTTCAAGGCGCTGACCCCGGAATGCACCCAGGCAGTCGAAAATGACGTGCTGATGATCGAGAACCGCCCGATCAATGCCTTGCGGACGTGCGACGATGTTGCCTGGTTCGACTTCCGGGCATTGTGCGACGGGCCGCGTAGCCAGAACGACTACATCGAGCTCGGCAAGATCTTCCACGCGGTGCTGCTGAGCAATGTCGAGCAGATGGGGGTGACCACCGATGATATCGCGCGGCGTTTCATCAACATGGTGGACGAGTTCTACGACCGCAACGTCAAGCTGATCATCTCGGCCGAGGTGGAGCTAAAAGACCTGTACACCGGTGGGCGCCTGAGCTTCGAGTTCCAGCGTACCCTGAGCCGCCTGCTGGAGATGCAGTCGCACGAGTTCCTGTCTCGGGCGCACAAGCCCTGAGATCAGCGGCAAGCTTCTAGCTGCAAGGCTCAAGAAAAAGCCGGAGCAGGCCATGAGCTGCTCCGGCTTTTTGCTTTGTCTTGTAGCTTGCAGCTAGAAACTTGCCGCTGCTGGAAGCCCTCAAGCCTCCTGCATGAACTGCTGCCGGTACTGGTTCGGCGACAACTCGGTATGCTGGCGGAACAGCCGCGCAAAGAAACTGGCATCGTCGTAACCGACCTCGTAACTGATGGTCTTGATGCTCTTGCGCGTGCTCGACAACAACCCCTTGGCCGTTTCGATCCGCAGCCGTTGCAGGTAGTGCAGCGGCTTGTCACCGGTCGCCCCCTGGAACCGGCGCATGAAGTTGCGAATGCTCATGCCATGGTTGCGGGCCACATCCTCGAAGCGGAACTTGTCCGCGAAGTGCTCTTCCAGCCAGTGCTGGATCTGCAGGATGATCAGGTCCTGATGCAGCTTCTGCCCGCCAAACCCCATGCGCCCCGGGGTGTAGTTGCGCTGCACTTCGTAAAGGATGTCGCGCGACACCGCACGGGCCACATTGGCCCCGCAGAAACGCTCGATCAGATAGATGTACAGGTCGCAGGCCGAAGTGGCGCCGCCAGCGCAATAGATGTTGTCTGCGTCGGTCAGGTGCTTGTCCTGGTTCAGGCGGATCTTCGGGAAGCGCTCGGCGAAACTGCTGAAGAAGCGCCAGTAGGTGGTCGCCTCCTTGCCGTCGAGCAGGCCACTTTCGGCCAGCCAGAACACGCCACTGGCCTCGGCGCACAGCACCGCGCCGCGGGCGTGCTGGTCCCGCAGCCACGGCAGCACCTGGGGGTATCGTTGCAGCAGGTTGTCGAAGTCGTCCCAGTAGGCTGGCAGGATGATGACATCGGCGTCATCCAGGCCGCCGTCGACCGGTAGCTGTACATTGCTGAAGCTGTCCACGGGCAGGCCATCGGGGCTCACCAAGCGGATCTCGAACATGGGCTGCAAGCCCAGGCCCAGCTGCTTGCCGTAGCGCAGGCTGGCGAGGTGGAAGAAGTCCTTGGCCTGCATCAAGGTCGAAGCGAACACCTTGTCAATGGCCAGGATGCTGACGCGCCGCAGCGACGCGGGGGGTTGGGTAAACATCATTGTCATTGTTCTTATAGGGTAGAGTGGTCAATCACCGGCTGGATCGTCTTATTTTTTTGGTCGAGCTGCAAGCTTCAAGCTTCAAGCTTCAAGCTTCAAGCTTCAAGCTTCAAGCTGCAAGATAAAGCAGGTCAGCATGCGGACCGCTCTGTCTTTTAGCTTGTAGCTTGTAGCTTGTAGCTTGTAGCTTGTAGCTTGTAGCTTGTAGCTTGCAGCTTGCAGCTCTGATCAAGGCGCCGGGTTCGGCTGCTCCTGGTGAATGGCTTCGATCGACGCCAGCAGCTCGTCGCTCAGGTGCAGCTCAGCGCTGGCCAGGTTGCTGTCCAGCTGCTCCAGGCTGGTCGCACCAATGATGTTGCTGGTCACGAACGGCTGGTGCGTCACGAACGCCAGGGCCATCTGCGCCGGGTCCAGGCCGTGTTCACGGGCCAGCTGCACGTAGCGGCTGCAGGCGGCCACGGTCTGCGGGTTGGAGTAGCGGGCAAAGCGGCTGAACAGGGTCAGGCGGGCGTTTTCCGGGCGAGCACCGTTCTCGTACTTGCCCGACAGCATGCCGAATGCCAGCGGCGAGTACGCCAGCAAACCGCATTGCTCGCGAATGGCGACCTCCGCCAGGCCCACCTCGAAGCTGCGGTTGAGCAGGTTGTACGGGTTCTGGATCGACACCGCCCGTGGCCAGCCCCGGCTTTCGGCCAGTTGCAGGAATTTCATGATGCCCCACGGGGTTTCGTTGGACAGGCCGACATGACGGATCTTGCCCGCCCGTACCTGGTCGTCCAGCACTTCCAGCGTTTCTTCCAGCGGCGTGAAGTGATCGTGCGGCAGGTGCTGGTAGCCCAGTTTGCCGAAGAAGTTGGTGCTGCGTTCCGGCCAGTGCAGCTGGTACAAGTCGATGCATTCGGTCTGCAGGCGCTTGAGGCTCTCGTCCAGCGCCGCGACGATGTGCTGGCGGTTGTGCTTGAGCTGGCCGTCGCGGATGTGGCTGATGCCGTTGCCGGGGCCAGCAACCTTGCTGGCCAGCAACCAGTCATCGCGGTCACCGTTGGCCTTGAACCAGTTGCCGATGATGCGCTCGGTAGCCGCGTAGGTTTCCGCGCGTGGCGGCACCGGGTACATTTCGGCCGTGTCGATGAAGTTGATCCCCGCGGCCTTGGCCCGGGCAATTTGGTCGAAAGCCTCGTTCTGGTCGTTCTGCTCGCCCCAGGTCATGGTGCCCAGGCACAGGGCGCTGACGTTGAGGTCGGTTCGGCCGAGCTGGCGGTATTCCATCGGGTAAACACTCCTTGGCAATGGAAGCTCATCAAAGCAGGTTGAAATTTTTCGCGCAATCTGGATAATTCAGCCCCTCTCCGCGTGGCGGAAGTGATGCACCATCACGCAGGAAGAACCCCGTCGAATATTGGCGTGCCCGACCCGAGCCCCCAAAAGCGTCAGTGTTCGGCTGCGCGCTTGCCCTTGGCAAGCTGTGCACTATCCAGTAAGATTCGCCGTCTATTTTTCGCTGGGCGGCCTCTGAGGCTTTAGAGAATGAAAACTTTTACTGCTAAACCGGAAACAGTAAAGCGCGAGTGGTTCGTAGTCGACGCCGCTGGCCAGACCCTGGGTCGTCTGGCTACCGAAATCGCTACCCGTCTGCGTGGCAAACACAAACCAGAATACACCCCTCACGTTGACACCGGCGACTACATCGTCGTTATCAACGCTGAACAGGTTCGTGTGACTGGTGCCAAGTCTTCCGACAAGATGTACTACTCCCACTCCGGTTTCCCAGGCGGTATCAAGGAAATCAACTTCGAGAAGTTGATCGCCAAGGCCCCTGAGCGTGTTATCGAAACCGCGGTCAAAGGCATGCTGCCTAAGAACCCGCTGGGTCGCGACATGTACCGTAAGCTGAAAGTGTACGCGGGTGCTGCTCACCCACACACTGCTCAGCAGCCTCAAGAACTGAAGATCTAACGGGATAGTTCATTATGTCGGCGACTCAAAATTACGGCACTGGCCGTCGCAAGACCGCAACCGCTCGCGTATTCCTGC
Organism: Pseudomonas sp. CJQ_9; assembly: GCF_043106615.1. Lineage (NCBI taxonomy): Bacteria > Pseudomonadati > Pseudomonadota > Gammaproteobacteria > Pseudomonadales > Pseudomonadaceae > Pseudomonas > Pseudomonas sp. CJQ_9. Next base: position 190,617 of record NZ_JBICMS010000072.1, on the reverse strand, counting down.
GTCCGGGTACTGGTAACATCTCCATCAACAACCGTTCTCTGGACGTGTTCTTCGGTCGCGAAACCGCTCGCATGGTTGTTCGTCAGCCGCTCGAGCTGACCGAGACCGTTGAGAAGTTCGACATCTATGTCACCGTTTCCGGTGGTGGTGTCAGCGGTCAGGCCGGTGCGATCCGTCACGGTATCACCCGCGCTCTGATGGAATACGACGAAACCCTGCGTGGCGCTCTGCGTCGTGCTGGCTACGTCACCCGCGACGCTCGTGAAGTCGAGCGTAAGAAAGTGGGTCTGCGTAAAGCGCGTAAGCGTCCTCAGTACTCCAAGCGTTAATACCGCTTCGGCAGTCGAAAAGAGCCCGGTTCCTTGGAACCGGGCTTTTTTTTTGCCTTGAACTAACCTGTCAGCATGTCTGTGGCCGCTCGTCGCATAGACGCAGATCAAGCAAAGCGCTGGTAGTGGGCCCTTGCCCGGCTAATCCCTTGTCAGTGTGTGGATTTGTTTCTTACCATGGCGACCAAATTTTAGTGCCACAGACACAACCTAAGTACAGGCCTGGTTCAACAGGCCAAGCAAGCTGATGGGAGAGGACTGAATGAGCAATGACGGCGTCAACGCAGGCCGGCGCCGCTTCCTCGTAGCCGCGACATCCGTGGTCGGGGCAGCGGGAGCAGTGGGGGCTGCGGTACCGTTCGTGGGGTCATGGTTTCCCAGTGCCAAGGCGAAAGCCGCGGGGGCACCGGTGAAGGTCAATATCGCCAAGGTCGAGGCCGGGCAGCAGATGGTAGCCGAATGGCGAGGCCAACCGGTGTTCATCGTCAGGCGCACCGAGGAGATCCTCGGTAACCTGAAGAAAATTACTGGCGAATTGTCTGATCCCGATTCCAAGTCTTCGGTGCAGCCGACCTATGTCGACCCCGAAGTCCGCTCCATCAAGCCGGAAATCCTCATTCTCGTCGGCCTGTGCACGCACCTGGGCTGCTCGCCCACCTTCCGCCCGGAGGTTGCGCCAGCCGACCTGGGCCCTAAATGGGTGGGTGGCTACTTCTGCCCGTGCCACGGCTCCCACTACGACCTGGCTGGGCGTGTCTACAAGTCGCAGCCGGCGCCACTCAACCTGCCCGTACCGCCGCACTCGTACGAGTCGGACGATATCATCGTCATCGGCGTCGACCAGGAGAAAGCATGATGAGCAAGTTCATGGACTGGATTGATGCTCGCTTCCCCGCAACCAAGATGTGGGAAGATCACCTGAGCAAGTATTACGCGCCCAAGAACTTCAACTTCCTGTACTTCTTTGGCTCCCTGGCATTACTGGTGCTGGTCAACCAGATCGTCACCGGTGTGTGGCTTACCATGAGCTTCACACCCTCGGCAGAAGAGGCATTCGCCTCGGTCGAGTACATCATGCGTGACGTCGAATACGGCTGGATTCTGCGCTACCTGCACTCCACGGGCGCTTCGGCGTTCTTCATCGTGGTTTACCTGCACATGTTCCGCGGCCTGCTCTACGGCTCCTACCAGAAGCCGCGCGAGCTGGTCTGGCTGTTCGGCATGTTGATCTACCTGGCGCTGATGGCCGAGGCCTTCATGGGCTACCTGCTGCCGTGGGGCCAGATGTCCTACTGGGGGGCCCAGGTCATCATTTCGCTGTTCGGTGCCATCCCGGTGATTGGTGGCGACCTCACCCAATGGATTCGTGGTGACTACCTGATCTCCGGCATTACCCTGAACCGCTTCTTCGCCCTCCATGTGGTCGCCCTGCCTATCGTCATTCTCGGCCTGGTGGTGTTGCATATTCTTGCTCTGCACGAAGTGGGTTCGAACAACCCCGATGGCATCGACATCAAGAAGAAAAAGGACGAAAACGGCATTCCGCTCGATGGCATTCCGTTCCACCCTTACTACACCGTCAAGGATATTGTCGGCGTGGTGGTGTTCCTCTTCGTGTTCTGTGCGGTGGTGTTCTTCTTCCCGGAAATGGGCGGTTACTTCCTGGAGAAGCCGAACTTCGAGCAGGCCAACGCCTTCAAGACACCGGAGCATATTGCCCCTGTATGGTACTTCACACCGTTCTACGCCATCTTGCGTGCGGTGCCTGACAAGTTGATGGGTGTGATCGCCATGGGGGCGGCGATCGCGGTGCTGTTCGTACTGCCCTGGCTCGATCGCAGCCCGGTGCGTTCCATGCGTTACAAAGGCTGGATCAGCAAGCTCTTCCTGCTGGTGTTCTGCGTGGCCTTCGTCATCCTCGGCGTGCTGGGCGTGCTGGCACCTACACCTGGGCGCACGTTGTTGTCGCAGGTGTGTACGGTGCTGTACTTCGCCTACTTCCTGTTGATGCCGTTCTACACAAGGCTCGAGAAGACCAAACCGGTTCCGGAAAGGGTGACTGGCTGATGAAAAAGTTGATTGCAGTATTTTTGCTGGCACTGGTGCCTGCCTTTTGCTTCGCTGCCGAACACGGGCTGGAGCTGGACAAGGTCGATATCGACCTGACTGACAAGGCCGCGATGCAGGACGGCGCGCGGACGTTTGCCAACTATTGCATGGGCTGCCACAGTGCCAAGTTCCAGCGTTACGAGCGTGTGGCAGATGACTTGGGCATCCCCCATGAGCTGATGCTCGAAAAGCTGGTGTTTACCGGGGCCAAGATCGGTGATCACATGCAGATCGGCATGAAGCCTGAAGACGCCAAGACCTGGTTCGGTGCCGCGCCGCCCGACCTGACCCTGGTGGCCAGGGTGCGCGGTACCGATTGGCTGTACACCTACCTGCGCAGCTTCTACGAGGACCCCTCGCGGCCTTATGGGGTGAACAACAAGGTGTTCCCGAACGTCGGCATGCCCAACGTGTTGGTCGGCCTGCAGGGCAACCAGGTGATTGGCTGCAAGCAGGTGCAGACGGTGACTGATGGGAAGAAGCAATTCGACCCGTTGACCGGTAGCCCGATTACCCATGAGGCCTGTGACCAGCTGACCGTTACGCCGAAATCCGGTACCCTGACCGCCGAGCAGTTCGACGAGAAGGTCAAGAACCTGGTGACCTTCCTGGCCTATTCGGCCAACCCGGTCAAACTGGAAAGCCAGCGCATCGGTACCTATGTGCTGCTGTACCTGGCTTTCTTCTTCGTATTCGCCTATTTGCTCAAGCGTGAATACTGGAAGGACGTGCACTGATCACGCAGTAATTTCTGGTTGTTGAACGCGCCCGGGGCGCCTGGCAGAAATGCCAGGATGCCCCGGGCGCGTTTTCATTTAAAGTTGCACAGCATCTCGTGCGAGGAGCCGCTACATGGGCGCAACCAACAGGTTAGCCTGCTATTCCGACCCCGCTGACCATTATTCTCATCGGGTACGCCTGGTGCTGGCCGAGAAGGGGGTCAGCGTGCAGGTCATCGATGTCGATCCGGCGCGCCTGCCGCCGAGGCTGGCCGAAGTCAACCCGTACGGCAGCGTGCCGACCCTGGTCGACCGTGACCTGGCCTTGTATGAATCGACCGTGGTGATGGAATACCTCGAGGAGCGTTACCCGCACCCGCCGCTGATGCCGGTGTACCCGGTTGCGCGCGGCAACAGCCGTTTGCTGATGCACCGCATTCAGCGCGACTGGTGTGCCCTGGCCGATAGCGTGCTCGATTCGCGCAGCAGCGAGGCTGCCCGAAGTGAAGCGCGCAAGGCCCTGCGCGAAAGCCTGACCGGTGTTTCGCCATTGTTCAATGAGTTCGCCTGTTTCATGAGCGATGAGCAAAGCCTGGTCGATTGTTGTCTACTGCCCATACTTTGGCGCCTGCCAGTGTTGGGCATCGAGTTGCCCCGGCAAGCCAAACCGCTGCTGGATTACATGGAGCGCCAGTTCGCCCGCGAGCCATTCCAGGCGAGCCTGTCCTCTGTAGAACGTGAAATGCGTAAGCTTTAAGGAGCCGTTGATGAACTCCAGTCGCCCCTATCTGGTTCGAGCACTGTACGAGTGGATCGTCGACAACGATTGCACGCCCCATATGCTGGTCAATGCCGAATACCCTAAGGTGCAGGTACCGGATGGTTTCGCCAGTGATGGCCAGATTGTCCTTAATATCTCGCCAAGTGCGGTGCGCAACCTGCACATGGATAACGACGCGGTCAGTTTCGAGGGCCGTTTCAGTGGCGTGACTCACTCTCTTTTCGTGCCGACAGGCGCCATCCTGGGTATCTATGCCCGGGAAAATGGCCAAGGCATGGTCTTCGAGCTGGAACCGCCGCACATGGAAGAAGATGATCTGGTAGACGATGACCACGTGCAGCCGGATGATGATGGCCCGCCAGAAGGGGGTGGGCAGCCGCCGCGACCGACTGGTCGACCAAGCCTGAAAGTGGTCAAGTAATAAAAAAGGCGACCTTGAAGGTTAATGCCAGTCAGTTTAGTAATTGGGGCCGCTTTGCGGCCCTTCGCGGGCACGCCCGCTCCCACAGGGAATCGCGTGTAGGAGCGGGCGTGCCCGCGAAGGGCTGCAAAGCAGCCCCAATAACGCTTAACTGACAGGCATTAACTTCCAAGGGTCGCCTTTTTTAGACCGGGATTGTTGCCTTACCGGCCCAGGGTTCTTCAGTCGATGTATTCGAAAAGTTTGACGATTTTTTGCACGCCCGATACACCCTGTACTACGGCGGTGGCGGAATTGGCCTCCTGCTGGGTCACCAGGCCGAGCAGGTAGACGATACCGTTCTCGGTAATGACCTTGATTCGCGAGCTGGGCACGGCGCTGTCGGTCAGCATCTGGGTCTTGATCTTGGTGGTCAGCCAGGCATCGTTGTTGCGCGCCAGGATCGAAGACGGCTGCATGACTTGCAGCTCGTTGTGCACCTTTTTCACCCGTTGAACCTGGCTGGCGGTTTGCTCGGCAAGGCTCTTGAGGTCGGCGCGCGGGGTTTGGCCAGCCAGCAAGACGATGCCGTTGTAGCTGCTGACAACGATGTGCGAGCCCTTGTCCAGGTCCGGGTTGGCCTTGGAGATGTTAACCGCGGCTTTGGTTTCGATCAGCGAGTCGTCGATCTTGCTGCCGATGGTGCGCGTGCCGCGGTCGTCTTCAATGGGCGAATTGCGGGCAGAGGTGAGTACCGAGCTGCAGCCGGTAACGCTCAGGCACAAAGTCAGGGCCAGCAGGCCAAGGCGCATAGGGGTCATTCTTCACTCCCGAACAGTTGGCTGTCGATCAGGTCGCACAGGCAGTGGATCGCCAGCAGGTGGACTTCCTGGATGCGCGCGGTCACTGTCGAAGGTACGCGGATTTCCACGTCCTCTGGCAGTAGCAGCGAGGCCATGCCGCCGCCGTCGCGCCCCGTCATTGCTACGACAATCATTTCGCGGTCATGCGCGGCCTGGATCGCCTGGATCACGTTGGCCGAGTTACCGCTGGTGGAGATCGCCAGCAGAACATCACCCGGTTGGCCCAGTGCGCGGATCTGCTTGGAAAAGACTTCGTTGTAGCTGTAGTCATTGGCGATCGACGTCAGGGTCGAACTGTCGGTGGTCAAGGCGATGGCCGGCAAGCTCGGGCGTTCGCGCTCGAAGCGGTTGAGCAGTTCCGAGGAAAAGTGCTGGGCGTCGCCGGCCGAGCCGCCGTTGCCACAGGCGAGCATCTTGCCCTCATTGAGCAGCGCATTGACCATGATCAGGCTGGCCTGCTCGATGTGCGGTGCCAGGATGTCCATTGCCTGTTGCTTGGTTTCGATGCTGGCCTGGAACAGCCGGCGAATTCGGGATTGCATGTCCATCTGGTGACCTTAAATGGGGCGGTGGCCTTTGTTACGCGCAACAACGACCAGCCCGCGATACATAGAGCAAAAAAAACGTAGAGGGTTCAGCACTCGAAGGCGTTTTTCAGCCACTGGAGCGGTTTGCCTGCATGGTGGCTACCCTGCAGGGCGACAACGTCGAAGCGGCAGGGGTGGTTGCCCCATTGAGGCTCCTTGAGCAAGAACAGGCTGGCCGCATGCACCAGCCGTTTCTGCTTGCGCCCATCGATACTGTCGAGGGCGCCTCCGAAGGCCGCGTGCAGCCGGTAGCGGACTTCGACGAATACTACTGTATCGGCGTCGAGCATGACCAGATCAAGCTCGCCGCCTTTGCATCGCCAGTTGCGCGCCAGCAGCCGCAGGCCTTGCCCCTGAAGGTACTCAAGGGCATGGGTTTCTGCGGCGTGGCCGGCGCCGGTTGGTGATGCTGCAGCCATCAGCGCGGAGTATCAGGCAGGCGCTTGACCTGGCCGCCAGCGAATTCAGCCCATGGCAGTTGGCGCTCCACACGCTGGTTGGCATTGATGCTCAAGCTGCCCGAAAGGCCCTGGACGCGGTTATCCGGCAGCGCCTTCAGTTGGCCCAGGCGCGGTGCCAGGCTGTAGGCATCGACGCCCATGGCGTACAGACGGCCCAGGCTGCCGGCGGCTTGCGGCCACTGCTGAACCACCTGTTGGCGCAGGCTGTTGCTGGTATCGAGCAGCCACGGGGTTTCGCAGAAGCGGATGCCGTTCATGTCGTTGTACTGGTTGACGTCACCGCTGGCGCTGTACAGGTTGGAAGTGGCGTATACCGGTACGTCACCGGCGTACTGGAAGTTCAGGGTCGGCTTGATCTGTTGCGCCTGCTGGGGTGTAGAGGCAAGGAAGATGAAGTCGATGTCCTGGCGGCGCGACGGTTGTGCGGCGATGTTGCCGCCAACCGTGCTTTGCAGGCTCTTGGCGCGGCTTTCGCTCTGGCGCAGCTGGAACAGGTCGGCAATCTGCTGGGCCAGCGCAACCGGTTGCGCAATGCGTTGGGCCGCGAGCACGGTGCCGCCATTGCCTTCCCAGTCCTGGCGGAAGGCAGCCAGCACGCGATCGCCCCATTCGCCGCTCGGCACCAGGGCTACGGCGCGGACCATGCCGTCGGCACGGGCTCGACGGGATACTTCGCGTGCTTCGTCCTCGGCCGCCAGGCCGAACTGGAACAATTGCGGTGGGGCCACCTGACCCGCATCGGCGTAGTTGAGCGCCAGGGTGGTGATCGGCAGTTGCGGTTTGCTGGCCAATTGCTTGACCAGCGGTTTTTCCAGCGGGCCGATGACCAGCTGCACGCCTGCGGCCTGGGCCTGGCGGTAGAAGTCGTCGAGCGAGCCGATGCGCGAGCTGTCGAACACCTGCACTGCAGGGGCGGCTTGGCCAGCCTGCTGGGCCTGGAAGTGGGCGGCCATGAAGCCGTCACGCAGGGCCCGGGCAACCCCGGCCAGTGGCCCTTCCTGGGGCAGCAGCAGGGCGATTTTGGTCAGCGGTTGGCTGGCCAGTTCCTTGAGCTTGACCAGTGGCGCTGGCAGCTGTTTGGCAGCCGGGTGGTCCGGGTGCTGTTTGACCCAGCTCTCGATGGCGCTCTGTTGCTGCTCGAGGGTGCCGGCACTTTTCACCGCCAGGGCCAGGCTGGTCCAGCCGGCCAGGGTCTGATCATTGGCCGGCTGTTGCAGCTGTTCGGCCGGCAGCGAGGCGACCAAGGCCCAGATGGCGTCATTGTTGGCGCTGGCGGCCTGATCGCTGAGCAGCGGGGCCAGCAGAACGCGTTGCTGGGCGGCGGCCAGGGCCTGGCCGTCGGCCTCCAGGGCGGCAGCGTGCACGTAGTAGGTGCGCGCCTGCTGTTCCTTCGGCAGCTCGGGAACGTGCTGCAGGCTTGGGTGGGCCAGGGCGGCCAGGGCAGCCTTGGGTTGGTTGCGGCTCATGGCCAGTTCTGCCGCCAGGGTGCTGGCGAACACTTGCTGGGCCGGCTTGAGCGTGTCCAGCGGGACCTGCTCGAGAATGCGTGCGGCGCGGGGGAAGTCCTTCTGCTTGTAGGCCAGGTCGGCTGCGCTCAGGCGCAGCAGGGCGGCGTCTTGTGCAGACTTGCTGGAAGCAGCCTGCTCGAGCAGTTGCTCGATGCTGGCATCCGGGGTGCGTGGCAGTTCGCCCAGGCTGGATGAGGGCGAGCTGGCGCAGGCTGCCAGCAGGGCAGCGAGGCAGAGGGCTGTGAGCAGCCGCAGGCAAGCGATCATGTAAAGGTCCTGTTACTCGATCAAGTTGGCCGGCAATTGTACCCAAGCACTGGCCGGGGCGCGATGTCGCCGTGTCGATCCTTCACTATAGGTGGCTTGCCGCCGGACGCGTGTGAAGTTCTTTGCGCCCTGTTGCAGGCGCTCGGGCTACAATACCGCCTTTGATCCGACTGACAGGTGTGCGCAGTGACTGATGTGGCAGGGGCTTCTAAATCCACCGTGGGAACGCTGTATGTGGTGGCAACTCCCATCGGCAACCTCGATGACATGAGCGCCCGGGCGCTCAAGGTGCTGGCAGACGTAGCGCTGATCGCGGCCGAAGACACCCGCCATTCGATCCGCCTGCTGCAACACTTTGGCATCGATACGCCACTGGCGGCCTGCCACGAGCATAACGAGCGGGACGAAGGCGGGCGCTTTCTCGGCAAGCTGCTGGCCGGCGAAGATGTGGCGCTGGTTTCCGATGCCGGTACCCCGTTGATTTCCGACCCTGGCTACCACCTGGTGCGCCAGGCGCGGGCTGCCGGCGTCAGCGTGGTGCCGGTGCCGGGCGCCTGCGCCTTGATCGCGGCGTTGTCGGCGGCAGGCCTGCCATCGGACCGTTTCATTTTCGAAGGTTTCCTGCCGGCCAGGCAGGCGGGGCGCCTGGCACGCCTGGAGCAAGTGCGCGAAGAGCCGCGCACGCTGATTTTCTATGAAGCGCCGCACCGTATCCTCGAGTCCCTCCAGGACATGGAAACGGTGTTTGGCGGTGAGCGCCCGGCATTGCTGGCGCGCGAACTGACGAAAACCTTCGAGACGCTCAAGGGCTTGCCTCTGGCCGAGCTGCGGGCGTTCGTCGCCGGTGATAGCAACCAGCAGCGCGGAGAGTGCGTGGTGCTGGTCGGTGGCTGGAGTCCACCTGAGGGCGAGCAAGCCATCAGTAGCGAGGCCCAGCGCGTGCTCGACCTGTTGCTGGCCGAGTTGCCGCTGAAGCGGGCGGCGGCGCTTGCCTCGGAAATTACCGGCGTGCGCAAGAACCTGTTGTATCAACTTGCCCTGGATAAGCAGAAAGCCCAGTAGTGGCAAATTGATATAAATGCTGCTGCCGCTTGTTCTTGAGCGCGTGTGCCGTTAACCTAGTCGGCGGAGAGTCGATCGGACAGTCGCTGCCGTCTTTTGTTCCGCAAAAGATCGGGGGAGGAAAGTCCGGGCTCCACAGGGCAGAGTGCCAGGTAACGCCTGGGAGGCGCGAGCCTACGGAAAGTGCCACAGAAAATAACCGCCTAAGCACTTCGGTGCCGGTAAGGGTGAAAAGGTGCGGTAAGAGCGCACCGCACGGCTGGCAACAGTTCGTGGCTAGGTAAACCCCACTCGGAGCAAGACCAAATAGGGTTCCATCAGGCGTGGCCCGCGTCGGAACCGGGTAGGTTGCTAGAGGCGTCCAGTGATGGCCGTCGTAGAGGAATGACTGTCCTCGACAAAACCCGGCTTACAGATCGACTCTCCACCTTTCTTTTCTGCATCTTTCGATAGCAGACCCCCCTTTGGTAATACCGAAAAAATCTTACTCTTAATAAATTACTTTAAGTTCAAGCCCCAGTGGCTTGTGCAGGTTTGATTTTTCTCGTGTTTTTTTCATTGTGAAATACCTTTCACAATCCTTTAACGCGCTAAATCTCGGTCCTGTAAGGCTTTTCCTTCCGAACGTGCCTTGACGGTGCCTCCGGCGGATTCCTATAGTGTGCGCAAGTGGCAGAAAGTGGGATGAAGTGGGTTTTCTGGCACAAAAAAGATAACATTGTGGGGAATCGCAGCCGTGTTCCGCGGAGCCAACGCCGTCAGTCTCGATGCCAAGGGCCGACTCGCCATGCCGAGCCGGTACCGTGACGAGCTCGATTCGCGTTGCAACGGTCAGCTGATCGTGACCATCGACGCCGTGGACCCGTGCTTGTGTGTTTATCCCCTCGATGAGTGGGAACAGATAGAAGCCAAGTTGCGTGCCTTGCCATCGTTGCGTGAGGAAAACCGCCGCCTGCAGCGATTGCTGATTGGCAATGCGGTAGACCTGGAGCTCGACGGCAGTGGGCGTTTCCTGGTGCCGCCCCGTTTGCGTGAGTACGCCAAGCTCGACAAGAAGGCGATGCTGGTGGGGCAACTGAACAAATTCCAGCTGTGGGATGAAGATGCCTGGAACGTGGTTTCGGCAGCCGACCTTGCAGCTATTCAACAACCGGGCGCCATGCCCGACGAACTGCGTGACCTGATCCTGTGACCATAGATAGCGGCTTCAACCACATTACCGTCCTGCTCGACGAAGCTGTCGAGGCATTGGCCTTGCGCGCCGACGGTTGCTATCTGGACGGCACGTTCGGCCGTGGCGGACACAGCCGCCTGATCCTCAGCAAGCTCGGGCCGCAAGGGCGGCTGCTGGGCTTCGACAAAGACCCACAAGCGATTGCCACAGGGCAAGCGCTGGCGGCCGAAGACGGCCGCTTTGTCATTGTGCAGCGCAGCTTTGCCGAGTTGGGCGCAGAAGTGGCCGAGCGCGGTCTGCATGGCAAGGTCAGCGGCGTGCTGCTGGACCTTGGCGTGTCCTCGCCGCAACTGGACGACCCCGAGCGGGGCTTCAGCTTTCTCAATGATGGCCCGCTGGACATGCGCATGAACCCCGACCAGGGTGTCAGCGCTGCCGAATTCATTGCCACCGCGCCGGTGGAAGAAATTGCCCGCGTGTTCAAGGAGTATGGCGAAGAGCGCTTTGCCGGGCGCATGGCGCGTGCCGTGGTCGAGCGCCGCGAAAAGCAGCCGTTCACCCGCACTGCCGACCTGGCAGAGGTGCTCAAGGTGGCCAACCCGGCCTGGGAAAAGGGCAAAAACCCGGCTACCCGCGCCTTCCAGGGCTTGCGCATCCACGTCAACAACGAACTGGGTGACCTGGAGGCGGGGCTTGAGGCCGCGCTCGACGCGCTCGAAGTCGGCGGTCGGTTGGCGGTCATCAGCTTCCACTCGCTGGAAGACCGTATCGTCAAACTGTTCATGCGCAAACTGGTCAAGGGCGAAGCCGACAACCTGCCACGCAACCTGCCGGTGCAGCACAAGGTCTTCGAGCCCAAGGTCAAGCTCATCGGCAAGGCCCAGTTCGCCTCCGAAGCTGAGCTCAAGGCCAACCCGCGGTCGCGCAGCGCCGTGATGCGTGTGGCGGAGAAGTTGCGGTGAGCAGGCTGTTCGCCAAGCCCTTGCCAGGCGGGAGCTTCCTGATGCTCCTGCTGTTCGTTGCCGTGCTGGTTTCGGCCATTGCGGTGTCCTACAGCGCGCACTGGAACCGCCAGTTGCTCAATACCCTGTACGGTGAGCTGAACGAGCGTGACAAGGCCCAGGCCGAGTGGGGCCGGTTGATCCTCGAGCAGAGCACCTGGACCGCGGCCAGCCGTATCGAAAACCTTGCGTCCGAGCAATTGAAGATGCGCGTGCCTGCGGCTGACGAAGTGCGGATGGTGGCGCCATGATGAAACTCGAAGGCGCACTGTACCCATGGCGTTTCCGCGTGGTCATCGGCCTGCTGGCACTCATGGTCGGCGCCATCTGCTGGCGCATCATCGACCTGCAGGTGGTCGACCGTGACTTCCTCAAGGGCCAGGGCGACGCGCGCAGCCTGCGCCATATCTCGATCCCGGCACACCGTGGGCTGATTACCGACCGCAACGGTGAGCCATTGGCGGTCAGCACCCCGGTCACGACCTTGTGGGCCAACCCCAAGGAAATGCAGGCCTCCAAAGAGCGCTGGCCGCAATTGGCAGCAGCGTTGGGGCAAAACCCGCAGCAGCTGAGCGAGCGCCTGACCCAGCAGGCCAACAAAGAGTTCATCTACCTGGTTCGCGGCCTGACCCCGGAGCAGGGCCAGCACGTGCTCGACCTGAAAGTGCCCGGCGTGTACGGGCTGGAAGAGTTCCGCCGGTTCTACCCGGCCGGTGATGTCACTGCGCATATGGTCGGCTTCACCGACCTGGACGACCACGGGCGCGAGGGGGTCGAGCTGGCCTATGACGAGTGGCTGGCCGGCGTGCCTGGCAAGCGCCAGGTCATCAAGGACCGGCGCGGCCGGCTGATCAAGGATATTCAGGTCACCAAGAACGCCAAGGCCGGGAAGACCTTGGCGTTGTCGATTGACCTGCGTCTGCAGTACCTGGCTACCCGCGAGCTGCGCAACGCCATTGCCGAACAGAACGCCAAGGCCGGCAGCCTGGTGATCATGGACGTCAAGACCGGTGAGGTCCTGGCCATGGTCAACCAGCCGACCTACAACCCCAACAACCGCCGCAGCATGTTCCCGGCGGCCATGCGTAACCGGGCGATCATCGACGTGTTCGAGCCAGGTTCGACGGTAAAGCCGATCTCCATGAGCGCAGCGCTGGAAAGTGGCCGCTGGAAGCCTACCGACAAGGTCGAGGTATACCCCGGCAGCCTGCAGATCGGCCGTTACACCATCAAGGACGTGTCGCGTAGCGAGGGGCCGATCCTCGACCTGACCGGCATCCTGATCAACTCCAGTAACGTGGGCATGAGCAAGATCGCCTTCGACATCGGTGGCGAGGCCATCTACCGCGTGATGTCCCAGGTCGGCCTGGGCCAGTACACCGGCCTTGGTTTCCCGGGTGAGCGTGTCGGCAACCTGCCGAACCACCGCGAGTGGCGTAAGGCCGAGACGGCCACCCTGTCTTACGGCTACGGCGTGTCGGTGACCGCCCTGCAGCTGGTGCATGCCTACGCGGCATTGGCCAACGACGGCAAGATGGTCCCGCTGTCGATCCTCAAGGTGGACAAGGCGCCCGAGGCGGTGCAGGCCATTCCGAAGGAAACCGCAGAAACCATCCAGGGCATGTTGCAGCAGGTGATCGAGGCCCCGCGCGGCGTGTTCCGCGCGCAGGTGCCGTTCTACCACGTGGCCGGCAAGTCCGGTACTGCACGTAAAGCCACGGTGGGTTCCAAGGGTTACACCGAAAACGCCTACCGCTCGCTGTTCGCAGGCTTCGGCCCGATGAGCGATCCGCGTTACGCCATCGTCGTGGTGATCGACGAACCGGGCAAGGGTGGCTACTTCGGTGGCCTGGTTTCGGCACCGGTGTTCAGCAAGGTCATGTCCGGCACCCTACGCCTGATGAACGTGCCGCCAGACAACCTGCCGCCGCCAGCTGCTGCTGCACCTGCCGGGCAACCACAAGTCAATGCTGCCGCTGCCAAGGGAGGGCGTGGATGATGACAATGCCATTGAGCAAACTGTTCGCCCACGCCAGCCGCGACCCGATGATCCGCGAACTGACCCTGGACAGCCGCAACGTGCGCCCGGGTGACCTGTTCCTGGCAGTGCCGGGGGCCAAGGTCGATGGCCGTGAGCACATCGCCGATGCCTTGGCCCGCGGTGCTGCCGCCGTGGCTTATGAAGAGCAGGGCGCCAACGTGCTGCCGTTGACCGATGTGCCGTTGATTCCGGTCAAAGGGCTGATCGCTCAGCTGTCGGATATTGCCGGCCGCTTCTATGGCGAGCCCAGCCGGCAGTTGGACCTGGTCGGCGTGACCGGTACCAACGGCAAGACCAGTGTCACCCAGTTGCTGGCGCAAGCGTTGGACCTGCTCGGCAAGCGCTGCGGCCTGATCGGCACCCTCGGTACCGGGTTCTACGGTAAATTGCAACGTGGCCGCTTGACCACCCCCGACCCAATTGCCGTGCAGTCCACGCTGTATGACCTGAAAAAGGATGGCGCCAAAGCCGTGGCCATGGAGGTGTCTTCCCATGCCCTGGAACAAGGCCGCGTGGCTGCCCTGGCTTTCGACATTGCGGTGATGACCAACCTGTCCCGCGACCACCTCGACTATCACGGCAGCATGCAGGCGTACGAAGCGGCCAAGGCCAAGCTGTTCGCCTGGCCGAGCCTGCGCTGCCAGGTGGTGAACCTGGACGACGAGTTCGGTCGGCGCCTGGCTCAAGCTTTCGACGATAGAGCGCCGGCAGATGCTATCGAGTCACGGCTGCTCAGCTATAGCCTGGAAAACCGGGACGCGGATCTGTTCTGCACCAAGGCCGAATTCGACGACCATGGCGTGCGCGCCACATTGGTCACTGCCCAGGGTGAGCGCATTCTGCGCAGCCAGCTGTTGGGCCGTTTCAACCTGAGCAACATGCTGGCGGCGGTGGCAACCCTGCTGGCAATGGACTTCGCCCTCGACGAGATTCTCCGCGTCATCCCCAAACTGCAAGGGCCGGTTGGCCGCATGCAGCGCCTGGGTGGCGGTGCCAAGCCATTGGTGGTGGTCGACTACGCACACACGCCCGACGCGCTGGAGAAGGTTCTCGAAGCCCTGCGCCCGCATGCTCACGGCCAGCTGCTGTGCCTGTTCGGCTGCGGCGGCGACCGTGATCGCGGCAAGCGCCCACTGATGGCCGAAGTGGCCGAGCGCCTGGCGGACCGCGTGCTGGTCACCGATGACAACCCGCGTAGCGAAGACCCGCTGCGCATCTTCGACGACATTCGCCCCGGTTTTGCCAAGCCTGCCGAGGTGGAATTCATCGCTGGCCGCGGCGCGGCCATTGCGCACCTGATTGCCACCGCTGCTGCCGACGACGTGATCGTGTTGGCCGGCAAGGGGCACGAGGATTATCAAGAGATCAACGGCGAGCGCCATGATTTCTCCGACTTGATCGAAGCCGAAAAGGCACTTGCAGCCTGGGAGGCTCCACATGCTTAAGCCCATGTCACTCAGCCAGCTGGCCCCGCTGCTGAACGGTCAGCAGATCGGCGCAGATGCGGCGTTCACCGGCGTCAGCATCGACAGCCGCAGTGTCAGTGCCGGGCAACTGTTCGTTGCCCTGGCCGGCCCGCGTTTCGACGGCCACGACTACCTGGCCGATGTCAAAGCCAAGGGTGCCGTCGCGGCGCTGGTCGAGCGCGAGGTGGCCGATGTCGACCTGCCGCAATTGCGCGTGGCTGACTGCCGCCTGGCCCTGGGCCAGCTCGGGGCACTGAACCGTGCCGCCTATGACAAGCCGGTGGTGGCCATTACCGGCTCCAGCGGCAAGACCACAGTCAAGGAAATGCTTGCCAGCATCCTGCGTACCCGTGGCCTGGTGCACGCCACCCGTGGCAACCTCAACAACGACCTCGGTGCGCCGCTGACCCTGCTGGAAATCGCCGCGGAGCACAGTGCTGCGGTGATCGAGCTGGGCGCTTCGCGCATCGGTGAAATTCGCTACACCGTCGGGCTGACCCGGCCGCAGGTGGTCGTCATCAACAACGCCGGTACCGCCCACGTTGGCGAGTTCGGCGGCCCGGAGAAAATCGTCGAAGCCAAAGGCGAGATTCTTGAAGGCCTGGGCGAGGGCGGTATCGCCATTCTCAACCTGGACGACAAGGCGTTCGCAACCTGGAAGGCCCGTGCCGGGGCCCACAAGGTCATCAGCTTCGCCCGCAGCGACGCCCGTGCCGATTTCCATGCCAGCGCCATAGGGCGCGACGCCCGTGGTTGCCCGTCATTTCAGCTGCATGGCGCCGGCGAGGTGGCCCAGGTACAGCTCAATGTGCTCGGTGAGCACAATGTCAGCAACGCCCTGGCCGCTGCCGCCGCTGCCCATGCCGTTGGTGTGAGCCTGGCAGGCATTGCGGCTGGCCTTGCGGCGGTACAGCCGGTCAAGGGCCGCACCGTGGCGCAGATCGCGCCCAGTGGTGTGCGTGTGATCGACGACAGTTACAACGCAAATCCCACCTCGATGTGCGCGGCCATTGATATACTCGCCGGCTTCCCCGGCCGCACCGTCCTGGTGCTTGGGGATATCGGCGAATTGGGGCAGTGGGCGGAAGAAGGCCACCGGCAGGTCGGCGACTACGCGCGCGGCAAGGTCGACGCCCTGTATGCAGTGGGTTCCAACATGAAACATGCGGTCGAGGCGTTCGGCGCCAATGGCCGTCATTTCGCTACTCAAGCTGAGCTGATCGATGCAGTTACTGCCGAGAACGCCAGCGACACCACTATTTTGATCAAGGGCTCGCGCAGCGCTGCGATGGAAAACGTCGTGGCGGCTTTGTGCGGTGCCAGCGGGGAGAAACATTAATGCTGCTGCTGTTGGCCGAGTATCTGCAACAGTTCCACAAAGGCTTCGCGGTCTTTCAGTACCTGTCCCTGCGCGGGATTCTGGGTGTACTGACCGCGTTGTCCCTGGCGCTGTGGCTGGGGCCGTGGATGATTCGTACGCTGCAAATTCGCCAGATCGGCCAGGCCGTACGTAACGACGGCCCGCAATCGCACCTGTCCAAGTCCGGCACCCCGACCATGGGCGGCGCACTGATTCTGTCGGCCATCGCTGTCAGCACCCTGCTGTGGGCCGACCTGAGCAACCGCTACGTCTGGGTGGTGCTGATCGTCACCCTGGCCTTCGGTGCCATCGGCTGGGTCGACGACTACCGCAAGGTGATCGAAAAGAATTCCCGGGGCCTGCCAAGCCGCTGGAAGTACTTCTGGCAGTCGGTGTTCGGCCTGGCGGCGGCGGTGTTCCTGTACAAGACCGCACCGACCAGCGTCGAAACCACGCTGATCCTGCCATTCATCAAGGACGTTACCATTCCGCTGGGCGTCGGCTTCGTGGTGCTGACCTACTTCGTCATCGTCGGCTCCAGCAACGCGGTCAACCTCACCGACGGCCTCGACGGCCTGGCCATCATGCCCACGGTGATGGTCGGCGGCGCGCTGGGCATCTTCTGCTACCTGTCGGGTAACGTGAAATTCGCCGAGTACCTGTTGATTCCCTACGTGCCTGGCTCGGGCGAACTGATCGTGTTCTGTGGCGCCTTGATCGGTGCCGGCCTGGGTTTTTTGTGGTTCAACACCTACCCGGCACAAGTCTTCATGGGTGACGTCGGCGCGCTGGCGCTGGGCGCTGCCCTGGGCACTATCGCGGTGATCGTGCGCCAGGAAATCGTGCTGTTCATCATGGGCGGCATCTTTGTCGTGGAAACCCTGTCGGTGGTGATTCAAGTCGCCTCGTTCAAGCTGACCGGCAAACGGGTGTTCCGCATGGCACCGATCCACCACCACTTTGAACTCAAGGGCTGGCCAGAGCCACGCGTAATCGTCCGCTTCTGGATCATCACTGTGATCCTGGTGCTGATCGGCCTTGCCACCCTGAAACTGAGGTAGATGAGCGTGTCTTTGATCGCTTCCGACCAATTCCGCATCGTTGTCGGCCTCGGCAAGAGCGGCATGTCCCTGGTTCGCTTCCTGGCGAGCCGGGGCATTGCCTTTGCGGTCGCCGACACCCGCGAGCAACCGCCGGAACTGGACACCCTGCGCCGTGATTACCCGCAGGTGGAAGTGCGTTGTGGTGAACTGGACGTAGACTTCCTGTGCCGCGCCAACGAACTGTACGTAAGCCCTGGCCTGGCCCTGGCTACCCCGGCCCTGCAGCAGGCCGCTGCGCGGGGCGTGCAACTGTCGGGGGATATCGAACTGTTCGCCCGCCATGCCAAGGCGCCGATCATCGCCATCAGCGGTTCCAACGCCAAGAGCACCGTGACCACGCTGGTGGGTGAAATGGCAGCCAAGGCCGGCAAGCGCGTGGCCGTGGGCGGTAACCTGGGAACCCCGGCACTGGACCTGCTGGCCGATGACGTCGAGTTGTACGTGCTGGAGCTGTCGAGCTTCCAGCTGGAAACCACCGACCAGCTCAATGCCGAAGTGGCCACCGTGCTGAACATCAGCGAAGACCACATGGACCGCTACAGCGGCCTGCCGGCCTATCACCTGGCCAAGCACCGCATCTTCCGCGGTGCCAGGCAGGTGGTCGTGAACCGCCAGGACGCCCTGAGCCGGCCCCTGCCGGTAGAAGGCCGCCCTTGCTGGTCCTTCGGCCTCAACCAACCAGACTTCAAGGCCTTCGGCCTGCGCGAAGTGGATGGCGAGAAATACCTGGCGTTCGAATTCCAGGCATTGCTGCCGGTGCGCGAGCTGAAGATTCGCGGCGCTCATAACCAGAGCAATGCACTGGCTGCGTTGGCCTTGGGCCATGCTGCCGGCTTGCCGTTCGAGCCGATGCTCGAGGCGCTGCGCGAATTCGCTGGCCTGGCCCACCGTTGCCAGTGGGTGCGCGAGCGCAACGGCGTGAACTGGTACGACGATTCCAAGGCCACCAATGTCGGTGCTGCCCTGGCCGCCATCGAAGGCCTGGGGGCCGATATCGAGGGCAAGCTGGTGTTGATCGCCGGTGGCGACGGCAAAGGCGCCGAGTTTGGTGCCCTGCGTGAACCGGTCAAGCGTTTTTGCCGCGCCGTGGTGTTGCTGGGCCGTGATGCCGAGCGCCTTGCCCAAGCCTTGGGTGATGACGTGCCGCTGGTGCGGGTAAAAACCCTCGACGACGCCGTGCAACAGTGCGCCGACCTGGCCCGGGCCGGCGATGCCGTACTGTTGTCGCCAGCCTGCGCCAGCCTTGACATGTTCAGGAACTTCGAGGAACGCGGGCGGCTGTTCGCCCAGGCAGCGGGGGCCCTGGCATGATCTTCGGTGTGCTCAAACCCTATCCGTCGCCGCTGATCAGCGGCCGTGGCATCGACCTCGACTTCGCGATGCTGGCCGGCTGCCTGGCCTTGCTCGGTCTGGGCCTGGTGATGATCACCTCGGCCTCCTCGGAAGTGGCTGCAGTGCAGTCGGGCAATCCGCTCTACCACATGTTCCGCCATCTGGTGTACGTGCTCCTCGGTGTAGTGGCCTGTGGCGCAACCCTGATGATCCCGATCGCCACCTGGCAGCGCATGGGCTTCCTCATGTTGCTGGGCGCCTTCGGCTTGCTGGTGCTGGTGCTGGTGCCGGGGATCGGCCGCGAAGTGAACGGCTCCATGCGCTGGATCGGCTTCAGCTTCTTCAATGTGCAGCCTTCGGAAATCGCCAAGGTGTTCGTGGTGGTCTACCTGGCCGGGTACCTGGTGCGCCGCCAGACTGAAGTCCGCGAGACGTGGATGGGCTTCTTCAAACCTTTCATCGTGTTGCTGCCGATGGCTGCGCTGCTGCTGATGGAACCGGACTTCGGCGCCACCGTGGTGATGATGGGCGCGGCCGCGGCCATGTTGTTCCTTGGGGGTGTCGGGCTGTTCCGCTTCAGCCTGATGGTGGTGCTGGCAGTGTTGGCGGTGTTCGTTCTGGTGCAGGCGCAGCCTTACCGCATGGCGCGCCTGATCACCTTTACCGACCCATGGTCCGACCAGTTCGGCTCCGGTTACCAGTTGACCCAGGCGTTGATCGCGTTCGGCCGCGGCGAGTGGCTGGGCGTTGGCCTGGGCAACAGTGTGCAGAAGCAGTTCTACCTGCCTGAAGCGCACACCGACTTCGTGTTCTCGGTATTGGCCGAAGAGCTGGGGGTGGTCGGCTCGCTGGTGACTATCGCCCTGTTCGTGTTCGTGACCGTCCGCGCCCTGTACATCGGCCTGTGGGCGGAGAAGGCCAAGCAGTTCTTTGCCGCGTACATGGCGTTCGGCCTGGCCTTCCTGTGGATCGGCCAGTTCCTGATCAACATCGGGGTGAATGTCGGCTTGCTGCCGACCAAAGGCCTGACCTTGCCGTTCCTCAGCTACGGGGGCAGCTCGCTGGTCATCTGTTGTGCTTGCGTGGGCTTGTTGTTGCGTATCGAGTGGGAAAGCCGTACGCACCTGGGCAGCGAGGAGCACGAGTTCAGCGAAAGCGATTTTGCCGAGGAGACCAGTCATGGCCGCTGACGGCAAGAACGTACTGATCATGGCCGGCGGTACCGGCGGCCATGTGTTCCCGGCGCTGGCCTGTGCCCGTGAGTTCCAGGCGCGCGGGTACAGCGTGCACTGGCTGGGTACCCCGCGCGGTATCGAGAATGAACTGGTGCCCCAGGCCGGCGTGCCCCTGCACCTGATCCAGGTCAGCGGCCTGCGCGGCAAAGGCAAGCTGTCGTTGCTCAAGGCACCCTTGACCCTGATCAAGGCCGTTCTCCAGGCAAGGCGGATCATTCGCCAGCTCAAGCCGGTATGCGTGCTGGGCTTTGGCGGTTATGTGACCGGCCCCGGCGGCGTGGCTGCGCGGCTGTGTGGTGTGCCGCTGGTGATCCATGAGCAGAACGCCCGCGCCGGTACCGCCAACCGCTTGCTGGTGCCGCTGTCTGCGCGGGTTTGCGAGGCGTTTCCGAACACCTTCGAGGCCAGCGACAAGCGCCGCACCACCGGCAACCCGGTGCGCCCCGAGCTGTTCCTGGATGCGCCACGCGCGCCCTTGGCCGAACGCAGGGCACGGCTGTTGGTGCTGGGCGGCAGCCTGGGGGCGGAACCATTGAACAAATTGTTGCCTAAGGCCCTGTCCGAAGTGCCTGCTGCCCTGCGGCCCGAGGTGTTTCACCAGGCCGGCAAGCAACACGCGCAGGTCACCGCCGAGCGTTATCACGAGGCCGGCGTCGAGGCTCAGGTCGAGCCTTTCATCAAGGACATGGCCCAAGCCTATGGCTGGGCCGACATGGTGGTGTGTCGGGCGGGGGCGCTGACCGTCAGCGAGCTGGCGGCGGCAGGCCTGCCTTCGGTGCTGGTGCCGTTGCCTCACGCAATCGACGATCACCAGACCCATAACGCCCAATATCTGGCTCGCGAAGGTGCTGCCTTCCTGATGCCACAAGCGACAACTGGCGCAGCGCAGCTCGCTGAACGCCTGAACGAGGTGCTGATGCAACCCGAGAAACTCAATGTCATGGCAGGTACCGCACGGCGCCTGGCCAAACCTGCAGCAACCAGCACCGTGGTCGATATCTGCCTGGAGGTGGCTCATGGTTGAGAGCCAGAAAGCCATGCCCCAGCCGAAAATGGGTCGTATCCGTCGCATTCACTTCGTCGGTATCGGCGGCGTGGGCATGTGCGGCATTGCCGAAGTGTTGCTGAACCTGGGCTATGAAGTGTCCGGTTCCGACCTGAAGGCCTCCCCGGTCACCGAGCGCCTGGAGTCATTCGGTGCCGAGATCTTCGTCGGCCACCGTGCCGAGAACGCTGCCACTGCCGATGTGCTGGTGGTTTCCAGCGCCATCAACCCGGCCAACCCGGAAGTGGCCACCGCCCTCGAGCGGCGTATCCCGGTGGTACCGCGTGCCGAGATGCTCGCCGAGCTGATGCGCTACCGCCACGGTGTGGCAGTCGCCGGTACACACGGCAAGACCACCACCACCAGCCTGCTGGCCTCGGTATTCGCCGCCGGCGGTCTGGACCCGACTTTCGTCATCGGTGGTCGCCTGACTGCGGCCGGCACCAATGCCCAGCTGGGCACCAGCCGTTATCTGATCGCCGAAGCCGATGAAAGCGATGCCAGCTTCCTGCACCTGCAGCCGATGGTGGCTGTGGTCACCAACATCGACGCCGACCACATGGCGACCTATGAAGGCGACTTCAACAAACTGAAGAAAACCTTCGTCGAGTTCCTGCACAACCTGCCGTTCTACGGCCTGGCGGTGATGTGCCTGGACGACCCGGTGGTGCGCGAGATTCTGCCGCAGGTGAAGCGCCCGACCGTGACCTACGGTTTCAGCGAAGAGGCCGACATCCGCGCCATCAACGTGCGCCAGCAGGGTATGCAGACCCATTTCACCGTGCTGCGCCGCGACTGCGAGCCGCTGGACGTGTCGGTGAACATGCCGGGCAACCACAACGTGCTCAATGCCCTGGCCACCATCGCCATTGCCACTGACGAAGGCATCACTGACGAAGCCATCGTGCAGGGTCTGTCCGGCTTCCAGGGTGTCGGCCGTCGCTTCCAGGTCTACGGCGAGCTGCCGGTCGAAGACGGCAGCGTGATGCTCGTCGATGACTACGGCCACCACCCGACCGAAGTGGCCGCGGTGATCAAGGCTGTGCGCGGTGGCTGGCCAAGCCGCCGCCTGGTGATCGTCTACCAGCCGCACCGCTATAGCCGCACCCGCGACCTGTACGACGATTTCGTTCAGGTGCTGGGCGATGCCAACGTGCTGCTGCTGATGGAGGTGTACCCGGCTGGCGAAGAGCCCATCCCCGGCGCCGACAGCCGGCAGCTGTGCCACAGCATTCGCCAGCGCGGCAAGCTCGACCCGATCTACATCGAACGCGGCGCCGAGCTGGCGCCACTGGTCAAGCCGTTGCTGCGCGCTGGCGACATCCTGCTCTGCCAGGGTGCCGGTGACGTTGGCGGCCTGGCCCCGCAACTGATGAAAAGCCCGCTGTTCGCTGGCGCCAAGCAGGAGAAGTCGAAATGACCAGCGCCTACGACAAGCTGCACTCTACCCTGGACGTGAAAGCGTTTGGCCGCGTTGCCGTGCTGTACGGCGGCAAGAGTGCCGAGCGCGAAGTGTCGCTCAAGTCTGGCGCCGCCGTGATCGATGCGTTGACCAGCGCCGGTGTCGACGTCGTTGCCATCGACGTCGGTGACGACCTGCTCGACCGCCTGCAGAACGAGAAGATCGACCGCGCCTTCATCATCCTCCACGGCCGTGGCGGTGAGGATGGCAGCATGCAGGGGCTGCTGGAGTGCCTGGGCATCCCTTATACCGGTAGCGGCATCCTCGCTTCGGCCCTGGCCATGGACAAGCTGCGTACCAAGCAGGTGTGGCAGAGCCTGGGCATTCCTACCCCGCGCCACGCGGTGCTGGCGAGTGAAAGCGATTGTTTGCAGGCCAGTACGGAACTGGGCTTCCCGCTGATCGTCAAACCCGCCCATGAAGGCTCTAGCATCGGCATGGCCAAGGTGAACAGCGCCGAGGAACTGATCGCCGCCTGGCAAGACGCTGCCCAGTACGATTCCCAGGTACTGGTGGAGCAGTGGATCCACGGCCCGGAGTTCACCATTGCGGTGCTGCGCGGCCAGGTGCTGCCGCCGATCGCCTTGGGTACACCGCACGTGTTCTACGACTACGACGCCAAGTACATCGCCAACGATACCCAGTACCGCATTCCGTGCGGCCTGGATAGCGCCAAGGAACAGGAACTGATCGACCTGACCGCCCGTGCCTGTGATGCCGTTGGCATCGAGGGCTGGGGGCGGCTGGACGTAATGCAGGACGAGCAAGGCCGGTTCTGGCTGCTCGAAGTAAACACCGCACCCGGCATGACCGATCATAGCCTGGTGCCCATGGCGGCCCGCGCGGCTGGCCTGGACTTCCAGCAACTGGTGCTGGCAATCCTGGCCGAAAGCGTGGCAACGCGAGGTTAACCATCATGCAAGGCGCAATGATACGTCAGCAGCAACCCGTAACCGGCCGTAGCAAGCCGGTGCCGCGTGGTGCCAGCAGGCTGGTGGCCGACGAGCCCGTATCGGCGCGCCTGCCGCGGCCCAGCCTGGGTGGCCTGAAGCGCCTGCTGTGGCCGGTGTTGCTGGTGGCAGCAGGCTTCGGTGCCTACGAAGGGGCCATCCGCCTGATGCCTTATGCCGACCGGCCCATCGCCAAGATCGATGTGCAGGGCGACCTCACCTACATCAGCCAGCAGTCGGTGCAGCAACGCATCGCCCCTTACGTGGCCGCGAGCTTCTTCAGTGTCGACCTGCCGGCGATGCGTACGGAGCTCGAACAGATGCCCTGGATCGCCCACGCCGAAGTGCGTCGGGTGTGGCCTGACGAGGTGGTGATCCGCCTGGAAGAACAGCTGCCGGTGGCGCGCTGGGGCGACGAAGCCTTGCTCAACAACCAGGGCCAGGCATTCACCCCGCGTGAGCTGGCCAACTATGAGCACCTGCCGCAGCTTGCCGGGCCGCAGCGTGCCCAGCAACAAGTCATGCAGCAGTATCAGGTATTGAGCCAGATGCTGCGCCCCTTGGGCTTTTCCATCGCTCGCCTGGAGCTGCGCGAGCGAGGCAGCTGGTTCTTGACCACTGGCGCGAGCAGCGCCGGGCCGGGCATCGAGCTGCTGCTGGGGCGCGACCATCTGGTGGAGAAGATGCGCCGTTTCATTGCCATTTACGACAAGACACTCAAAGACCAGATCAGCACTATCGCCCGCATTGATCTGCGTTATTCCAACGGACTTGCCGTTGGTTGGCGGGAACCGATTGCACCGACGACGGCCCAACCCGCCGTTGCGAAGAATTAGAGAGAGGCAGGACCATGGCAAACGCGCATAGCGGCAAAATGATCGTCGGGCTGGACATTGGCACCTCCAAGGTGGTGGCGCTGGTCGGCGAAGTGGGCGAAGACGGCACCCTGGAAATCGTCGGTATCGGCACACACCCGTCCCGCGGCCTGAAAAAAGGCGTGGTGGTGAACATCGAGTCGACCGTGCAATCGATCCAGCGCGCCGTCGAAGAAGCGCAGCTGATGGCCGGCTGCCGTATCCACTCGGCATTCGTGGGCGTTGCCGGTAACCACATCCGCAGCCTGAACTCCCACGGTATCGTCGCCATCCGTGACCGCGAGGTCAGCCTGGCCGACCTGGAGCGGGTACTGGACGCGGCCCAGGCGGTGGCCATTCCGGCCGACCAACGCGTGCTGCACACCCTGCCGCAGGACTACGTGATCGACAACCAGGAAGGCGTCCGCGAGCCGCTGGGCATGTCGGGCGTGCGTCTGGAAGCCAAGGTGCACGTGGTGACCTGCGCGGTCAACGCGGCACAGAACATCGAAAAGTGCGTGCGCCGCTGCGGCCTGGAAATCGACGACATCATCCTCGAGCAGTTGGCTTCGGCCTATTCGGTGCTCACCGACGATGAAAAGGAACTGGGCGTGTGCCTGGTCGACATCGGTGGCGGCACCACCGACATCGCCATCTTCACCGAAGGCGCGATCCGCCACACCGCGGTCATTCCGATTGCAGGCGACCAGGTGACCAACGATATCGCCATGGCCCTGCGTACCCCTACCCAGTACGCCGAAGAAATCAAGATCCGCTACGCCTGCGCCCTGGCCAAACTGGCGGGCGCTGGCGAGACCATCAAGGTGCCGAGCGTGGGCGACCGCCCACCGCGCGAGCTGTCGCGTCAGGCCCTGGCCGAGGTGGTGGAGCCGCGTTACGACGAGCTCTTCACCTTGATCCAGGCCGAACTGCGCCGCAGCGGGTACGAGGACCTGGTGCCAGCGGGCATCGTCCTCACCGGCGGTACCGCGAAGATGGAAGGCGCCGTTGAACTGGCCGAGGAAATCTTCCACATGCCGGTTCGCCTGGGCGTACCGCACAGCGTTCGGGGCCTGAGCGACGTGGTTCGCAACCCCATCTATTCCACCGGCGTGGGCTTGCTCACCTACGGCCTGCTCAAGCAGTCCGAGGACATGGTCCTGACCGGCAGCAGCAACAGCAGCAGCAACAGCTATGGCGATGAACCGAAGGCCCCAGTGCTTGAACGCTTCAAGCGCTGGGTACAGGGCAACTTCTAAGTTTCAAAGCAGTAGTGGTAGGCGCAACAACTAGAGAACTGTAAGGAGAGGGAAAATGTTCGAGCTCGTAGACAACGTCCCGCAAAGCCCGGTCATCAAGGTGATCGGCGTTGGTGGTGGTGGCGGCAACGCCGTCAACCACATGGTCAAGAGCAGCATCGAAGGTGTGGAGTTCATCTGCGCCAACACCGATGCTCAGGCGCTGAAAAACATTGGTGCACGCACCATCCTGCAATTGGGCACTGGCGTGACCAAGGGCCTGGGTGCTGGCGCCAATCCGGAAGTCGGCCGTCAGGCCGCACTGGAAGACCGTGAGCGCATCGCCGAAGTGCTGCAAGGCACCAACATGGTGTTCATCACCACTGGCATGGGCGGCGGTACCGGTACCGGTGCTGCACCGATCATTGCCGAAGTGGCCAAGGAAATGGGCATCCTCACCGTAGCCGTGGTGACCCGTCCGTTCCCGTTCGAGGGCCGCAAGCGCATGCAGATCGCCGATGAAGGCATCCGCATGCTGGCTGAAAGCGTCGACTCGTTGATCACCATCCCCAACGAGAAACTGCTGACCATCCTGGGCAAGGATGCCAGCCTGCTGTCCGCCTTCGCCAAGGCCGACGATGTACTGGCCGGTGCCGTGCGCGGTATCTCCGACATCATCAAGCGCCCGGGCATGATCAACGTCGACTTTGCCGACGTGCGCACCGTCATGGGTGAAATGGGCATGGCGATGATGGGTACTGGTTGCGCCAGCGGCCCGAACCGCGCACGCGAAGCCACCGAGGCAGCCATCCGCAACCCGCTGCTGGAAGATGTCAACCTGCAGGGCGCCCGCGGCATCCTGGTGAACATCACCGCCGGCCCGGACCTGTCGCTGGGTGAATACTCCGACGTGGGTAGCATCATCGAAGCCTTCGCCTCTGACCACGCCATGGTCAAGGTCGGCACCGTGATCGATCCGGACATGCGTGACGAACTGCACGTGACCGTTGTGGCCACTGGCCTGGGCGCGCGTATCGAGAAGCCTGTGAAAGTGGTCGACAACACCCTGCAGACTGCCCAGCAAGCGTACGAAGCGTCCAACCCGGCGCCAGTTCGTCAGGAGCAGCCAGCCGTGAACTACCGTGACCTGGAGCGCCCGACCGTGATGCGCAACCAGGCCCACGCCGGTGCTGCGGCAGCCGCGAAAATGAACCCTCAGGATGACCTGGATTACCTGGATATCCCAGCATTCCTGCGTCGTCAGGCTGATTAATGGAATTTATCAGGGGTATAAAGGTGATTGGTATTCATCAAAGGTTGGGTCTGTTATCATCCCCAGCCTTTGTTGATACCTGTTCGCAATTTGCGCTGAAGCGGCCAATGCCATGATTAAACAACGCACCCTGAAGAATACCATCCGTGCCACAGGTGTCGGCCTGCACTCCGGGGAGAAGGTTTACCTGACCCTCAAGCCTGCACCTGTTGACACCGGCATCGTCTTCCGCCGCGCCGACCTCGACCCTGTGGTCGAGATCCCTGCGCGTGCGGCCAACGTCGGCGAGACCACCATGTCGACGACGCTGGTCAACGGTGACGTCAAGGTCGATACGGTCGAGCACCTGCTCTCCGCCATGGCGGGCCTGGGCATCGATAACGCCTACGTCGAGCTCTCCGCCTCGGAAGTGCCGATCATGGATGGCAGCGCCGGACCCTTCGTATTCCTGATTCAGTCTGCCGGCCTGGAAGAACAGGACGCAGCCAAGAAGTTCATCCGCATCCTGCGTGAGGTGACTGTGGAAGAGGGCGACAAGCGCGCCACTTTCCTGCCTTTCGACGGTTTCAAGGTGAGCTTCGAGATCGACTTCGATCACCCGGTCCTCAAGGGCCAGACCCAGAGCGCGGTTGTCGACTTCTCCAGCACCTCGTTCGTGAAGGAAGTCAGCCGCGCCCGCACGTTCGGTTTCATGCGTGACATCGAGTACCTGCGCAAGCACAACCTTGCGTTGGGTGGCAGTGTCGAGAATGCCATCGTGGTCGACGAGACGGGTGTGCTCAACGAAGACGGCCTTCGTTCCGATGACGAATTCGTCAAGCACAAGATCCTCGACGCCATTGGCGACCTCTACCTGCTGGGCAACAGCCTGATCGGCGAGTTCAAGGGCTACAAGTCCGGCCACGCGCTGAACAACCAGCTGTTGCGCAAGCTGATCGCCGAAACCGATGCCTGGGAAGTGGTTACGTTCGAAGATGCCAGCACGGCACCGATCTCGTACATGCGCCCTGTTGCGGCCGTGTAAGTTCGAACACTCTCTCTAGTGTTGTAATCAAGGCCACCTTCGGGTGGCCTTTTTTATTGCTTGTCGCCAGCGTGGGCGGCCAAGCGCTCCAGTGCTGCGCGCAGCTTGGGGTCGGCGATGCCCTCGGCGGTGTCACGCAGGCTTGCCGCGGCGCTGGTGGACAGCTCGGCAGCATGCCCGCCGCGTTTGGCCGGTACCAGGGGCGGCTGCACCTTGTAGAGTATGCGCCGGAGGTTGCCAAAGGCCTCCATGGCCTGCAACGCCGCCAGCAGGCGCTTCTGCTGGTAGCGCAGGCGGGTAGCCCAATGGCCATCGGTAACCACCAGCAACAAGGTGCCATCGCGCCATGAGGCCACGTGGCAATGCTCGCGGGCAGCCGGCTGCAGCTGGCTTTCCAGCAGGCGCTGCAGGTGCTCCAGGCGTTCGGCCTGGTTCAGCAGCAGGCGCAGCGGGCGCACCTGGCGTAGCAGCGCCGAGGGGGGCTGGGCGGGGGAGGGTTTGTAGGCCATGGGGGTACGCATGAGGTTCAAGATGGGCAGTTTAACACCTGTATAACCTGTGCTGGCCTCTTCGCGGGCCCGCCCGCTCCCACAGGATTACTCCAGGCCTGAGTATTGTGGGGTCCCTGTGGGAGCGGGCGTGCCCGCGAAGAGGCCAGCACAGGCGACGCAAGATAAGACTGGTTCTCGATACCTTTCATGTTGCCAAACCTTGAACTCAGGGAAAATACCCCTATCTAAGACAAGCCCCTGCCAAAACGCTGTAATAGCATCGTGGAAATCCACCACTTTCCTCACCATCGTTTCCGGGTAGAATGCTCGTTCGCATGCGGCCTCAGGGCTGCACGGGCGACTCATGGGGCCGCCCTCCATCCCTACGTGTGGAAGATCCTGCCGATATGTTTGCGCCTTTGTTAAAAAAACTTTTTGGAAGCAAGAACGAGCGTGAAGTAAAACGCATGCTCAAGACGGTGAGTATCGTCAATGCCTTCGAAGAGAAGATGGTGGCCCTCTCCGACGAGCAACTGCGGGGCAAGACTGCAGAGTTCAAGGAGCGCCTGGCCAAAGGCGAGACACTGGACCAATTGTTGCCCGAAGCCTTTGCCGTGGCCCGCGAGGCCGGCAAGCGCGTGATGGGCATGCGCCACTTCGACGTTCAGTTGATTGGCGGCATGACCCTGCACGAAGGCATGATCGCAGAAATGCGTACCGGTGAAGGCAAGACCTTGGTGGGTACCCTGGCCGTGTACCTCAACGCATTGTCCGGCAAGGGCGTGCATGTGGTTACCGTCAACGACTACCTGGCCCGCCGCGACGCCAACTGGATGCGCCCGCTGTACGAGTTCCTCGGCCTGTCGGTCGGTATCGTATCGGCCTTCCAGCCGCCGGAAGAAAAGCGCGCCGCCTATGCGGCCGACATCACCTACGGCACCAACAACGAATTCGGTTTCGACTACCTGCGCGACAACATGGCGTTCAGCCAGGACGAGAAGTTCCAGCGTGAACTGAACTTCGCCGTGATCGACGAAGTGGACTCCATTCTCATCGACGAAGCGCGCACCCCGCTGATCATTTCCGGCCAGGCCGAAGACAGCTCCAAGCTGTACATCGAGATCAACCGCCTGATCCCGCGCCTGACCCAGCACATCGAAGAAGTCGAAGGCCAGGTCACCCAGGAAGGCCACTTCACCATCGACGAGAAGAGCCGCCAGGTCGAGCTCAACGAGGCCGGTCACCAGTTCATCGAAGAGATGCTGACCCAGGCCGGGTTGCTGGCCGAAGGCGAGAGCCTGTACTCGGCGCATAACCTGGGCCTGCTGACCCACGTGTATGCCGGCCTGCGCGCGCACAAGCTGTTCCACCGCAACGTCGAGTACATCGTCCAGGACGGCCAGGTACTGCTGATCGACGAGCACACCGGCCGGACCATGCCGGGCCGGCGCTTGTCCGAAGGCCTGCACCAGGCCATCGAGGCCAAGGAAAACCTGAACATCCAGGCCGAGAGCCAGACACTGGCCTCGACCACCTTCCAGAACTACTTCCGCCTGTACACCAAGCTGTCCGGCATGACCGGTACCGCCGACACCGAAGCGTTCGAGTTCCAGTCGATCTACGCGCTGAACGTGATGGTCATTCCGCCGAACAAGCCGCTGGCGCGCAAGGACTTCAACGACCTGGTGTACCTGACCGCCGACGAGAAGTACGCCGCGATCATTGCCGACATCAAGGAAAGCATGAAGCAGGGCCGGCCGATTCTGGTCGGTACCGCGACCATCGAAACGTCCGAACACATGTCGAACCTGCTGAAGAAAGAAGGTATCGACCACAAGGTACTGAACGCCAAGTACCACGAGAAAGAGGCCGAAATCATCGCCCAGGCCGGTGCGCCGGGCGCCCTGACCATCGCCACCAACATGGCCGGCCGTGGTACCGACATCCTGCTGGGCGGTAACTGGGAAGCCGAAGTGGCAGCCCTGGAAAACCCGACCGCCGAGCAGATCGCCCAGATCAAGGCCGATTGGCAGAAGCGTCACCAGCAGGTGATCGAGGCCGGTGGCCTGCACGTGATCGCCTCCGAACGCCACGAGTCGCGCCGTATCGACAACCAGTTGCGCGGCCGTTCCGGCCGTCAGGGCGACCCGGGTTCCAGCCGCTTCTACCTGTCGCTGGAAGACAGCCTGATGCGTATCTTCGCCTCTGACCGGGTGAAGAACTTCATGAAAGCCCTGGGCATGCAGGCGGGCGAGGCCATCGAGCACCGCATGGTCACCAATGCCATCGAGAAGGCACAGCGCAAGGTCGAAGGCCGCAACTTCGACATCCGCAAGCAGTTGCTTGAATACGACGACGTGGCCAACGAGCAGCGCAAGGTGATCTACCACATGCGCAACAGCCTGCTGGCGGCCGAGAACATCGGTGACACCATCGTCGAATTCCGCAAGGAAGTCCTGGACGCTACCATCAGCCAGCACATTGCGCCGCAGTCGCTGCCCGAGCAGTGGGACGTGGCCGGCCTGGAGGCATCGCTGGCCAGCGACTTCGCCATCAAGCTGCCGATCCAGCAGTGGCTCGACGAAGACGACCACCTCTACGAGGAAACGCTGCGCGAGAAGCTGCTGAACGAGATCACCACGGCCTACACCGAGAAAGAAGACCAAGCCGGCCTCGAGGCTCTGCGTACCTTCGAGAAGCAAATTCTGCTGCGTGTGCTGGACGACCTGTGGAAAGACCACCTGTCGACCATGGACCACCTGCGCCACGGTATCCACCTGCGTGGCTATGCGCAAAAGAACCCGAAGCAGGAATACAAGCGCGAGTCGTTCAGCCTGTTCCAGGAGCTGCTGGAGTCGATCAAGCGCGATACCATCCGCGTGCTGTCGCACGTACAGGTACGCCGCGAAGACCCGGTCGAAGAGGAAGCGCGCCTGCGCCGCGAGGCCGAGGAACTGGCCAGCCGCATGCAGTTCGAGCACGCCCCTGCCCCTGGCCTGGAAGGCGAGCAACTGAGCGAGGAGGGCGCAGAAGTGGCCGTTGCCTCGGCGCCGGTGCGCAACGAGCAGAAGCTGGGCCGCAATGAGCCGTGCTGGTGTGGTTCGGGCAAGAAGTTCAAGCATTGCCACGGGCAGATCGAATGATCTGACCTGGGTGTTGTAACCTGATACATCCTGGGGCCGCTTTGCGGCCCCGTTTTTTGTACATCCACCGAATTTTCTAGGAGCGCTCTAATGGCTGTTGGTCTTGGTCCTTTGCCCACCCTGCACCCGGTTGCGGGTTTTGAACTCGGCATCGCTTCTGCCGGCATCAAGCGCCCTGGGCGCAAGGATGTGGTGGTCATGCGCTGCGCCGAAGGCTCCAGCGTGGCGGGCGTGTTCACCCTCAACGCTTTCTGCGCGGCACCGGTGATCCTCTCCAAGCAGCGAGTTCAGGGCACCGTGCGCTACCTGTTGACCAACACCGGTAATGCCAACGCCGGTACCGGCGCCCCAGGGCTGGCAGCCGCCGAACGCACCTGCGCCAAGCTGGCCGAACTGGCCGGCGTACCCGCCGAATCGGTACTGCCGTTCTCCACCGGTGTGATCGGCGAGCCACTGCCGGTCGAAAAGATCGAAGGCGCGCTGCAGGCCGCCCTCGATAACCTGTCGGAGAACAACTGGGCCGAAGCGGCCACCGGCATCATGACCACCGATACCTTGCCCAAGGGCGCCAGCCGCCAGTTCCAGCACGATGGCGTGACCGTGACCGTGACCGGTATCAGCAAGGGGGCCGGCATGATCCGCCCGAACATGGCCACCATGCTTGGCTACATCGCCACCGACGCCAAGGTTGCCCCGGCGGTGCTCAAGGACCTGATGCTGGACGGCGCCAACAAGTCGTTCAACCGCATCACCATCGATGGCGACACCTCGACCAACGATTGCTGCATGCTGATTGCCACCGGCAAGGCCAACCTGCCAGAGGTCACCGAAGCCAGTGGTGCGCTGTTCGAGGCCCTGAAAAAAGCCGTGTTCGAAGTGTGCATGGACGTGGCCCAGGCCATCGTGCGTGACGGCGAAGGTGCGACCAAGTTCGTGACCGTGCAGGTCAACGGCGGTGGCAACCACCAGGAATGCCTGGACGTCGGTTACGCAGTGGCCCACTCACCGCTGATCAAGACCGCACTGTTCGCGTCGGACCCGAACTGGGGCCGTATTCTCGCCGCGGTGGGCCGTGCCGGTGTGCCGGAGCTGGACGTGAGCCTGATCGACGTCTACCTGGATAACGTGTGCATCGCCAGCCAGGGCGGCCGCAGCCCCAGCTACACCGAAGCCCAGGGCTCGGCTGTGATGGCCCAGGAAGAGATTACGATCCGTATCGAACTGGGCCGTGGCCAGTGCAGCGAAACCATCTGGACCACCGACCTGTCGCACGAGTACGTGAAGATCAACGCCGAATACCGTACCTGATCCAGTGCTGGGGTCGGGCAACGGCCCCACAATTCCAGAACCAGGAGACGAACCATGAGCGATCACCTGAACTTCGGCGACACGTTGCGCGCCTTGTTGCAGGCTGGCCTGGCGGAGCGTGAAGTGTGAAACGGATTCATGTTGTAGCAGCAGTCATTCGTGGCGCCGATGGCCGCATTCTGATCGCGCGGCGGGCCGCCACCCAGCACCAGGGTGGCCTGTGGGAGTTTCCCGGCGGCAAGGTCGAAGCCGGTGAAAGCGTGGATGTGGCACTGGCCCGCGAGCTGCGCGAAGAGCTGGGTATCGAGGTAAGCCGTTCGCGTGCGCTGATCAAGGTCAGCCACGACTACCCGGACAAGCAGGTGTTGCTGGACGTGCGCGAAGTGCAGGCATTTACCGGCGAACCGCATGGCGCCGAGGGTCAGCCGCTGGCGTGGGTTGCCCCGCGCGACTTGCCGCAGTACGAATTTCCCGAGGCCAACCAGCCGATCGTGGCTGCCGCGCGCCTGCCGGACCAGTACCTGATCACCCCTGATGGCCTGGAAGTGCCGCAACTGCTCAAGGGCATACAGAAGGCGGTTGCCAGTGGCATTCGCCTGATTCAGTTGCGCGCCCCGGACATGTACGACCCCAAGTACCGCGACGTGGCGGTGGATGCGGCTGGGCTGTGTGCGGGCAAGGCGCAGTTGATGCTCAAGGGGCCGCTGGAATGGCTGGGCGATTTCCCTTCGGCCGGCTGGCACCTGACCGCGGCGCAGTTACGCAAGTACGCCGCCAAAGGTCGGCCGTTTCCCCGCGAGCGTTGGTTGGCGGCTTCCTGCCACAGCGCCGAAGAGCTGGCGCTGGCCGAGCAGATGGGCGTCGACTTCGTCACCCTGTCGCCAGTCCAGGCAACCCAGACCCACCCCGAGGCCGCGCCGTTGGGCTGGGACGAAGCTCGACGTTTGCTTGCCGGGTTCAGCAAGCCGGTGTATTTGCTGGGCGGGGTAGGGCCGGGTGATCGGGAGCGGGCCTGGGAGGCCGGGGCCCAGGGCGTGGCCGGCATCCGGGCATTCTGGCCCGAGGCCTGAGCCATTGGGGCGGCCCTTCGCGACACCGCGCCGGCCGCCCCGAACCTGTCAGCCCTGCGGCTTTTCAGCAGGCTGCCACAACACCTCGGCCACCCCCTGTCGCCGCCCGATGATCCGCGCTGCCACGAACAGCAGGTCGGACAGGCGGTTGATGTACGCCAGACCTACCCCTCCCAGTGGTTCCAGCGCATGCAATTGCTGGCAGCGCCGCTCGGCGCTGCGCGCCAGGCTGCGGCACACATGGGCCTGCGCCACCAGCATCGAACCACTGGGCAGGATGAAGTTCTTCAGCGGCCCCAGCTCTTCGTTCCACACATCGATGACGGCCTCCAGGCGCTCCACCTCTGCCTGGTTCAAGGCTTGGTAGCTGGGCATGGCCAGCTCGCCACCCAGGTCGAACAAGCGGTGCTGACACGGCGCAAGCACCGTAGTGAGCTCCTCCAGGCCTTGCTCGGCCAAGCCTGCCAAAAGCACGCCTAGCTGGCTGTTGAGGCTGTCTACCTCGCCAATGGCTTCTATGCGCGGATGGCTCTTCGGCACCCGCCGGCCGTCGCCCAGGCCGGTTTCGCCCTGGTCGCCGGTACGGGTGTAGATTTTCGATAGGCGGTTGCCCATGTCATTGCTCCGGTAAGGTCGGCGCCGCTGCTGCCGGCTGGCCGAGGGGCAGGCGCAGGGTGAAGCACGTACCCTGGCCAGGCGTGGAGTGCACCTCCATCTGCCCCTTGTGGTTGTTGGTGATGATGAAGTACGAAACCGACAGGCCCAGCCCGGTGCCCTGGCCGATTTCCTTGGTGGTGAAGAACGGCTCGAAGGTGCGCTTGCGCACGGCCTCTGGCATGCCGACGCCATTGTCCTCGACCTGGATCTCCGCCCAGGGCGGGTTCAGCCGGGTGCGCAGGGTGATCCGCCCCGGCTCGCTCGGTTGCGGGCGCAGGTGGATGGCCTGGGCGGCGTTCTTCAACAGGTTCAACAGTACCTGTTCCAGTTCGTTGGCAGTGCACGGCACGGGCCCCAGTTCAGGGTCGAACTGCCGCACGATGGCCTGCCCCTTGAAGTCGAAACCGATCGCCAGGTCGAAATCGTTGCCGGCAATTTCCACCGCCTGGTCGATCAGCGCCGGCAGCTCGCAAGGCTCCAGCTGTCGGTTGCTGCGCCGACTGAAACTGAGCATGTGGGTGACGATCTTCGCGGCGCGGGCCCCGGCCTGCTGAATGCCGTCGAGCAGTTGCGGCACTTCGCGGCTGGCCAGGTAGCGGTTGATCATGGCCAGGTCGAGGCCAAGCTCGCTGGCCTGTTCCTGGTTGCGGGGCAGGTCTGCCGACAGGCGTCGGCGGATGTTCTGTACGTTGTGCAGGATGGCGCCCAGCGGGTTGTTGATTTCGTGAGCCATGCCCGCCGCCAGGCCGCCTACCGAGAGCATTTTTTCCGACTGGACCATCATTTCTTCCAGCGACAGGCGCTGGGTGATGTCGTCGATGCGGATCACCACGCCGCGCCCGCCGCCGCCGGTGAGCGGGTAGAAGGTCAAGGCGTAATGGCGCAGTTCGTCGCCCTTGGGCCATGTGACCCGCTCGATCTTGGCCACCCGGTGCTTTTCCACGGTTTCCTTGAGTTGCGGCAGGAATGGCTTCAGGGGCTCGAAGGCGATGAACACTGGTTGGTTCAGCGCCTCATGCAAAGGCGTGCCGGAGAGGACCGTGGCTTCGTGATTCCACTGGGTGACATAGAGCTGTTCGTCCAGGGCGATCAATGCCGAAGGCATCGAGTCGATGATGCTGTTGAGGTAGTTCTGGAAACCGGTGAGTTTTTTCTCGATTTTGCTGCGCACCTGCACTTCCAGTTCCAGCTTGCGGTTGGTATGGCGGGTTTCCTCGGCCAGGCCCTGGGCCTGGTCATAGGCATCCTGGAACTCGTCACGGGCGCGTTTGAGTTGCTGCTCACGGGCTTCGATACGCGAAAGCATGGTGTTGAAGGCGTCGGCCAGGCTGCCGATCTCATCGTCGTTGCCACGCCGGGCGCGTAGGGCGTAGCTCTCTTCGCGGGTGACCTGGCGGCTGAGTTCTTCAAGCTGGTTGATCGGTTGGGTGATCAGGCGTTTGATCTGGCGGGCAATGAAGATCCACAGCAGGATGCTGAACACCAGGATAGCCAGGCTGGCACTGAGCGTGCCGGTGTAGAACGCGGTGGGCAGCTCGCTGCTGGCCACCAGCAACAGGTGGGCTGGCGGGTTGGCGTCACGCGGGATGCGGATCAGTTGGGTGCTGCGAAACTCCATCAGGCGCCAGCCGTCGATGTTGCGAAAGCGCTTGGGCAGGGTCAGCGGGTCGCCATGCTGGAGTTGCGCCAGCATGCGACCGTCACCCCCGTACACGGCTGCCGCGCGCAGCGGGGTGTAGCTGTCCAGCTCCTTGAGCAGGGCACTGGCGGTGTCCGGCGTGTCGCCCGCGCGCTCGGCCAGCTGCGGGTTGGCCACCAGCCGGCCGATGGTCTGCAGGGCCTGGGGTGCCATGCTCTCCTGGGTGATCCAGTAGGCCGCACTGATGAAGGTGAGGTTGGCCACCAGCAGGATGGTCACCAGCAACACCAGCAGGGCCGCCAGCAGCTTCTGCCCGACCGGGAGGTTTTCCAGGCGATGGCGCAAGGTCATGGGCTAGGCAGTGTCCGTATCCAGGTAATTAGGGCTGCGTCAGTCGCAGGGCAAGCCACGTAAGCGCAGGTGTTCGACCAGGCGTTGCAGCAGGTGTTCCAGTTGCGGCAGCTGCAGGCCG
Source organism: Pseudomonas sp. CJQ_9 (assembly GCF_043106615.1). Lineage (NCBI taxonomy): Bacteria > Pseudomonadati > Pseudomonadota > Gammaproteobacteria > Pseudomonadales > Pseudomonadaceae > Pseudomonas > Pseudomonas sp. CJQ_9. The sequence continues at coordinate 154,193 of NZ_JBICMS010000072.1, read as the reverse complement.
TGCCGCTCGGCAACCCGGCAGGCATGGCCGAGCAGGTAATGCACCTCTGTGCGTCGGCCTGCGTGCACGTCCTGGTACATGGAAGAGTAGTTGGCGGCGGTGGCCCCGATCACCCGTTGCACTTCTTCGTCCAGGCCCTCGGCCGCTTGCGGCTGGCCACAGCGGCGCAGCAGTGAGGCCAGTTCGGCGCACAGGCCATGTACTTCCGCCAGGTGGCCCAGCAAGCCGCCGTTCTGGCAAGCGTGCAGCACGGTCAGCGGGTTGATCGCGCAGTTGAGGGCCAGCTTGCGCCACAGGCGGGTGAGGATGTCCACCGTCCATTCGGCAGGGATGCCTGCTTCGCGCAGGTCATCGAACCAGGCCGGCAGCGCCGGGTTGCGCGGGTCGCCCAGCCAGTTGAAGCCATGCCCGGCAAAACGCACCTGCCAGTCGCTTTCGCGGAAGGCGCCTTCGGTGCTGGAGGCGAAAACGCAGCGCGCCTGTGGCAGCAGGTCGGCCACCTCGTCCTGGCTGCCCAGGCCGTTCTGTAGCAGTAGCACGTCTGCGCCCTCGGCCAGGCGTGGTGCCAGGCCGGCAATCGCCGGTGCGGCGTCGTAGGCCTTGCAGGCCACCAGCAGGTGATGGATCGGTCCGTCAGCCTGGGCGGTTTCGGCGGGTATGGCGTAGTGCCGGGCCTGTTTTTGCTCGAACAACGTCAGGCCGCCGGCCTGTTCATAGGCGTGCAGCCGTTGCCGATCGCGCAGCACAAGGCGCACTGCCTTGCCCGTGCGTGCCAGGCGGCAGGCCCACAGGCTGCCGAGGCTGCCGGCGCCGAGAATATGCCAGGTGCTGCTCATATGCGTTTCGCAACCCGTTATAATGAGCCCGCATTTTAACCGTCAAACCCAGCGCGCTCCATCTTCAGCCTGAGCGCGCTTTTATTTTGGGAGAACAACCATGCCTTCGTTCGACGTGGTATCGGAACTGGACAAGCACGAAGTGCAGAACGCGGTCGACAACGCCATCAAGGACCTGGACCGCCGTTACGACCTCAAAGGCAAGGGCTCCTTTGAGTTCAAGGACAAAGAGCAGACCGTGGTACTCACCGCCGAGGAAGAGTTCCAGCTCGAAGCCATGCTGGAAATCCTGCGCCTGGCGCTGGTCAAGCGCAAGATCGATGTGAAATGCCTGGAAACCAAGGACCCGTACGCGTCCGGCAAGGAAAAGAAACAGGAAGCCAAGTTTCGCGAGGGTATCGACAAGGACCTGGCCAAGAAGATCGTCGCCACCATCAAGGACGGCAAGCTGAAAGTGCAGGCCGCCATCCAGGGTGAGCAGGTGCGGGTAACCGGCAAGAAACGCGACGACCTGCAGGAGGCCATTGCCTTGCTGCGCACCAAGGAATTCGATATGCCGCTGCAGTTCAACAACTTCCGCGACTGAGGCGGGTGTGGCCAGGAACCCCAATGGCTCAATGATGTCCATGGGGGCCGGGGCCGTGTGAGCGCGCGGCCTGTTCTACCGTGTACTTGCCGTTCGGCATCAGGAGATGAATATGGATTTGAACGCTGAAGTCGATCAGCTGGTTCGCCAGTCGCAAACCTGGATCCCCTTGATCATGCAATACGGCAGCCGTGTGCTGCTGGCGCTGGTGACCCTGGCGGTCGGCTGGTGGATCATCAACAAGGTCAGCGCCCGCCTGGGCAAGCTTGTCGGCCTGCGCAATGCCGACCTGGCGTTGCAGGGCTTCATCAGCACCCTGGCCAACATCGTGCTGAAGATACTGCTGCTGGTCAGCGTGGCGTCGATGATCGGCATCGAGACCACCTCGTTCGTCGCGGCTATCGGTGCCGCCGGCCTGGCGATCGGCCTGGCGCTGCAGGGTAGCCTGGCCAACTTCGCTGGCGGCGTGCTGATCCTGATGTTCCGCCCGTTTCGCATCGGCGACTGGATCGAGGCGCAAGGCGTTGCCGGTACTGTCGACAGCATCCAGATCTTCCACACCGTGCTGCGCACCGGCGACAACAAGACGGTGATCATGCCCAACGGCAGCCTGTCCAATGGCATCATCACCAACACCAACCGCCAGCCCACGCGCAAGGTAGTGTTCGATGTGGGCGTGGATTACGAGGCCGATTTGCAGAAGGCCCGCAATGTGTTGCTGGAGCTGGCCCAGGACCCTCGCGTGCTGCCCGACCCCGCACCCCAAGCGGTAGTTTCGACACTGGGTGACAGCTCGATCACCGTGTCACTGCGCTTGTGGACCAAGACCGCCGATTACTGGGATGTGATGTTCATGCTCAACGAGCAGGCACGTGACCGCCTGAAGGCCGAAGGTATCGACATTCCGTTCCCGCAGCGGGTCATTCGGGTGGTGCAGGAAACTGCCGCCCAGTAACAGCGCATCAGCGCCGGGGCTGCACAGCGGCCCCGCTTTTTTCTCCCCGATTACACTTGTTCACAGCAAACCCCTGCTATTTCTGGCATATACCCTGCTCCTGCCTGTCACACCTGATATGCCATCATGAAACCACTGCTGTACATCACCCCCCTGCGGGCCTTGCTGTTTGGCCTGACCCTGGCCCTGTTCGAACTGCTGACCTACCTGGCCAGTGACGCGGTGATGCCGGCTATGCCGGTCGTGGTCGGCGACCTGAAGGCCGGCCCTGAATACATCCCCCATGCGCTCAACCTGTACCTGCTCGGTGGCGTGGTGCTGCAGTGGCTGATCGGCCCGCTGGCAGACCGCTATGGTCGGCGCCCGTTGCTGCTGGCCGGCTGCGCGTTTTTCGGCCTGGCCTGCCTGGCGACCTTCTGGGCCCATGATATTGGCCTGTTCAACCTGCTGCGCCTGTTGCAGGGGATAGGCCTGGGCTTTGTGGTCACGGTCAGCTACCCGGCGCTGAACGAGGCATTCAGCGAGGCGGATGCCGTGCGGATGATGGCGCTGCTGGCCAACATCGCCCTGCTGTCGCCGCTGCTGGGCCCGCTGGTCGGGGCCTTGCTGTTGCAGTGGCTGGACTGGCGTTGGCTGTTCGTGGCTTTCGCCGTGGGGGCCGTGGTGTGCTGGGGGCTGCTGTACCGGCTCATGCCCGAAACCCTGGGCGTAGAGCGCCGCGACGGTTCGCGCCTGGCGTTCACGCCGATCCACCTGCTGCCATTGCTGGCAGGCTACGGCCAATTGCTCGGCAACCGCCGCTTTGTCGCGGGCAGCGCCGCCCTGGGGCTGGTCGGGCTGCCACTGATTGGCTGGATTGGCCTGTCACCGGTATTGCTGATTCATGATGAGGGCCTAACGACCCTGGAATATGCGCTGTGGCAGCTGCCGGTGTTTGGTGGGTTGATCCTGGGCAACCTGATCATCAACCGTATTGCCGACCGCTACCCGCTGCCGGCCTTGGTCCGTGGTGCCCTGTGGCCGTACCTGGCAGGGTTGAGCGTGATGGTGCTGGCGACATGGTATTGGCCGACCGTGACCAGCCTGGTGGCAGGCATGTCGTTGTATGCACTGGGCTTGGGTGTGGCCAATGCGGTGCTGTACCGCATGACGCTGTTTTCCAGCGAGCAAAGCAAAGGCCTGGTTTCGGCCATGCTGGGGATGATCACCATCGCCCTGTTGGGGCTCGGTGGGGCATTGCTGGCAATGATCGGCGCCGGTGCCAGCTTGCTGCATTTCGCACTGGCGGCGGGGCTGGCGGGCGCGTTGGCGCTGTGGCCGTTGTGGTTTGTGGTGGGCGGGCGGCCGGGGCAAGGGGCCGTGGCTGACTGATCTGCAGTACCTGTGCCGGCCTTGTCGATCTGTGACTCGGTCGTCGTAAATGCCGGGGCCGCTTACAACGGGCGGGGGTGGCCGGCAGTCTTGCGGAGGTGGGACGGCACAATTCATCGAGCGGGTTCACCCGCGAATACGGTGGTACCGGCAACGCACAATGCCCGGCAGAATTCGGCCAGCAGGCCCGGCCCTTTCGCGGGTGAACCCGCTCCTACAACGGGCTGGGGTGGCCGGTAGTTCTGCGGGCCCGGGCCGGCATCATCGATCGATGTAGGAGCGGGTTTACCCGCGAATACGGTGGTACCGGCGACGCATAATGCCTGGCAGAGTTCGGCCCGCAGGCCCGGCCCTTTCGCGGGTGAACCCGCTCCTACAACGGGCGAGGGTGGCCGGCAGGCCTGCGGGGCTGGGCCGGCATCATCGATCGATGTAGGAGCGGGTTCACCCGCGAATACGGTGGTACCGGCAACGCACAATGCCTGGCAGATATCGGCCCGTATGCCCGGCCCTTTCGCGAGGAAAGCCTCAGGCTAGTGCACAGGTCTTGGCAGCAGCGCTGGTTTGCCAGCGAAACGGCCGGTGCAGGCAGCAGAAACCTGTCAGGGCCGTTCGGCCGCCGCACCTGGCTTTGCCAACGGCTTACCGCGGCCAGCCTCCTGGCGCCACTGCAAGGCGATCAGGATCAGCGTAGGCACGCCCAGCAGGGCGGTAATCAGGAAAAAGTCGTGATAACCGAACTTCTCCACCATCACCCCCGAGTAACCCCCGATCAACCGCGGCAGCAACAGCATGATCGAGCTGAGCAGCGCGTACTGGGTGGCCGAGAACTTCAGGTTGGTCAGGCTCGACAGGTACGCCACGAACGCAGACGTGGCCATGCCGGAGCTGAAGTTGTCCAGCGAGATGGTGACCACCAGCATTTCCAGGTTAGGCCCCATGTCCGCCAGCATTAGGAACAGGATGTTGGTGCCCGCCGAAGCCGCGCCACCAATAAACAGGATGGGCATGATGCCGAAGCGCACGATCAGCAGCCCGCCGATACCGGCACCGACCAGGGTCATGATCAGGCCGAAGATCTTGCTGACACTGGCGATCTGGTCTTTGGTGAAGCCCATGTCGATATAGAACACGTTGGCCATCACGCCCATGACCGTGTCCGACATGCGGTAGGTGGCGATCAGGCCTAGCAACAGCAAAGCCTGCCAGCGGTAGCGGGCAATGAAGTCGTTGACCGGGGTCAGTACCGGGGCCAGGCCACGGCGGCCCAGGCTCGACAGGCACGCCCAGGTCAGCAGCACATAGAGGATCAGGCGCAGGAAGGCGCGGTCTTCGAGCAACAGGTCGAGCGGTGTGGCATCCCCGGAGATGACCGTGGACCAGCCGGTATTGAACATCTGGGTAAAACTGGCGGGCACCGACACCAGCAGGATGATCAGCACGAACACCGAGGCCATCTGATGCACCAGGCCGTAGCGCGCAGCCGACAGCTGGGTGCGCAGGGGCACTGGCGGTTCGCGCATGACCAGGGTCGTGAACAGCGCGGGCAGCATCATGACCCCGAACATCACGTAGGTGCCGGCCCAGGCTTTATGCAGGTAACTGAAGCCGGTGGACCCGAACCACTCGGCGAAGAACAGCGCGCCCGCGGTGGCGAGCAGGGCGGCAACCCGGTAGCCGGCCATGTAGCTGGCGGCGAGGGCGGCCTGGCGCTGGTCGTCGGCGATTTCCAGACGGTAGGCATCCACTGCAATGTCCTGGGTGGCCGAGGCAAAGGCCACCAGCACGGCCATGGCGATCAACCAGGATAGATGTTGTTGCGGGTCGCACAGGCTCATGCCGACCAGGCCGATCACCACCAGTGCCTGCGACAGCAGCAGCCACGAGCGCCGGCGCCCCAGGCCGCCGAGCAGCGGCAGGCGCCATTGGTCGAGCAACGGTGACCAGACCCACTTGAAGGCGTAGGCCAGGCCGATCAGGCTGGCGTAACCAATGGTTTCGCGGGCCACCCCAGCCTCGCGCAGCCACACCGACAGGGTCGAGAACACCAACATGTAGGGCAGGCCGGCGGCGAAACCGAGCAGCAAAAGTACCAGGGTTGACGGGCTGGCATAGGCAGCGAGCGCAGCGCGCCAGGTTTTACGGGGCATGGGCCAACATCTGCCTCAAGTTTTCGAAAACAAAGCGCGCACTCTAACCGCTGTGCTCTGTCGGGCGCCAGCCATGGCGCGTCATATCCACACGATTGTTGGTCACATTCACGCCTTCTGCACGCAGTCGCGCCCGTTGTTCATCCCCGGCCGGGGTGCCCAGCGCCAAGCTCAGGCGGCCACCGGCGCCCAGTACCCGGTGCCATGGCAGGCGGGTTTGCGCAGGCAGCTGCCCGAGGGTGCGCCCCACCCAGCGTGCTGCGCGGCCAAGCCCGGCCAGTGCTGCGAGCTGGCCATAGCTCACGACTTTGCCCGCCGGTACTTGGCCAAGCACCGAATACAATGCCGTTCGTCGACCTTCGGCCGACTCCGGCATGTGCTCAGGTCCCCCAGACATGGCGCCCCCCTTGGGCTGTGGATGAAAACGGACAAATGGTCAGGTAAATGAGAGTTGAACTCAATGCCAAGCTGCCGGTCTGTGCTTGCTCTGGTCGGCGGTAGCTGGATAATGCCCGGCTTTTTTCTTCGAATCGAACCGTAGTACGTCTATGCATTCTAGATCCTTGTTGTGCCTGCTCGCTGCTTCCCTGTGCGCCTCACCGGCGTTGGCCGATACCGTGTGGATGAAGAACGGTGACCGGCTCAGTGGCAAGATCAAAGTCTTCGACGGCGGCAAGCTGCTGCTGGAAACGCCCTACGGCGGCTCCATTGCCCTGGACTGGAAACAGGTGCAGACCCTGGAAAGCGACCAGGAACTGCTGGTCAAGCAGGATGCCTACACGGGCGAGAAGGCCAAGTCGCTGAAGGCCGCTGAACCGGGCAAGGTGACCTTGGCCAACGGCGAGGCGCCCAAGACCGTGGAGCTGGCCAGCATCGAACAGATCATGAAGCCCAAGCCCCTGGTCGAAGACTTCGTGTGGAAAGGCAACGTGGATGTGGCGCTGGACTACAAACGCGCCGAAAACGACACCGACGACTACGATGTCAGCTTCAAGACCACGGCCCGCCACGGCCGCTGGCGGCACAACGCCGAAGGCGAGTACAACCGCGAAACCAAGGACGACGTCACCACCACCGACAACTGGAGTGCCGAATACGCGCTGGACCGCTTCATCACCGAGAAGTGGTTCTGGCAGGGGCGGGCGGAATACAAGCGTGACCGCATCGAAGACCTTGCCCGCCAGCGCACCGTCGGTACCGGCCCGGGTTACCAGTTCTGGGACAACGAACTTGGCGCATTCTCGCTCGGGTCGCTGATCAACCGCACCGACTTCGAGTACCAGGACGGCAGCAAGGACAACTTCTATTCCGCTGCCGTGAAGTGGGACTACACCCGTTACCTGATCGGCAAGAACGTGCAGCTGTTCACCAACGGCGAGCTGGCCAAACCACTGGGTGGGGTGGCCGACTATTCACTGGATGCCGAGGTGGGGCTGCGCTACAAAGTTACCGAATGGGCTTCGCTCAACCTCAAGGCGGAGCGTGACATCATCAGCGGCACGAGTGAAAGCGATCTGGAGAAGACGCGCTATACCGCGGGCTTTGGCGTGACCTGGTAAACCGCCGGGCCGCACCGCGGCCCCATTGGCACTCGGTGTGATAATGCTTATCTTGTCATCCGTCCCGTTTGCCACCAGGAGCCGCACCCAGTGAGTACCAACGCCATCCGCCCAGCCCGGGAACTGCTGCTCAAGGAATACCGCGGCGTGCTCTCGACGCATTCCAAGTCGATGCCCGGCTACCCGTTCGGCTCGGTGGTGCCGTACTGCCTGGACGCTCACGGCAACCCGCTGATCCTCATCAGCCGCATTGCCCAGCATACCCATAACCTGCAGAAAGACCCCAAGTGCTCGCTGCTGGTAGGCGAGCGCGAAGCTGAGGATGTGCAGGCGGTAGGGCGCCTTACGGTAATGGCCGAAGCGCACAAGCTGGTCGAGGCAGACGCCATCGAGGCTGCCGCCGAGCGTTACTACCGCTATTTCCCGGACGCTGCCGACTATCATAAGGCTCACGACTTTGACTTCTGGGTGCTGCAGCCGGTACGCCACCGTTACATCGGCGGCTTCGGCGCGATCCACTGGCTCGACCAGGTCACCCTGGCCAACCCGTTCGCCGGCAGGTCCGAGGCCAGCATGGTCGAACACATGAACAGCGACCACGCCAATGCCATTGCCCACTATGTGCAACTGACCGGCCTGCCGGACCATGCCGCAGCGCAAATGGCTGGGGTGGACAGCGAAGGCATGCACCTGCGTATCGGCCAGGGGGTGTACTGGTTACCCTTCCCGCATATTTGCAATACGCCGACACAAGTCCGCGAGGCCTTGGTTTTGCTGGCGCGCGCCGATCAGTGGCCCACGCCTGCAGGGGGCGAGGGTTGAAAAAGCGTGCACTTGCATCCACTTGATGGTCTTAAAGGAAGGTTCTCTTCCGACGAGGAATGCTTTGATGCGTGCTTTTCTACTGTTGCTTCTGCTGTTTCCAGTGCTGGAGCTTTTCGTATTCGTCAAGGTCAGCGCGGCCATCGGTTTCTTCCCGGCGCTGTTGCTGATCATCGCCGGTTCCGCCTTGGGTGTGCTGGTCATGCGTGTGGCTGGCCTGGCCACCGCCCTGCGCGCCCGGGAAAGCCTGCAGCGCGGTGAGTTGCCTGCCGAGGACATGTTCCAGGGCATGATGCTGGCGGTGGGCGGTGGTTTGCTGCTGCTACCGGGCTTTATCAGCGACGTGCTGGGCCTGCTGTGCCTGCTGCCGTTCACCCGCCATCTGGCAGCGCGCAAGCTGCGCGAACGCGCCGAGGCCCAGGCCATGCGCCAGCGCGCGTTCCAGGACGACCCGTTCCAGGCCCAGCCGCGCGATGGCGGCCACCGGCCGAACGTGATCGAGGGCGAGTACGAGCGCCGCGACAAGTAACCACCGCTTTCCGCTACGGGGCCGCACATGCGGCCCCGCGTTTTTTCCACGGGCTGAAAAATTTTGTAGGGCAAGCCTTGTAATTGGATATGGCGGCCTCATGTATGTGGTCACCGCAAGGTTTCTGGCATTAACGCCAGACATTACTCAGGTGGCTTGCCCTTGGCGGGCTACCTTCCGGCAACGCCGGACAGCCTCAACCCGCCGGTTTCGATACCGGCCGATGAAAACCACAATTTGGGAGAGATCGACAATGAAGCTTCGTCCTCTGCATGACCGCGTAGTCATCCGTCGCAGCGAAGAAGAATCGAAAACCGCTGGCGGTATCGTCCTGCCGGGTTCGGCCGCTGAAAAACCTAACCGCGGCGAAGTCGTTGCTGTTGGCACCGGTCGCGTTCTGGAAAACGGCGAAGTCCGTGCACTGGCCGTCAAGGTCGGTGACAAAGTGGTTTTCGGCCCTTACTCGGGCAGCAACACCGTGAAAGTCGATGGCGAAGACCTGCTGGTCATGGCCGAGAATGAAATCCTCGCCGTTATCGAAGGCTGATTTCCCCGACTTCCCGTTACTCCAAAGAATTTCCAAGGATTAAACGATCATGGCTGCTAAAGACGTAAAATTCGGCGACTCCGCTCGTAAAAAAATGCTCGTTGGTGTCAACGTTCTGGCTGACGCGGTAAAAGCTACCCTCGGCCCGAAAGGTCGTAACGTGGTTCTGGCCAAGAGCTTCGGCGCGCCAACCATCACCAAGGACGGCGTTTCCGTCGCCAAAGAAATCGAGCTGAAAGACGCCTTCGAAAACATGGGCGCCCAGCTGGTCAAGGAAGTCGCTTCCAAGGCCAACGACGCCGCCGGTGACGGCACCACCACCGCTACCGTTCTGGCCCAGGCCATCGTCAACGAAGGCCTGAAAGCCGTTGCTGCCGGCATGAACCCGATGGACCTGAAGCGCGGTATCGACAAGGCCACTGCTGCCGTTGTCGCCGAGCTGAAGAACCTGTCCAAGCCATGCGCCGATTCCAAGGCCATCGCTCAGGTCGGTACCATCTCCGCCAACTCCGACAGCTCCATCGGTGAAATCATCGCCGAAGCCATGGAAAAAGTCGGTAAAGAAGGCGTGATCACCGTTGAAGAAGGCTCGGGCCTGGAAAACGAACTGTCCGTCGTAGAAGGCATGCAGTTCGATCGCGGCTACCTGTCGCCTTACTTCGTCAACAAGCCAGACACCATGGTTGCCGAGCTGGAAAGCCCGCTGCTGCTGCTGGTCGACAAGAAAATCTCCAACATCCGCGAGCTGCTGCCAGTGCTGGAAGCCGTTGCCAAGGCCGGCCGCCCACTGCTGATCGTGGCTGAAGACGTCGAAGGCGAAGCGCTGGCTACCCTGGTAGTCAACAACATGCGCGGCATCGTCAAGGTTGCAGCGGTCAAGGCACCTGGCTTCGGCGACCGCCGCAAGGCCATGCTGCAGGACATCGCCGTTCTGACCGGTGGCCAGGTCATCTCCGAAGAAATCGGCCTGTCGCTGGAAACCGCTACCCTGGAGCACCTGGGTAACGCCAAGCGCGTGATCCTGTCCAAGGAAAACACCACCATCATCGATGGTGCTGGCGCTGACACCGAGATCGAAGCACGCGTCAAGCAGATCCGTGCCCAGATCGAAGAAACTTCTTCGGACTACGACCGTGAGAAGCTGCAAGAGCGTCTGGCCAAGCTGGCCGGCGGTGTTGCCGTGATCAAGGTCGGTGCTGGTACCGAAGTTGAAATGAAAGAGAAGAAAGCCCGCGTTGAAGACGCCCTGCACGCTACCCGTGCAGCCGTTGAAGAAGGCGTGGTGCCTGGCGGTGGTGTTGCCCTGGTTCGCGCCCTGGCAGCCATTATCGACCTCAAAGGCGACAACGAAGACCAGAACGTCGGTATCGCCCTGCTGCGCCGCGCTGTCGAAGCGCCGCTGCGCCAGATCACTGCCAACGCCGGCGACGAGCCAAGCGTTGTCGCTGACAAGGTCAAGCAAGGTTCGGGTAACTTCGGTTACAACGCTGCCTCCGGCGAGTACGGCGACATGATCGAGATGGGCATCCTGGACCCAGCCAAGGTCACCCGTTCGGCGCTGCAAGCTGCTGCTTCGATCGGCGGTCTGATGATCACTACCGAAGCCATGGTTGCCGACCTGCCAGAAGACAAGCCAGCTGCTGGCATGCCTGACATGGGCGGCATGGGTGGCATGGGCGGCATGATGTAAGCCAGTCTTACCCCCTGCACCAAGAAAAAGCCCCGGTTCGTGAGAACCGGGGCTTTTTCATTTGGGTCAGGTCTTACATCAACGCGGTGATAACCATTGTGTTTGATTGCCCTGACGGATGCCCAGAACTCCGCCACGACCTATGACTGTCGATGGGGGAGAGGGATCTTCATAAGCGTCTGCAAGACTTGAACTTTGCCACATACGCATAAGTGCTTTTGGGCCACCGGGGTAATCAGGGTAAAGATCCTCTGCTCTTGCCAATGCGTCTTTAGGCAAGACGCCTTTTTGATTCCCCTCTGCGGCGGTAAGAAGTTCCATGGAACCGGAGAGTTTGCTTGCCATTTTTGAAGAACCCTGACCGACTGCCTGAGCGAGTCTCCTGGATGTCTGGGACAGGCTCACGAGATCTGCGCTACTGAGGCGGGAGAGGATGTTATCCATAGGTGGAAGGTGTGAAATCCTCTCTAGCCCTGCTAGTTGTCTTCGCAGGTCTGGCATTGAGCTTCTTCGCAGGTCTGGCATTGAGCTTCTTCGCAGGTCTGGCATTGAGCTTCTTCGCGGTTGTGGGCGGGGGCGACGAGCCGGCACCGAGTTGGATCTCCTCAGCGTCCGGTGCCCGCCAGGGTCGCTAGCATTGACCGGATCTGCGGAGCAATAAGCGTACGCATTGAAGCCGCCTGCACCGAAGGGGCTCATGCTATCCGGCGAGTGAAAGCGCATGTGTATCGGATTAAAGGCCCTGTAGCCGTTACCTAGTAAGTACATGCCAGTGAGCATGTCGACTTTCTGCCCGTTGAAACCGAGCCATGAAAACCTCAAAAGTTCACTGTTGCTATATCCATAAGCGCTGTATGCAAATGGCATGATCATCGATTTCAGACCTTCTTCGCGAGGTCTCGCAAGATTGCCAGACGAATGTTGGCCAGAAAACTGGCAAAAATGTCAGTCAAGGTTCAATGCCAAATACCAGTGCGTCGATTAGTTCAATAGCCGCGCTTATAGCGGGGCCTGAGCGTCGATTTTGCTCAGCCATGTCGCGTGCCGGAAAATCCGGAGCCACGGCTGGCTAGTTGCCGTCCGCAGCGTCCACTGTGTGGGAGCCGCGCTTGCCGGCGAAAGGGCCGCAAAGCGGCCCCACTATCAGGCAGTGCGATGCTCGCCGGCTACCGCCTCGGCGACGCCCTTGCGATATAGCACCAGGTAATACGAGCCCAGGCCAATCAACCAGCAGAACACGGCGGTCCACACGTTATGCGACAGGAAGTGCGCTCCCTGCAGCATGCGCCCAACGCCAAGCAGCGAACCTGCCAGCAAGGCCACCACGAATGCCGCCCGCGCCAGGCGCGGCTTGCGGTCACGCAGCATGAAGAACAGGCCGAACAGGCAGAACCCGGTCGCGGCATGCCCGCCCGGCCAGCATAGTCCGGGCTTGTCGGTGGCCGGCCGTGGTTGCAGCAGCTTGCTGTAGGTTTCGGTACCGCCAAACTGGGTGAGGCTCCAGGGGCACTGCACCTGCGTCACCTTCTTCAGGGGCGTGACAAACGCGGTGGACAAACCCAGCGCCAACACCAGGCAGCCCAGCTCGCGGCGCCAGCCAAACAGGCGCTTGACGAAAAAGCTGGCGGCGAAGGTCAGCAGCGCTATCAGCCCCAGCAGGATCACCCCCTGTTTGACCCGGTCATGCAGGATGTTTTCCAGCCAATAACTGTGGCGGCCAATGAACTGCCCGGCTACAGGGTCGAAGAACAGCTCGGCGAGGTCCATGTCGATCGATGTCAGCTCCAGCAGAATCAGGGCCAACGCGGTCGCCAACGGAATACCCAGGTACAGCCAGTAATTGATCGGGCGAGGGCGGGTTGCTTGCTGCATGGCGGCTCCAGGGCGGGAAAAAGATCGGCCATTGTCATCGGCCCGCTATTCTGTGTCCGTGAAGGATCAGTGAAAAAACCGTCAAGTGCGGTGAATTTTTCCGGGGGCTGGCACCCTGCAGGCATAGGCCGTAAGCTGCGCCTGCCGCGCACCACAGCGAGAAGCGCCGCACAGGAGAAACCGATGCGCATTCTTTTGGTTGAAGACAACCGCGATATCCTGGCCAACCTGGCCGATTACCTGGGCATGAAGGGTTATACCGTCGACTGCGCCCAGGATGGCCTGTCCGGGCTGCACCTGGCTGCCACCGAGCACTATGACCTGATCGTGCTCGACATCATGTTGCCCGGTATCGATGGCTACACGCTGTGCAAGCGCCTGCGCGAAGACGCCCGCCGCGACACGCCGGTGATCATGCTTACCGCTCGCGACCAGTTGGACGACCGCCTGCAAGGCTTCCGTTCCGGGGCCGACGACTACCTGCTCAAGCCCTTCGCCCTGTCCGAGCTGGCGGCACGCATCGAAGCCGTGCTGCGCCGGGCCCAGGGCGGCGGGCGGCGCAGCCTGCAGGTGGCTGATCTGAGCTATGACCTCGATACCCTGGAGGTCACCCGCCAGGGCCGCATGCTCAAGCTCAACCCTGTCGGCCTCAAGCTGTTGGCCGTGTTGATGCAGAAGAGCCCTCATGTACTGCGCCGCGAAGTGCTGGAAGAAGCCCTGTGGGGCGACGACTGCCCCGACAGTGACAGCCTGCGCAGCCATGTGCACCAACTGCGCCAGGTGATCGACAAACCGTTCGAAAAACCGCTGCTGCATACCGTCCATGGCGTCGGCTATCGCCTCGCCGAGGGTCGTGATGGAGTTTAAGCAAAGCCTTGCCCAGCGCATCATCATCGCCTTTGCCCTGATGAGCGCGCTGGTGGCCGGGGCCTTCGCCTTCGGTATCGTCGGCACCGTGCACCTGGTCGAAGAGCGGCTGATTTCATCGGTACTGGGCGGTGACTTGCAGCGCCTGCTGCGCATGGACAGCGTCAGCGACTGGAGCCACCGCCCGCGCCCCGACCAGTTGTTCTACTTCAGCGGTGGGCGGGACGACTTCGAGCTGCCCAAAGACTTGCGCCACCTGGACCGTGGCTTCCACGAAGTATTCCGCGACCAGCTTTCCTACCACGCGATGGTCGAGATCGTCGATGGCCGCCGCTATGTCTTGCTGCAGGACCAAAGCGACTTCGAGGAGCGCGAGCGTGTGCTGTTCGCGGTGGTGCTGGTGGGCTTCGTGCTCAGCCTGGTGCTGGCGGTGATCCTCGGGTGGCTGGTGGCGCGGCGGGTGATGGCGCCGGTGATCCGCCTGGCGCGGCAAGTTCGCCACCGTGACCAGTTGCTGGGCCTGGCGCCGCCGTTGGCGCCGGACTATGCGGCGGACGAAGTTGGCCAGCTGGCGGTGGCGTTCGATGACACGCTGGGCCGGCTGCGCGATGCGCTGACCCGTGAACGGCTGTTCACCAGTGACGTCAGCCATGAGTTGCGCACGCCATTGATGGTGCTGGCCACGTCCTGCGAGCTGCTGCAGGAAAACCCCAACCTCGACACCCGCACGCGTAGCCAGGTGGAGCGCGTGGCGCGGGCAACAGAAGAGATGCGCGAGCTGGTCAAGACCTTCCTGATGCTGGCCAGGGCGCAACGTGATGAAGGCGCAGTAGCCTCCCGAGCGACCCTGCGCGAAGTGGCCAACGAGCTGATCGGGGTGTGGCGCGACACCATCGAACAGAAGGGCCTGACCTTGTATTTCGATGGCCAGGCCAGTGCCAGCGCAGTGCTTTACAACGCGACCTTCCTGCAGTCGGTGATGGGCAACCTGCTGCGCAATGCGGCGCACTACACCGATGCCGGCTACATCCGCCTGAGCCTGGAAAGCCATGGCTTCAGCGTGGAAGACAGTGGCGTGGGCATACCAGAAGAACAGCGCGAAGCCATGTTCAAGCCGTTCGTGCGCGGTGACGAGCGGCGCGGCGAGGGCCTTGGCCTGGGCTTGTCGCTGGTGCAGCGCATCTGCGACGACCAAGGCTGGCGGGTTACCTTGACCTCTTCCGTGCCACATGGCTGCCGTTTCCATGTCGATTTGAGCAATACGCGGGTGAAAGAAGATCCGGACGTCGTGGCTGGGTAATCTGTTGTTACACGTGTTACCGTGGCCAACACTTTTTTCACATCAGCATGACCTGATTCCTACGCGCATTTACCTAATGTGAGCGCAATGGAATCAGGAGATGCTCAATGCGTAGCCCTATCAAGCTTGAATTTTCCGAGAAGTACGACAAAGACCATGCCCGAGAGTACTTTCTCAAGCACCAGGATGGCTTGGCCCGCCGGCTTTCTCACAAGCGAGATGAGCAGCTGGCCCGCCGCGCGCTGGCGCTGGCGGGTGAACCTGGCCTGGTCCTGGACTTGCCCTGCGGCGCTGGCCGCTTCTGGCCGCTGCTGGCGGAAAAGAACAACCGGGTCATCATCGGTGCCGATAATTCCGAGGCGATGATCGAGACCGCCTGTGCTGCGCAACCGCCAGAGGTGGTGGCGCGGGTACGGCCTTTGCAGACATCGGCATTCGACATCGACTTGCCAGATAATTCCGTCGACAGCATTTTTTGCATGCGGCTGTTTCACCATATTGGCGAGGCCGCCCACAGAAAGAAAATTCTCTCTGAATTTCAACGAGTTAGCCGTGATAGTGTGATCCTGTCACTGTGGGTGGACGGCAACTTCAAGGCTTGGCGGCGCAGAAAACTGGAACAGCGCCGCAGCACCAAAGCCGAGCAGAACCATTATCAGAACCGGTTTGTGTTACCGGCCGACACGGTCGAAGAAGAATTCCGCGCCGCTGGCTTCAGGATCCAGGAACGCCTCGATTTCCTGCCGTTCTATGCCATGTGGCGGGTTTATGTATTGCGTAAGGGGTAGTGTTTGATGGCTGTAGCCCAGAATGGGGAGTCGCGCTTCGATTTTTACTGGCGCCAACAAGGCGAGTGGGTAGAGGAGCCTAACCAGCGCCGGGGTGGCGAAAGTGGTGTGCAACGGCTCAACGATGCCAACGGCAAACTGCTGTATGCAAAGCGTCAGGTCGGGCATATCTATCGCAGCCTGTTGCACCCCTTCGGCCGGCCAACCGTGCTGCGTGAACTCGATGCGCTGAACAGCTTCGAGCAACTGGGGGTGCGTGTACCGCGCCTGGTGTTCTGTGGTGCCCAGCGCGATGCCGACCACCAGTGGCGGGCGCTGCTGGTCAGCGAAGCATTGGACGGGTTTGTGGAGCTGGACACCTGGCATGCCCAAGGTGCCCGAGACCGTTACCCACAGGTGGTCCACGAGCGCATGCTCAAGGACCTGGCCGACAACCTGGCGCGCATGCACCTGGGCCATTGGCAGCACGGCTGCCTGTACGGCAAGCATGTGTTCGTCAAGGTGCTGGGCGAGGGCGAGCAAGCCCGTGTCGAAGTGGCGCTGCTTGACCTTGAGAAGTGTCGGCGACGTTTCAGTTGCCAGCGCGCGGCCGGTAACGACCTGCGCCAACTGCGCCGCCATTCGTCGCTCAACGAGGCGGAATGGCAGACGCTACTCTACTTTTACAAGGTGGCGTTTGGCAGCGCTGTCAAAGGGTTAGGGTAATGAAACTAGAAATAGCTCGAGCTTTGTTCCTGGTAGCGGGCCTGGCGGTAACCACTGTAGCGGTGGCTGCCTGGGAAGAGCCGAGGCCAACGGTATTCAGCAAGGCTGAGATGGCCGCCCAGTGCGCGCTGCCGCGGGACGTGAAACCGCAGCAGAAGGCCAGGGTAGAGCCGGATCAGGATCTGTTGCTGTTGCTGTTTGGCCTGCGCCAAGGTTTGCGGCCATTTGGTTGAAACCGGTGTAGCTGTACATGCCAGGGGCCTCGCAAGCGCGAGGCCCCTGGCATTTCTGCAGGTGGCCCTCGGTGGGCGGGTTTCAGGCGGCAGCAGGCTCCTTGGCCACCGTCTTGTGCGCCAGCAGGGTGTAGATACAAGGCAGCACGAACAGGGTGAACAGCGTGCCGATCGACATGCCGGTCGCGATCACGGTACCGATGTCGAAGCGGCTTACCGCCCCGGCCCCGGTCGCGAGGATCAGCGGCACCATGCCGAACACCATTGCCGCCGTGGTCATCAGCACCGGCCGTAGCCGGATTGCCGCCGCTTCTTCGATTGCCTCGCGTGCGCCCAGGCCAAGCTCATCCCGTAACTGGTTGGCGAACTCGACGATCAGGATGCCGTGTTTGCTGATCAGCCCGATCAATGTCACCAGCCCGACCTGGGTGTAGATGTTCATGCTCGATAGGCCCAGGAACAACGGCAACAGCGCCCCGCAGATCGACAACGGTACCGTTACCAGGATCACCAGCGGATCCCGGAAACTTTCGAACTGGGCCGCCAGGACCAGGAAGATGATCGCCAGTGCCAGGCCAAAGGTCACCCAAAGTGCGCTCCCTTCCTGCACATACTGGCGGGCCACGCCGGCATAGTCGAAGGCGAAACCTTCCGGGGCCTCTTCGCGGGCGATGTCCTGCACGGTCTTCAGCGCTTCGCCCAGGCTGACCATCGGTACGCCTTGAATGATGGCCGAGTTCAACTGCTGGAACTGGTTGAGCTGCCGCGGGCGAGCGCGGTCGGTGAGGGTGACCAGGGTCGCCAGCGGCAGCAGCTTGCCCTGGTCGTTCTTCACGTAGTAGTTGTTCAGCCAACCGGGGTTGTCGCGGTATGCGCGCTCGGCTTGGGCAATGACCTTGTAGCTGCGCCCCTCGAGGGTGAAACGGTTGATTTCGGCTTCACCCAGCAAAGTGGCCAGGGTACTGCCGAGGACGTCCATCGATACCCCCATTTGCGCCGCCTTGGCCCGGTCGATATCGACCACCACCTCGGGTTTGTCAAAGGCCAGGTCGATGTCGAGGAAGGCGAACTTGCCCGATGCCTGGGCCCGAGCCTTGATGCGTTGGGCCACCTCCAGCAGTGCCGGGTAGTCGCCTGCGGTGTTGATCACGAACTGGAACGGCAGGCCTTCGCCGGTGCCGGGCAGCGACGGCAGGTTGAAGCCGAATATCTGCAGGCCGGCGACCTCTTCCAGCTTGGCCTGTACCAGTGGCAGCAGCTCCATTTGCGTACGCTCGCGCTCGTTCCAGGGCTTGAGCAGGAAGCCACCGATGCCGCTTTGCACGCCATTGAAACCGTTGATCTGGAACGACGAATAGTATTCGGGGAAGGTCTTGAACAGTGGGGTGAACTGGTTGGTGTAGGCGTTGAGGTAGTCCAGGTTGGCTGGCTGCGGGGAGCTGCTGATCATGAAGATCACCCCCTGGTCCTCGTTGGGGGCCAGTTCGTTCTGGGTGAACTTCAGCAGTAGCGGAATCAGGCACAGGATGATCACGGCAAACACCAGCACCACCGGCCGGCTGTCGAGCGTGCCGTGCAGCAGGCGCTGGTAGCGTACCTTCAGGCGCGCGAACTGCCGATCGAGCCAGTGGGCCAGGCCGCTGGAATGCTGCTCGCGGCGCAGCAGCAAGGCGCACATCATCGGTGACAGGGTCAGGGCGACGATACCGGAAATGACGACTGCGCCGGCCAGGGTAAGGGCGAACTCCTTGAACAGTGCCCCGGTGAGCCCGCTGAGAAAGCCGATGGGCGCATACACCGCTGCCAGGGTGATGGTCATCGACACCACCGGCATGGCGATCTCGCGCGCGCCTACCAAGGCTGCATCGAACGGCGACTGGCCTTCTTCGATATGCCGGTGAATGTTTTCCACCACCACGATCGCATCGTCCACCACCAGCCCGATGGCCAGGACCATGGCCAGTAGGGTCAGCAAGTTCAGCGAGTAGCCCATCATCTGCATGAAGAACAACACGCCAATCATCGACAGCGGAATGGTCACCACCGGGATCAGCACCGAGCGCAGGGCACCAAGGAACAGGAACACCACGAGGATGACGATCAGCACTGCTTCGCCGAGGGTCTTGATCACTTCGTCGATGGAGGCCTGGATGAACAGTGTGGCGTCGTAGGCGATCGACACCTTCAGCGCCGAGGGTAACTGGCTTTCCAGGTCGGGCATGACCCGCCGTACTTCCTTGATCACCTCCAGCGGGTTGGCGGCGGGCGTGGCCTTGATGCCGATGTACACCGAGGGTGTACCGTCGAATGAGCTGACGGTGTCGTAGTTCTCCGCCCCCATCTCCACCCGCGCCACGTCACCCAGCAGTACGCGGCTGTCGCCACTGGTCTTGACCGGCAGGGCGGCGAACGCCTCGGCTGACTTCAGCTCGGTGCTGGCGTTGATGCTGGTGATCACGTATCCGCCTTTGACTTCGCCAGCAGCGGACAGGAAGTTGTAGCGGCGCACGGCGTCGGTCACGTCGCTGGCCGACAGGCCGAAACCGGCCAGTTTCACCGGGTCCAGCCATAGACGCATGGCAAATACCTGGTTACCGAGGATTTCTGCCTCGGCCATGCCGGGTAGCGTGGCCAGCTTGGGCTGGATAACCCGTGACAGGTAGTCGGTGATTTGCGGGTTGCTCATCTGTTCGCTGTAGAAGCTGATGTACATCAGCGCCGAAGCATCGGCGGCTTCCTTGCTGAGTACCGGGTCTTCGGCGTTCTGCGGCAGCTTGTTGCGCACTTCGTTGGCCTTGGCCAGCAGCTCGGTGAACAGCCTGTCGCTGTCGGCACCGATGCGCGCGTAGATGGATATGACGGAAAAATTCTGCCGGCTCACCGAGGTCATGTAGTCGATACCTTCGGCGCTGGCCAGGCTTTGCTGCAGCGGCTGGGTGATGTAGCCCTGGATGGTTTCGGCGTTGGCCCCGGGGTAGGCCGTGGTGACGGTGATCAAGGCGTTTTCCATGCGCGGGTACTGGCGGATCTGCAGCGTGTGCCAGGCCTGGATACCCAGCAACAGGATCAGCAGGCTGACTACGCTGGCCAGCACCGGGCGACGGATGAACGGGTCGGTGAACGCCATGCCAGCCTCCAGTCAGTCCTTGGTCGCGGCGCCCGGGGCGGGCTTGACGGCCTGGTCCTGGCCGATCCGGATTGCGGCGCCGGGGGTCAGCTTCAACTGCCCGGCAGTGACTACCTGTTCCCCAGCCTGCAACCCTTTGCTGACCACCACCAGGCCGTCACGGCGCTCACCGGTCTGCACCGTGCGTTGTTCGGCGACCCATTGAGGTTGGCCGTGTTCATCGGGCTGCGGCTTACCGTTCGGGTCCTTTTTCTCGGTGGCGACATACACCGAGTTGCCGTACAGGGTGTAGGTGATTGCACTTTCCGGCACCACCACCTGCAACTGCGGATCGGGCAGCAGGACCTGCAGGCTGGCGAACATGCCCGGCAGCAATTTGCCGTCGGGGTTGGCCAGGGTGGCCCGCACCAGCAGGTTTCGCGTGGTTTCCTCGACCTTGGGGTTGATGGCGCTGAGGCTGGCGGGGAAGGTCTGGTCCGGGTAGGCAGCCACTTGCACCAGCACCTGCTGGCCGAGGCTCAGCCGGGGCAAGGCCTGTTCCGGCACGTTGAAGTCGACGTACAGGCCGGAGGTGTTCTGCAGGGTCGCGATGACGGTGCCTGGCGCCAGATAATCGCCGACATCCACCTGGCGGATGCCCAGGGTGCCACTGAAGGGCGCGCTGATGCTTTTCTTGTTCTTCGAAGCCTTGAGCTGCTCGACCACCGCCTGATTGCGCTGGTACTGGGCATTGAGGCGGTCATATTCGCCACGGGAGATCGCCGAGTCGCCCACCAGTTGCCGCCCGCGACCGAAGTCGACCTTGGCCAGGCCCAGGTCGGCCACGGCGGTGCCAAGCAATGCGGTTTCCTGGTCATCGTTGAGCCGCAGCAGCAGCTGCCCGGCCTTGACCGTTTGCCCAGAGTCGAAATACAGGGCTTTGACGATGCCTTCGACCTCCAGGCTCAACTCGACACCCTGCAGCGCCTTGAGGCTGCCGACCGCGGGCAGGCGCTGTTGCCACTGGCGTTGTTCGGCCAAGGCTGCCGCCACGGTGATAGGCGGTTTGGGGGCAGTGAACATCTGGATCTGCTGGTAGATCGAGAAGGCCTTGTAGCCCCCCAGGGCCAGCACGATCAGCAGAACCACGGCCAACATGATGAGCATGGGGCGGCGCAGCATAGGTCCGGTTCCTTGGATACGGTTGTTATTCGTTCAAGCACGACAACGGGCGATCCTGCCCACGTGGATGGGGGAAGTATTGACTGTTTTTTGTCTGAAGGGGAGGAAATTGTCTGCACCGGCCCTATCGCCGGCAAGCCAGCTCCCACAGGGATCGCCTCAGCACCTTCAGCGCCTGTGAGATCGAGCGCCGCGCGGGCGGCGCTCGATCTCACAGGCGCTGCATATCTTGTGACAAACACCTATCAGCCCTGATGCGACCCCTGTGGGAGCCGGCTTGCCGGCGATAGGGCCCGTGAAGGCCACGGATCAATCAGACCAGATGCAGGTGGTTGTCCCAGAACCCGGACGGCAGGCTCATCGGTTGCCCGACCAGTTGCGCCTTGGTGCAATCGTAGAAGCGGCAGCGGCCCTGCCCGGAGGTCACGACAAAACCGTCCTTGACGGCACCGACCCCGGCACAGTCGGGCATAGGGGCGTCGAGCCGCACAGCGCCGCTGTCCAGGTCCCAGACGAACAGGCGGTTGGCCCGTGGCGCGGTCAGCGCCACCAGCCGCAGCTCGCTGTGGATCGCCACACTGGCGGTGTACTGGGCCATGGCCTGCAATTGCTGCTCGGGCACCGGAAAGGCCTTGAACGGCTCGCCCGGGCGCTTGATGGCCAGCAACTCGGCCGTTTCATCGGCGTCGCCCATGAACTGCTGGCAGGCGGCAATGGTGCCATCGCTGCCCACTGCCAGGTGGCGTACGCTGTTCATCTGCTGGGCCAGGGTTTCCTTGCTCAACAAGGTGCCGTCACGCTGCATCAGCACCAGGCTCGGCTCCATGGCATCGAGGTTCATCTCGACCCGGCTTTCGGCCTCGGTGCGGATCCCGCCGTTGGCCACCACCAGGGTTTCGCCGTCGGGTAGCCAGGCCACCTCGTGCGGGCCAATGCCGTGGGTAGGAAGCTCGCCAGTGTGTACCAGGCGCGCACCTTCGAAGCGGTACACGCCGAGCACGCCACGCCCCGGGTCGCGGGTGTCGTTCTCGGTGGCGTACAGCCATTCGCCGCTTTTATGCACTACCGCATGGCCGTAGAAGTGCCGGTCCGGTTGCGAAACTACCGTTTGCAGCAAGCGCCCGTCGCGCAAGTCGACCAGGTAGCTTTCGGTACCGGGGCGGCGAGCGACGAACAGGGCGATCGGCTGTTCAGGGTGATGGATGATGGCATGGCAACGCTGGGCAACCTGGGTGCTGAACACCTGGGTGCCGTCCAGGCGGAACCCTACGGCATAGTGCTTGCCGTCGCCGTCGTCACGCGCCGAGAGCAGCAAGGGTTCGCTGCCTTTGTTGCGGAACAGGCTCCAGCCACCCAGGGTAAGGGCGCTGAGCAGTACGCTACCGAGTTTGAGGGCCTGGCGTCGCAGCATGATCAGTCACCGTCGTTGGCATTGAAGCCCAGCTGGATGTTCAACGCCTTGGCCAGGTCGCCTTCGTGCAGGCGGTGGACCACGTTGAGGCTGTCATAGAGCTGGTTGAGGGTTTGTTGACCCACGTCGTCGGCCAGCAACTCGCCCAGGGTCTTCTGGTTGTCGGCCAGCAGTTTGAGCGAGGTAGCGTAAGCGGCGTCGATCTTGTCTGCCAACGCTTTCTGATCACTGGGCAGCAGGCCGCGCAAACCCTGGTTGTCGACCCCAACCCACACGGTCTGGGCAGCCTTGAGGGTGGCTTCCAGGCTTTTCAGTGAGCTGTGGCTGCGCCAGGCCTCGGCCTGCAGCGGCTGCGCGATGCCCTTGCTCTGGCGGCCCATGGGGGCGCCGAGTTTTTTCTTCAGCGTATCCAGTGCGGTCACCTGGGAGCGCAGCAGGTCGGCGATAGCCTCGTGGGAATCGGCGTAGCGCTGGTTGGGGAACTTGGTCATCTGCGAGAGCATGCCGTCGGTGCTGTTCCAGCTCTTGAGGATGTCCTCGGCCAACAGCTTCTGGTGCTCGCTGATGGCGACCAGCAGCGGGCAATAACGGGCCTTCTGTTCGGCTGTGGCGATGTCCGGCTTGCTGTCGAACAGAATGTACTCATAGGCCGACAGCCCACGCACCACCACGCTGGCCTTGCCCAGCGCGGCCACATCGACTGGTTTGTCGCCGTTGACCAGTTGCTCTACCTGGCGGCCGACCAGGTTTTTCTTGTCGGGCCAGAACTGCACCTGCCAGGCGCGGTTGCCTTCGGCCAGAGGGCCCACCAGCAGCGGTTGCAGTTCAGCCCAGGCTTTTTGTGCGTTGAGGAAGTCGGCACGGGCCTTTTCCAGGTCTTCCTTGCCTTCGCAGTAGGCCAAGGCGCTGGCGGCCAGGGTACGGTCGGCTTCGACCCAGCGGCTGTAGGTGGGCAGGATCACCTGTTTGGCGATGGCGGCGGAGGTCACTGCTTGCGGGTCCTGCGGCGAGCAGGCGCCAAGGGCGAGTGCGGCGAGGCTGGTGAACAACAATTTGGGTCGGAACATGCCGGCTCCTTTGCGCGTTTAAAGGGAATTCAGGAACGCCAGCAGCGCGGCGCGCTGCTCGGCATTGAACGTGAGAACGAAATTGCGTGCCGCTTCGGCTTCGCCGCCATGCCAAAGCACGGCTTCGAGCAGGTTACGCGCGCGGCCATCGTGCAGGAACTGGCTGTGGCCGCTGACCGTTTCGCTCAGGCCGATGCCCCACAGCGGCGCAGTACGCCAGTCCTGGCCGTTGGCGGCGAATTCGGTGCGCTCGTCGGCCAGGCCCGGCCCCATGTCGTGCAGCAGCAGGTCGCTGTAGGGGCGGATGACCTGGTGGGCCAGCTCTGGTTCGGTTGCATCGGCGGCGGTGGTGAACTGCGGTGTATGACAACCCTGGCAGCCGGCCTGGTAGAACAGGTTCTTGCCCGCCAGCACCTGTGGCGCGCCCACGTCGCGGCGTGCCGGCACGGCCAGGTTGCGGGTATAGAAGGTGACCAGGCGCAGAATGTTGTCGCTGACTTCCTTCTCGCCATCGGCGCCGTCGCCATTGGGCGCAGCCAGGCACGCGGTTTGCGCCGTGGTGCAGTCGTCCTTGGGCTGCAGGGTACTGGTCAGGCCCATGTCGCCGGCGAAGGCGTGCACGTTCTGCTGGTTGACGTTGGGTTGGCCGGCCTTCCAGCCGAAGCGCCCGACCACGGTCTTGCCCTGGGCGTCATCCCATACCCGGTTGGCCCGCCCGCGAATGCCGTCGTGGTTACGGTCGTCGGGGTCTTCGTTGGTCAGCAGTGCGGCTTCGGGGATGGCTTCGAGCAGGCCCAGGCCGATCATCGGCGGGGCTACCCGTGCGGAAAACCGGGTGTCGGGGTGCATCACGCCGTAGCCCAACTGGGTGATCTGCAGGCTCGGCTTGCGCAGTTGCACCTGATGGCCATCCTCGAACGTCACCGTGTGCTGGGTATAGCTCACCCGCACCTTGCCTTCCGGGGCCACGCCGGGGATGGCCATGTCTTGCAACTGGGTGCCATAGACCGGTTCCGGCACCACGCCGATGCGCTCGATCACCTTGGCCAGATAGGGTTGGTCGGGAATCGACAGGCGCACCAGCATGCCGACGGCGTTGCTGTCATTGGCGGCGGGGGGATGACCACGGCCGTCGCGCACATGGCAGTTCTGGCAGGCATTGGTGTTGAACAGCGGGCCCAGGCCATCGCGTGCAGTCGTGGTGGAGGGGGCGATCACCCAGGGGCTACGGAAGAAGCTGTTGCCTACGGCGAAGTCCAGCCGCCGTTCCGGCGAAAGGTTGGCCGAGGGCTGGGCGTAAGCGTTGCGGTCACTGCGCTGTACGGTGGCCAGGCCAGCCGACAAGGCTTCGCCGGGCTCGGCCTGGGTGAAGCGCGGGGCGTCGTCACAGGCAGCGAGGGCAAAGGCTAGCAGCAGGGGGCTGAGTCGAAACAGCGACAACGACATCGAGAATCCTGGGCTTGGGCAAAAAACCGGCGTGCAAGCTTAGCAGGCCCAGGATCATTGAATAAGAGCAATTTGCGTTTGCTCGATGAAATCGTCGTTAGTCGTGGCCCTCAGGCGATATACAGCTTGAACTGGCGGTTCACCAGGCTGACGATCAGGTTCTTGTTGCCACCACTGCGATTATTGCCGGCCACTTCGATGACCTCGTCGCTGTCATAGTCCATGGTGCGGGCAGTGAGCTGTTTGATGGCATTCTCGTGTGCCGGTTTCCAGTAATCCTGGAAGACCCAGATGCTGGCTTCGGCAGCGGGGCCGAGGATGAGGCGCAAGGCTTTATGGTTTTCATTGGTATTGCCGATCCACGGTACGGCCAGTTCGCCGTTCCAGGCGTCCTGGGCGCCGACTGCAACGCTTTTGCCGCGGTTCTCACCGTCGACCACGGTGAGGGTGTAGGGGGTGTTGTTGGCGATGGAGCACAGGTAGGTGACGCTGGCCATGTGAAGGTCCTTTTACGGTCGGGTTTCTGGGCGGGGTAACGGGCTGCTCGGGCTGCGGTAGACGTACACGCCAAGCAAGGTGATCTCGTTGAAAGGCGGGTCCAGTTCGGCGGGGTCAAAGCGCCCCAGCAGCTGCAGGCCCTGGGCAAGGGCGACAGCCTCGAACATCTTGCGGTCGGATTCGTTGGGGTCGTACAGGTAGATCTTGCCGGAGTGGGCAAGCACCCTGCACATCTCCAGGGCCACGTGGTAAGTGATGGGGGCGCCCATCAGGGTTACGTGGGGTATGGCGCGGGTGTCCAGCGGGAAACGGGGCGCATCGTATTCATCGACCTGATACAGGTGGGGGATGCGCTCGCCTGTGCGCGGCCCGTTGGAAATGCGCTGGCCGGCTTTATTCAGGTTATAGGCGTGGGTGAAGCCGGTCACGATGTCCTTGCCCCCCACACGCTGAACGATTCGGCCTTCTCCCCAAACATCAAGAATCTGTAGCACTGCGCCCTCCGGCCTGGTGATCCCGTGAATGGGGCCAGCATGAAGGGCGAAACGCAGGACAGGCATCTGGAACCCCAGCACCTGCAGCACAAACGCAAACGCCCGGCACAAGGCCGGGCGTTCGGGGTGAGGCGCCGTTACCGAATCAGAACTCGTGGTCCGCGGTATCCGGGTTCAGGTTGGCAATACCGAGCTTGCCCGCAGCCTGTTCGATCGCACCGGTCTGCTTGACCAGGGCGGCGATGGCATCGCGAACGATCTGGTTGCCGGCAGCGTTGTCGGGGGCGATCAACTGGTCGTAGTGCTCGCCTTTTTGCGCATGGTCGACCATGACCTGGATCTTGGCCTCGGTGGCCTCCAGGTCGGCCTTGAGGGTGGCGTCGGCCGCCGGGTCAACCTTGGCTACCAGGGACGACAGGCTCGGGCCGCTGACCTTGGTGCCGTCCGGGCGGGTGTACTCGCCCAGGTAGACATTGCGGATACCCTTGGCATCGTAGAAGTGCGAGTAGTGGGTGTTGTCGCTGAAGCAGTCCTGCTCGTCTTCCGGCGAGTTGGCTTCCAGGGAAACCTTCATGCGTTCACCGGCCAGTTCGCCCAGCGACAGGCTACCCATGCCGAACAGCATCTTGCGCAGGCCATCGTTGACCGGCTCGGCTTCGAGCTTGGCGCGGTAGTTGTCGGTGACGTTCGGAGCCCAGTTGCCGACCATCTCTTCAAGGTCGGTGACCAGCAACTGGGTCACGGCTTTGAGGTAGGCGCGGCGGCGCTCGTTGTGGCCACCGGTAGCACCCTGGCCTTCCAGGTAGTCTGACGCCGGGCGGGCGCCGGCGCCCGGGCCGGTACCGTTGAGGTCCTGGCCCCACAGGAGGAATTCGATGGCGTGGTAGCCCGTGGCGACGTTGGCTTCGGACCCTGCCAGTTCGTTCAGGCTGGCCAGCTTCTCGGGGGTTATGTCCTTGACGTCGATCTTTTCTTCGCCGACCTGGATCTCGGTGTTGGCGATGATGTTGGCGCTGGCGGCGGGGTTGCCCAGGGCATGCTCGTAGCTCTTGTCGACATAGTCGATCAGGCCTTCGTCCAACGGCCACGCGTTCACCTGGCCTTCCCAGTCGTCGATGATGGTGTTGCCGAAGCGGAAGGCTTCGCTTTGCAGGTAAGGCACGCGTGCAGCAACCCAGGCTTGCTTGGCAGCCTTCAGGGTTTCATCGTCTGGCTTGGCAAGGAACGCGTCAACAGCGGTCTGCAGGGTTTTCGCGGTGCTCAGCGAGTCGCTGTACACGGCGTAGACCATTTCTGCGTAATGCTTGACCACGGCTTTGCCAGCGGCTTCGTCGACAGCCCCAGGCGCCGCGGCGTTGGTGCTGGCGGCAGCGGGTGCCTGTGCTTGCGCAGCGGCAGCCTTGTCGTCTTTTTCGCCGCAACCGGCGAGAGCGATGGCCATGGCCAGCAGACTGGCGGAGGCCAGAGGCATTCGAATCATTATGGGTTTCCTGCGTCGTGTGGTTGGACAGTGCGCCTAGGCATGCGAAACGGCAACATCATGCGAAAGATTTGCATTTGCTGTAAAGGGGCGGGGGCGCATTTCATGCAAATCCAGGTCGCTGGCTTGGCCGGGCGAGCAGGTTCAGAGCATCGAGACTTGGTTACGTTGGGCTTGCTTGAGGAAGTGAGTCAGTTCACGCGCCGACAGCGGCTTGCTGTAGTGATAGCCCTGGCCCTCGTGGCAGCCCTGGGCAATGATGTAGGTTTCCTGCTCGGCGGTTTCCACGCCTTCGGCGATGACCTGCATGCCCAGGCTCTTGCCCAGCTGGATGATGGCGCGAACGATGGTAGCGTCGTCATCGTCATCAAGCAGGTCCTGGACGAAGCTCTTGTCGATCTTGATCTTGTCCAGCGGCAATGACTTCAGGTAGCTGAGCGACGAGTAACCGGTGCCGAAGTCGTCGATCGCAATCAGCGCCCCGGAACGGCGTAGGCTCAGCAGGTGCTGGGCGGCAGTGCTGATGTCTTCCATCAGGCCGGTTTCGGTAACCTCCAGCTCCAGGCTGCGCGGTGGCAGGCGGTAGGCCTGCAACAGGTTGTTGACCACCCGCGGCAGCTCGCTGTGGTGCAACTGCACGGTAGACAGGTTGACCGCCATGCGCAGGTCGCTGAAGCCCAGGTCGTGCCATTCACGCAATTGCCGGCAGGCCTGGTCGAGTACCCATTCGCCGATGCTGATGATGCTGCCGTTCTGTTCGGCCAGCGGGATGAACTGGTCGGGTGGCACCATGCCCAGTTCCGGGTGCTGCCAGCGCAGCAGGGCCTCCACGCCGACCACCCGGTGGTCGCGGTAGCTGATCTGTGGCTGGTACACCAGGTACAGCTGGTTACGCGGCAGGGCTTCGCGCAGGTCTTTTTCCAACTCGCGGCGGCGGCGCATTTCACTGTCGACGCTGGCAATGTAGAACTGGTAGCGGTTGCGCGAGCGGGCCTTGGCCAGGGTCATGGTCTGCTCGGCTTTCTGCAGGAGTTTTTCCGTGCTGTCGCCGTCTTCCGGGAACAGGGTGATGCCGATGGTGGCGCGCAGGCGGATCTGTTGGTGATCGAGGTCGAACGGCACCTCTAGGTCATCCAGGATGCTTTGCGCCAGTTCGGCAGCCTCGTAGGGCTGCTCGATGTTGGCTTGCACCAGGGCAAACTGGTCGCCGCCCAGCCGCGCCAGGGCCCCCAGGCGGCCGCTATGCGCTCGCAGGCGGTCGGCCAGGGCCAGCAACAGTTGGTCACCTACCTGGTAACTGAATTGTTCGTTGATGCCCTTGAAGTCGTCCAGGCCCACGCACAGTACCGCCACCCGGTGTTGCAGGCGGCCACCGTCAACCAGGATCTTGTCCAACTGCTGCTGCAGCTGCTGGCGGTTGGGCAGGCCGGTCAGGAAGTCGTATTGAGCCATGCGCTGCAGGCTGTTTTCCGCTTCGTGACGCAGATGGGTGTTGCGCTCGATCGAAGCCAGCAACTGGTTGGCCGTGTTGACCCAAAGGCCCAGTTCGTTCTTTTCGTGCCCCTTGAGCAGCGGGAGCTGGTGCTGGCTGGGGCGATCGGGGTTGATCTGCGTGAGGTGCTCAATGATCTTCGACAGCGGCTTGGTCAGCAGCCAGTGGTAAACCAGGTACAGCACCAGGCCCATGGCCAGGGCGCGCAGGACGCCGGAAATGAAGATGATGACCGCGTTGATCAGGAAATCTTCACCGTAGGCAGAGGTGTCGAGGGTGATGCTGAGGTCGCCGTAGTATTCGCTGTAGGGGCCGCGGCCGACCAGTTGCGTGGTATAGGTACGTTCCTGGCCGAGAATCAGGTCGGTCAGCCAGCGCATGGAGGTGTCACGCAGCGGCCTGGATTTTTCTGCCAGCATGGTTTCATTGGGGTGGCCGATGGACGCCATGCGTACCGATTCGTCCTGGAACAGGCCTTCCATCACCTGCATGCCCATTTCACGGTCGAGGCTGTACACCGCCTGGGTCGACGGGTCGCGGAACATGTCGAGGATGCGCTGGGCATCGTTGTTCACGGTCTGGCGGGTCTTGTAGGTGTCGTAGACAATTTGCGCACAGCTGAGCAGTACGCCGACCGCCAGCGCCGACAGCAGCACGACCCTGAGCAACTTGACCGACAAGCTGTTCCGCAATTCCAGCTTCAATGGGGTTTCCTTAATCCATGCGCGTGGCAGCATTTTGCCATCAACGATGACGATACACTATCGGCCTACCATGAGCAGTGTATCGGTTGCCTGCCCCTGCAACTTGAGTGCGCTGTATCAATCTTACAAAGATTTGATGTTAGCGCGCTCTGCCGCCTGAGCAAGCTGAACCGTGCGGGTCGGTGTACCGGCGCGGCGGCCCCTGGCAGGCACAAAAAAACCCGGCACATGGCCGGGTTTTCTGTTCAAGGCTTGGTGACTCAGGCCTTGAAGGTCTTGCCTTCGAACTGCTCGGCAACGAAGGCCCAGTTGACCAGGTTCCAGAACGCCTCGACGTACTTCGGACGCAGGTTGCGGTAGTCGATGTAGTAGGCGTGTTCCCAGACGTCGCAGGTCAGCAGCGGGGTGTCGCCGCTGGTCAGCGGGCAGCCGGCGCCAATGGTGCTGGCCAGGGCCAGGGAGCCGTCGGCTTTCTTCACCAGCCAGCCCCAGCCGGAACCGAAGGTGCCAACAGAAGTCTTGGTGAACTCTTCCTTGAACTTGTCGAAGGAACCGAAGGCGGCGTTGATGGCATCGGCCAGAGCGCCGGTTGGCTGACCGCCGCCGTTTGGCGACAGGCAGTTCCAGTAGAAGGTGTGGTTCCAGACTTGAGCGGCGTTGTTGAAGATACCGCCCGAAGAGGCCTTGACGATTTCTTCGAGGGACTTGCCTTCGAATTCGGTGCCTGGGACCAGGTTGTTCAGGTTCACGACATAGGTGTTGTGGTGCTTGTCGTGGTGATACTCCAGGGTTTCCTTGGAGATGTGCGGCTGCAGGGCATCGTGGGCGTACGGCAGCGGCGGCAATTCAAAAGCCATGGTGGATCTCCTGATTCAGGTCTGTTTGCGGTTTGCGCAAGGCCGATCACGGGCGGCCCGATCAGCGTCGGCGAGTTTTTACTCTTTGCGACGCAAGGGCTGGATCATAGCACCGGGTCCGGCGCATAACCACGCAACAAACATAGGGAATAGAGGTTCCGGGGCGGTTGAGCCATGCCGACCGGTGGTCTCGGGCTCTGCCTGCCAGGGCCCTTGAGATCAGTTGAAGATCAACTGCGCCGCCACCGCAAACATCATTATCGCCACCATCAGGTCGAGCATGCGCCAGGTTGCCGGCCGCGCCAGCCACGGGGCCAGCCAGGCCGCGCCGAGCGCCAGGGTCGAGAACCACAGCAGTGAAGCGCTGGCGGCCCCTGCCACATAAGCACCGGGCTCGGTCTGCTGGGCGCCCAGCGAGCCGATCAGCAACACTGTGTCGAGGTATACGTGCGGGTTCAGCAATGTCACCGCCAAGGCACTGAGCAGTACCGCACGACGTGAACGTGTGCCCTGGCCTTGCTGGTGCTGCAGGCTTTGTTTTGAACAGGCACTGCGCAAAGCCTTGGCCCCGTACCAGATGAGGAACACCGCACCGCCCCAACGGGCGATCGCCAGCAAGGTCGGGTTGTGTGCCAGTACGGTGGCCAGGCCAAACACACCGGCCGCCACCAGGATGGCATCACAGACGATGCACAGCGCCGCCACCGGCAGGTGGTGCTCGCGGCGCAGGCTTTGAGCAAGTACGAAGGCGTTCTGGGCGCCGATGGCCATGATCAGGCCGAAAGCCACCAGCATGCCGTTGAGATAGCTTTGCCACATGGCCAGGCTCTCCGAAAAGGTCATAAAAGATGCTGGTCATTGTGTTGGTTGGGGCGGTATAAGAAAAACAAATAAAGCTGATCCCTCATTAGGAAAATCGATGTTCGACTACAAGCTGCTTGCCGCCCTGGCGGCCGTGATCGAACAGGGTGGTTTCGAGCGTGCCGCGCAAGTGCTGGGCCTGTCGCAATCGGCCATTTCCCAGCGCATCAAACTGCTCGAGGCGCGGGTCGGCCAGCCCGTGCTGGTGCGCGCTACGCCGCCCAGCCCGACCGAGGTCGGCCGCCAGTTGCTCAACCATGTGCAGCAGGTGCGCCTGCTTGAACGTGACCTGCAGCGTCAGGTGCCAGCGCTGGACGAAGAAGGTATGCCAGAGCGCCTGCGCATCGCCCTCAACGCCGACAGCCTGGCCACTTGGTGGGCTGGCGCGGTGGGCAACTTTTGTGCGCAGCAGAACGTGCTGACCGACCTGGTGGTAGAGGACCAGGAAGTGGGCCTCAAACGCATGCGTGCGGGTGAGGTGGCGGCCTGCCTGTGTGGCAGTGAACGGCCTGTGGCAGGGGCGCGCAGCCTGCCGCTGGGGGCAATGCGTTATCGGGCGTTGGCCAGCCCCGGGTTCATGGCGCGCCATTTTCCCCAAGGCTTTGTCGCCAGCCGCCTGGCCCGCACCCCGGCCATCGTATACGGCCCGGACGACTTCCTGCAGCACCGCTACCTGGCATCGCTGGGCATTGAGGACGGTTTCCTGCACCACCTGTGCCCGTCATCCGAAGGTTTCCTGCGCATGACCGAGGCCGGCCTGGGCTGGGGGCTGGTGCCCGAATTGCAGGCCCGCGAACAATTGGCCGCTGGGCAGTTGGTGGAAATTTGCAGCGATACCCCCATCGATGTGCCGCTGTACTGGCATCATTGGCGCAATGGCGGGCAATTGCTCGCGCAACTGACCGAGCATCTGCGGCATACGGCAGGGCAATGGCTGGTGCCGTTGTAGCCGCGGCTGGCGTCAGTTGCATCTGAAATCTGGCAAGACGGAGTGTTACATGCGAATTCTGGTCACCGGCGCGAGTGGCTTCATTGGCGGGCGCTTTGCGCGTTTCGCCCTGGAGCAGGGCCTGGACGTGCGGGTCAGCGGCCGCCGCGCGGAGGGGGTGGAGCACCTGGTCAAGCGCGGTGCCCAGTTCATCCCCGGCGACCTGAACGATGCCGAGCTGGCCCGGCGCCTTTGCCAGGGCGTCGAAGCGGTGGTGCACTGTGCCGGCGCGGTGGGGCACTGGGGGCGTTATCAGGATTTCTACCAAGCCAACGTGGTGGTCACCGAGAACGTGGTCGAAGGGTGCCTCAAGGAGCACGTGCGGCGCCTGGTGCACCTGTCGTCGCCGTCCATGTACTTCAACGGCCGCTCGCGCCTCGACATCCGGGAAGATCAAATACCGCGCCGCTTCCATGACCATTATGGGAAAACCAAGCACCTGGCCGAGCAGAAAGTGTTCGGCGCGCAGGAGTTCGGCCTCGAGGTGTTGGCACTGCGACCCCGCTTCGTCACCGGTGCCGGCGATGCCAGCATCTTCCCGCGGCTGATGCAGATGCAGCGCAAGGGCCGGGTAGCGATCATCGGCAATGGCCTGAACAAGGTTGATTTCACCAGTGTGCACAACCTCAACGAGGCACTGCTCAGTGCCCTGTTCGCCGATGACCGGGCATTGGGCCAGGCCTACAACATCAGCAACGGCCAGCCGCTGCCGTTGTGGGACGTGGTCAACTACGTGATGCGCCAGATGCAGCTGCCGCAGGTGACCCGCTACCGTTCCTACGGCCTGGCCTACAGCCTGGCTGCGCTCAACGAAGCCGCCTGCATGTTATGGCCGGGGCGCCCGCAACCAACCTTGTCGCGGTTGGGAATGCAGGTCATGAGCCGTGATTTCACCCTCGACATCAGCCGCGCCCGGCAGCACCTGGATTATCAGCCGAAGGTCAGCCTGTGGACGGCGCTGGATGAATTCTGCGCCTGGTGGAAACATCAGCCGCCGGGGCAGTGAACCCGGCGCGCCGATGAGGGTCAGCAGTGCGCCGCGCGAGCGGTTTATACTCCCGTTTCTTTGCTATTACCGCGGTTGAACTCACCCATGCGCAACGATGCTCACGACAATTTCGATGATGTGCCAACCCTGCGGGCCGGCACCCCTGATGATGACGAACTGTTGCCGGCGCACGTGGCCCGTAGCCGCCAGAAGGCGGCCAGGCCGGCCAGCACCGGGCCTTTGTGGGTGCTGCTGGGGGCCTCGTTCATAGCCCTGGCCGGGCTGGGCTGGTGGAGCTTCCAGCAGATCTCGCTGATGGAGCAGCAACTGGTGGCCACCCAGGAAAGCTTTGCCCGCATCAGCGAGGACGCAGCGGGGCGCTTACAGGCAATCAGTGGCAAGGTCGCTGCCAGCGAATCGTCGGTCAACACCGGCAGCGAGGCGCTCAAGCTGCAGATCCGCCAGTTGCAGGCCAGCCTGGCCGAGCAGAGCAAGCAGCAGCAAGGCGTGGCTGGCCAGGCCGGCGACCTGGGCAAGCGCCTGGAGCAGGTGCTGGCCGATACGCGTGAGCAGCAGAAAGCCGTGACTGAACTGCAGGGCCAACTGCAGGCGCAGCTCAAGGCTGTGAATGCCGAACTGGCGGCGTTGAAGTCGGGCCAGGTGGACGGAGGCAAGCTTGACGGGCAGCTCAAAAACCTGAGCGAGGAGGTGGCTGCGCTCAAGAAGCAGGGCAACCCGAGTGCGGCGATCGAAAGCCTGGAGCAGGACGTGCTGGTGCTCAAGACCCAAATGGAAAACCGCGCTTCGCCGGGCACAAGTGGCGCATCGGTACAGGAGTTCGATGCGTTCCGCGGGCAGACCACGCGCAACCTCAACACCCTTCAGAGCCAGATCCAGAACCTGCAGCAGCAAATCAACGCTCGGCCCTGAATGGCCTGAACCCGCTGCTACAGGTGCACGGTAGCAGCGGGTTCACTGGGTTACAGGCGCGGGTAATCGATATACCCCACCGGCCCCTTGCTATAGAACGTTTCGGGGTGCGCCTCGTTCAACGGTGCATCTGCTGCCAGGCGTGCCGGCAGGTCCGGGTTGGCAATGAACGGCACCCCGAACGCCACCGCATCGGCCTTGCCATCGGCCAGCGCTGCATTGGCACTTGCCTTGTCGAAACGCTCGTTGACGATGTATGGCCCACCGAATGCCGCCTTGATCAACGGCCCGATGCTGTCGTCGGCCTCACGCTCCCGCGAGCAAATGAAGGCGATGCCGCGTTTGCCCAGTTCGCGGGCAACATACGTGAAAGTCTCGGCACGGTCGGCGTCACCCATGTCGTGGGCGTCGGCACGTGGTGCCAGGTGCACGCCGACCCGGTTGGCCCCCCACACCTCGATGGCGGCATCGGTCACTTCCAGCAGCAGGCGCGCGCGGTTTTCCAGCGAGCCGCCGTAGCGGTCGGTGCGCTGGTTGGTACTGCTTTGCAGGAACTGGTCGAGCAGGTAGCCATTGGCCCCGTGAATTTCCACACCATCGAAACCGGCGGCCTTGGCGTTTTCCGCGCCGCTGCGGTAGGCCTCGACGATGTCGCTGATTTCTTCGGTTTCCAGTGCGCGCGGGGTGGGATAGTCACTCAGCGGGCGTACCAGGCTGACATGGCCTTTGGCCTGGATCGCGCTGGGGGCTACCGGCAGTTCACCATTCAAGTAGCTGGGGTGCGAGATACGCCCCACGTGCCACAGTTGCAGGAATATGCGCCCGCCAGCGCCATGCACGGCCTTGGTGACATTGGTCCAGCCGCGAACTTGCTCATCGTTCCAGATACCGGGCGTATCCGGGTAGCCCACGCCCATGGCGGTGACCGAGGTTGCCTCGCTGAGAATCAGCCCGGCGCTGGCGCGTTGGACGTAGTACTCGGCCATAAGAGCATTGGGCACGCGGCCCTCGTCTGCACGGCAGCGGGTGAGTGGGGCCATGATGATGCGGTTGGGCAACTGCAGGTCGCCCAGGGTGATCGGATCGAAAAGCGTGGTCATGTCGGTTACCTGCTGGTCAAAGCGCTTGGCGCAGTTGTTCCAGGAACGCCTGGATGGTGGCTTCGTTGCGTTTGAAGAAATGCCATTGGCCGATTTTCTGGCTGCTGATCAGACCGGCACGCTGCAAGGTGGCCAGGTGGGCAGAGACGGTCGACTGCGACAGGCCGCAGCGTTGGTCGATCTGCCCGGCACACACACCGTTTTCGGTGCTGTGGTACTGGTCCGGGAACTGGTTTGCCGGGTCTTTCAGCCAGCTGAGAATTTCTCGCCTGACCGGGTGGGCCAGCGCTTTTATGATTTCGTCGAGATCGAGTGGCATGGCGTGAGGCTCGTTGTAGCGGTATATCGCGATAGGGCGAAATATAAATCGCTGAATGCCGATATCCAAATATCCAGTGGTGCTTAGCTGAGTGCAAATCGCTATATCGCGTTATAACGATATTGGGCGCCGCGGTGGTAGACTGCGCTCATGAACTACCTTGCACACTTGCACCTGGGTGGGCCGGCCCCGCAACAACTGCTGGGCAGCCTGTACGGCGATTTCGTCAAAGGCTCGCTGGACGGGCGCTTCCCGCCTGCTTTGGAGGCGGCTATCCGGCTGCACCGGCATATCGACAGCTATACCGACCGGCACCCATTGGTACTGGCGGCGCTGGCGCGGTTCCCACGTGAGCGGCGGCGCTTCGCCGGCATCGTGCTGGACGTGTTTTTCGACCACTGCCTGGCGCGGCATTGGCACGACTATGCCGAGCAGCCCTTGGCGCAGTTCACTGGCGCGTTTTATCGGGTATTGCTGGCGGAGCCTGAGCTGCCGGGGCGGCTGGCGCGCATTGCGCCGTTCATGGCTGCCGATGACTGGTTGGGGGCTTATGGCGACTTCGCCACGCTGGAGCAGGTGTTCAACGGTATTGGCCGGCGGCTGTCGCGGCCAGACGCGATGGCGGGGGTGATGGTGGAGCTGGAGCGGCTGTACGAGCCGCTGCTGGCGGACTTTCGCGCGTTCTACCCGCAATTGCAGGCGTTTGCAGCGGCGGGGCGCGTGTCAGGCAGCTGATGTTGCTTGCCTGTTGTGGCCCTCGCCGGCAAGCCAGCTCCCACAAGTTCACTGCAGGTTTGCAGGCCAACGCAGTACCTGTAAAGCCGGCTTGCCGGCGATAGGGCCGCAACATGAGATAGAGATCAGGCAGCCCGCGCCTGCCGCCGTGGCGCCGCCTCGACGTTTTCGAACTCATACAACGCCAGGTGAATCGCCTGCTGTGCCTGCATTGCCAGCAGCGCACGTTCCTTGCCCACAGTCCCGATGGGCGGCAACAGGTGAATGCAGACCTGCGCACGTGGCTGGGCGAACAGGCGCAGCAGGTGCGCTACCAGGTCGTCGTCACCAATAAAAGGCGCAACGGGATCGATCTGGCCGTCGCGCAGGTATTGGATGGCCACTGGCTGCACCGCTACGCCACGGTCGATGGCCGCTGCCAGCAGGCGGCCATGGAAAGTGCGCAAGGCGTGACCGCTGGTGGTGGTGCCTTCAGGAAAGATCAG
The DNA here is from genome assembly GCF_043106615.1 of Pseudomonas sp. CJQ_9. Lineage (NCBI taxonomy): Bacteria > Pseudomonadati > Pseudomonadota > Gammaproteobacteria > Pseudomonadales > Pseudomonadaceae > Pseudomonas > Pseudomonas sp. CJQ_9. The sequence goes on along the minus strand of NZ_JBICMS010000072.1, from coordinate 117,240 downwards.
CAGCGGCCGGGCCAGGCCCAGTTGCCTGGCAATCTGCTCGCGCAGCCGTTCGCTGTCGCCGCCCCCACGACGAATGAACAGCGTGCCGGCCTGTTCCGCCAGCCAGCCGGCCAGCGGCCACTGGCGCACTTCGGCCTTGGACAGGAATGACAGGGGCATCAGCATGCCCAGCAGGGGGATGTCGGTCCACGACACATGGTTGCTGACCCACAACATCGGCCGCTGCGGCAACGCACCGCTCACCTGCACGTCGAAGGGCAGGGCTGCGACCAGGCGCTTCATGAACAGGCAGGTCCAGCGCTGGCGCCGTTCGAGCGAGGCCTTCAGGCCCAGCCGCTGCCCCACGGCGATCACGCAGGCCATCAGCACGCCGAGCAGCACGACCAGCAGCAGCCTGCAGACGCGGGCCAGCACCCGCAGCCTGGGCATCAGACTGCCGCCTTGAAGTGGCGGGCGTAGCGCGGGCACAGGTCGTCGCGCTTGAGCAGGATGAACACGTCGGCGACCTGGAAGTCTTCGTCCCAGCACGGCTCGCCGCAGATCTTTGCACCCAGGCGCATGTACGCTTTGAGTAGCGGAGGCAGTTCGGCAATCACATTGTTGGGCAGCGCCAGGTTCGGCAGCGGCTTCTTCGGTTCGGCACGCAGGTGCTCGGTACACAGGTAGCGCTCGCGCAGGCGCTGCATCACGGCCTGGGCCTGTACGCCGCCGTCCTGCATGGGGATGCTGGCGCAGCCCATCAGGTAACGGTAGCGGCCTTCGTTGAGGACCTCGGCCAGTTCGCCCCAGAGCACCGCGATGGTGCCGCCGTTGCGGTAGGCGGGGGCTACGCAGGTGCGCCCCAGTTCAAGGATCGGCCCTTGCAGCTGCAACAGGCCGTGCAGGCGGAATTCTTCTTCGCTGTAGAAACGCCCCAGGCTGCTGGCGGCCTGGTGGTCAAGCAGCCGGGTGGTGGCCACCAGCTTGCCGGTACTCAGGTCGCGTACACCAATGTGGCGGCAGTGCACGTCATAGTCGTCCATGTCCAGGCCGTGCTCGGCACCTTTGAGTTTGGCCTTGAATTCTGCGCTGAACACTTGGTAACGCAAGGCTTGGGCTTCTTGCAGCGCCTTGGCGCCAACCAGGCGTTCGGCTTGCAGACGGCGTTCAGTGCGGTTGTCGCCAGCGTGAGCGATCCGAGTCATTGCGAGTCTCCATAAGCCAGCCATGAAGGGTTGCGGCCGGTCGGCTTTGTTGTGCAAAGTCAGCCTAGGTAGACGCGGTGTCACCCCGGTGACGCTTTGGTGATGCTTGCGTGACAACCCCTGGGGCTTGACCGCCGAGCCCTTCAGCAAGGAGCCCAGCCATGGCCTGGTTGCAACGACTCAACGATCCGCTTCGCCAACCACTGGCGGGCACCCTGGGCGAAACCTACGCGGCGCTGCTCGAGCGCTTGGGCCCGGTAGCACCGTTTGAACTGGCGGTGCTGGGCGGGCGCGCGATGGCCACCCCGGGCCTGGCATTTCTGGTGGGGTACCAGGCGGCGCTGCGGGTATTGTGGCCCAGTGCCCCCGCCAGCCTCGGTGCCCTGTGCGCTACGGAGCGGCGCAGCGTGCGGCCGGCCGACATGCACACGCGCCTGCACGGTTTGCGCCTGACGGGACGCAAGGACTTCGTCACGGCAGGCCTGGAGGCGGAATGGTTGCTGGTGGCAGCGCGCAGCGAAGCAGCTGGGGCCGCACCGCGTTTGAACCTGGCCGTGGTCTACCCTGGCGAGCCGGGGGTGACCCTGGAGCCACTGCCAACCCTGCCGCTGATGCCGGAAGTGGGCCATGGCCGGTTGCGGCTGGACCAGGCTGCGTGTGAGTTGCTGGCCGGTGATGGCTGGGACGCCTATGTGAAGCCGTTCCGCTCGCTGGAGGACTTGTATGTGCTGACGGCCCTGGCTGCCTGGTTGTATGGCGTAGGGCACGCGTGTGCCTGGCCGCAGGACTTGCGCCTGCAGTTGCTCGGGCTGTTGGCGGGGTGTGCCGAGGGCAGCCGACAGTGTGCTGATAGTGTCGCTTGCCATCTGCTGCTGGGTGGCCTGTACGTGCAATTTCAGGCCCTGCGGCCGCAGGTAGACGCGGCGTTGGCGGCAGGGCCGGCGCATTGGGCCGAGCTGTGGCAGCGTGATCAGGGGGTGATGGCGCTGGCTGCCGCGGCGCGGGAGAAACGGCTGCACAAGGCCTGGGCTGCTGTGGGCTCTGCATGAGTGCGCAAGACCCTGCAGGGCACGCCGCTTGCTGCCGGTAAAGCGGGCGGGTAAGGTTGGCGGCTTGGTTTTCTGAGATTTGTCATGTTCAAGTTGCCCTCCGCGCTCTTCGCCCTGTTGCTGGCTGTTTGCCTGCCCGCCCATGCCAACTGGCACCTCGATGGCGAGTCTTCGCGCTTGTCGTTCATTACCGGCAAGAACGGCGATACCGCCGAAGTGCATCGCTTCCTGGTGCTGCATGGTTCGGTCGACAACAAGGGCGTGGCGGGCTTGCGCATCGAGATGGATTCGGTCAGCAGTGGCATCCCCCTGCGTGACGAGCAGATGCGTGACCAGCTGTTCGAGGTCGGCCGCTTTGCCGAGGCCACGGTGAAGGCGCAAATCGACCTGCGCCCGATCAATGACCTGGCCGATGGTGCCCAGATCGAGCTGCGCCTGCCGCTGACGGTCACCTTGCATGGGCAGTCGCACCGCTACAACGCCTTGTTGCTGGCAACCCGCCTGGATGCGCGACGGTTCCAGGTGGTCACCCTCGAGCCACTGCTGCTGCGTGCCGAGGACTTTGGCCTGCTACCGGGGCTGGAACACCTGCGCAAGTTTGCCAAGCTCAAATCCATCAACCCGTCGGTGCCGGTCAATGCGGTGCTGATTTTCACCGCGCGCTGACATGGCGGGGCCGGTATTTCCCTGGCGGGAGGGTAACCAGTTCGAGCTGCTGATCGACGGCCCCGAGTTCTTTCCGCGCATGCTTGGGGCGATCGAGCGCGCCGAGTCGCAGGTAGACCTGGAGCTCTACCTGGTCGAGGCAGGGGCCTGTGCCGAGGCGGTGGTCGAAGCGCTGGAGCGCACGGCCCGGCGGGGTGTGCGAGTGCGCTGCCTGTTCGACGACTACGGTTCGCTGGCCTTCAACAGCAAGCTACGCCAGCGCTTGCTGGCGGCGGGCGTGGACCTGCGCTGGTACAACCGCCTGCGCTGGAAGCGCGGCCTGCGCAACTTGTACCGTGACCATCGCAAGCTGCTGTTGGTGGACGAGCGCTGGGCCGTGGTCGGCGGCACGGGCGTAACCGATGAGTTCTGGACACCCGGCCAGGCGCGCAGTGACTGGCACGAGGTCATGGTGCAGATGCAAGGCCCGGTGGTGGCCGACTGGCAATTGCTGTTCGACCGCCAATGGCATGCCAACAACCGCCGCACCGCATGGCGCCCCGCCGAGGGCTTTGGCTTGCCGCGCCTGCCCAGGGTGCCGGCGCAGGGGCAGGGCATGGGCCGGGTAGCCTACGCCGACGCCCGCCAGCACCAGGACATCCTGCACGCGCTGGTGCGCGCCCTGAACAGCGGCAAGCAACGGGTATGGCTGGCCACGCCCTACTTCTTGCCAACCTGGAGTGTACGCCGCTCCTTGCGCCGGGCGGCCAGCAAGGGCCTGGACGTGCGGCTGCTGCTTACCGGGCCGCGCACCGACCACCCCTCGGTCCGGTATGCCGGGCACCGCTATTACCCGCGCCTGCTGCGCGCCGGTGTACGCATTTTCGAGTACCAGCCGTGCTTCCTGCACCTGAAGATGGCCGTGGTGGACGACTGGGTCAGCGTCGGCTCCTGCAACTTCGACCATTGGAACCTGCGCTTCAACCTGGAAGCCAACATCGAGGCACTGGATCCACCGCTGACGGCGGCCGTGGTCGCCAGCTTCGAACGCGATTTTGCCCTCAGCGAGGAAGTAGACCTGGCCCATTGGCATGCCCGGCCGCTGTGGCGGCGGGTCAAGCAGCGCATCTGGGGCTGGCTCGACCGGCTGGTGGTGAACCTGCTCGACCGCCGCGACTGATAGCGGCTATCGTGCAATTACTGTTCACGGGCGAGCGAAGGAGTGTGTGCGATGACGGCGAAAAAAATTCTGATGCTGGTCGGCGATTACGTCGAGGATTACGAAGCAATGGTGCCGTTCCAGGCACTGAGCATGGTCGGCCACACGGTGCACGCGGTGTGCCCGGAGAAGCTGGCGGGGCAGACCGTGCGTACCGCGATTCATGATTTCGAGGGTGAGCAGACCTATAGCGAAAAACCCGGGCACAACTTTGCCCTGAACTTCGATTTCGTACGGGTGCGGCCCGAGCGCTACGACGCGCTGCTGATTCCGGGGGGGCGGGCGCCGGAGTACCTGCGCCTGGACGAGAAGGTGCTGGCGCTGGTGCGGGCGTTCGACCAGGCCGGCAAGCCGATTGCAGCAGTGTGCCATGGTGCGCAGTTGCTGGCAGCGGCCGGGGTGCTGGAAGGGCGGGAATGCAGCGCCTACCCGGCGTGTGCGCCGGAGGTGCGGCTGGCGGGTGGGACGTTCATCGACATCGCCGTGGACCAGGCGCATGTGGATGGCAACCTGGTAACTGCCCCGGCCTGGCCGGCTCATCCGGCGTGGCTGGCGGCCTTCCTCAAGGTGCTGGGCACCCGCATCGCCTGAGGGGCTCGCGGGTAAGCCCGCGAGCAGGCCGGTACAGGCTCAACCTACCTGCTCAACCCAGTCATTGAGGTTGTAGTAGTTGGTCACCCGGGCAATCTTGCCGCAATGGATGTAGAAGAAGGCCCCGGCCGGCAGCACATAGGTCTGCCCGTTCGCTGGCGGCAACCCATCGTCATCGGCCAGGTACTGGCCATGCACAGTGAACTCCGCCGCCGCACGGCTGCCGTCGGCGTTCTGCATGACCACAATGTCGGCCAGGCGCTCGCGGTAGCAGCGGTTCATCTTGTCCATGAACGCTGCAAACCTGGCCTTGCCCATCTGCCGCTCGCCCTGGTTGATGTCGTGGATCACGTCTTCGCTGAGCAGTGCCAGAAAGCCCGGCATGTCGCCGGCATTGAAGGCGGCGTAGTACGCATTTACCAGTTCGGTAGCGGTCATGGAACAATACCTGTCGTGTAGGGAAAAGGCGGGTCGTTGCCCCGGATGATAGGGTTTCCCCTCAAGCCCGGCTTAGCCGAGCGCGTCATCCACATCGACAAAACGACCGCCAAGCATGGAAATACGCCTGTTGCACGGCGCCGCTATCGCGCCCTATATCGATGACCTCGCTCGCTTGCGCCTTACCGTATTCCGCGAGTTCCCCTACCTGTACGACGGCACCCCGGAGTACGAAGCCGACTACCTGGCCAACTATGCCCGTTCCGGGCGCAGCCTGGTGGTGCTGGCGCTGGACCAAGGCCAGGTGGTGGGTGCATCTACCGGCCTGCCGCTGGTGGACGTGGCCCCGGAGTTTCAGCAGCCGTTCCTGGCCCAGGGGCGGGACCCGGCCAGCGTTTATTACTTTGGTGAGTCCCTGGTATTGCCGGGGTACCGCGGCCAAGGACTGGGTGTGCGCTTCTTCATCGAACGCGAGTCTTATGCCCACAAACTGGCCGAGTTCGACTACTGCGCGTTCTGTGCGGTCGAGCGGCCCGGTGTGCACCCGCGCCGGCCTGCAGACTACAAGCCGTTGCATGGCTTCTGGCGTAACCGCGGCTTCCTGCACGACCCGTCGCTGCGCACCCGTTATGCCTGGCGTGACCTGGACGAGCAGGAAAGCTCCGACAAGCTCATGTCGTTCTGGCTGAAGGAACTGCCGATATGATCCGCCTGGCGGCCTGCCAGTACGCCATCGAACTGCATGAAACCTGGGACGCCTACGCCGACCACCTACAGGGCCTGTGCGCCGAAGCGGTGGCGGCGGGTGCCCGTTTGCTGTTGCTGCCCGAGTACGCCGGGCTGGTACTCAGCGGCCAGTTGCGGGGTGAACAGCGGGGCGACCTGATGGGTTCGATTGCCGGGATCCAACCGCTGATCGGTGCCTGGGCTGCCTTGTGTGAAAGCATGGCCAGGCGCTGGGGCATCTACTTGCAACCGGGGAGCGTGCCGGTGCTGGACAATGACGGTGCCTACCGCAACCGCGCCTGGCTGTTCGGTCCCGAGGGGCCGCTGGGCTACCAGGACAAACTGATGATGACCCGCTTCGAGCGAGAGCAGTGGGGCATCAGCGCCGGCCAGGGGCTGCGGGTGTTCGATACCGCACTGGGGCGTGTAGGCATTCTGATCTGCTACGACAATGAGTTCCCGATGCTGGCCCGGCAGTTGGCCGAGTTGGGTGCCGACCTGATCCTGGCACCGAGCTGCACCGACACCGAAGCAGGCTATCACCGGGTGCGCATCGGTGCCCAGGCACGGGCGCTGGAGAACCAGATAGCGGTATTGCAGAGCCCGACGGTAGGGCTGGCTGCCTGGTCGCCGGCGCTGGATGAGAATATTGGCCGGGCAGGGTTGTTCGTACCGCCGGACCATGGCATGCCGGGGGACGGTGTGGTTGCCTTGAGCGCAGCGCTTGACCCGGGCAGGAGCCAGTGGCTGGTGTGTGACGTGGACCTTGAGGTAGTACGGCGGGTGCGGCGGGAAGGGCAGGTGTTTACCCGCAGGGACTGGCCAGAGCAGTTTGACAGAGTGCGGTGAAAGCAGGGGCGGCCTGTTTGCGGGTGAACCCGCTCCCATCGGGGACATGAGGTCCCTGTAGGAGCGGGTTCACCCGCGAAGCAGGCGCCGCTGTTACATCAGGCTTACTTGACTTCGACTGCCAGGCTCTGGGCAATCTTGCTCTGCCACAGGGCCGGGCCAGTGATGTGCACCGACTCACCGTTGCTGTCTACGGCAACGGTGACTGGCATGTCCTTGACCTCGAACTCGTAGATCGCTTCCATGCCCAGTTCGGCGAAGGCCAGTACCTTGGACTTGCGGATAGCCTGGGCTACCAGGTAGGCAGCGCCGCCCACAGCCATCAGGTATACGGCCTTGTTGTCCTTGATCGCTTCGATCGCGGTGGGGCCACGTTCGGACTTGCCGATCATGCCCAGCAGGCCCGTCTGCTCGAGGATCTGGCGGGTGAACTTGTCCATGCGGGTGGCAGTGGTCGGGCCGGCAGGGCCAACCACTTCGTCACCGACCGGGTCGACCGGGCCAACGTAGTAGATGAAGCGACCTTTGAGGTCCACTGGCAGCGCTTCGCCACGGTTGAGCATCTCCACCATGCGCTTGTGCGCGGCGTCGCGGCCGGTCAGCATCTTGCCGTTGAGCAGGATGGTTTCGCCCGGCTTCCAGCTGGCGACTTCTTCCGGGGTGATATCGTCGAGGTTGACGCGACGTGCGCTTGGGCCGGCTTCCCAGACGATTTCCGGGTAGGCGTCCAGCGATGGCGCTTCCAGCTCGGCCGGGCCGGAGCCATCGAGCACGAAGTGCGCGTGGCGGGTGGCGGCGCAGTTGGGGATCATGCACACCGGCAGCGAAGCGGCGTGGGTCGGGTAGTCCATGATCTTCACGTCGAGCACGGTGGTCAGGCCACCCAGGCCCTGGGCACCGATGCCCAGTTGGTTGACCTTCTCGAACAGCTCCAGGCGGATTTCTTCCAGGCGGTTTTGTGGGCCACGGGCCTTGAGCTCATGAATGTCGATGGACTCCATCAACACTTCCTTGGCCATGACCGCGGCCTTCTCGGCGGTACCGCCAATGCCGATGCCGAGCATGCCAGGCGGGCACCAGCCAGCACCCATGGTCGGTACGGTCTTGAGCACCCAGTCGACGATCGAGTCGGACGGGTTGAGCATGGCCATCTTCGACTTGTTCTCCGAGCCGCCGCCCTTGGCTGCGACATCGACCTCGACCTTGTCGCCAGGGACGATGGAATAGTGGATCACGGCCGGGGTGTTGTCCTTGGTGTTCTTGCGGGCACCGGCCGGGTCGGCCAGGATCGAGGCACGCAGGACGTTTTCAGGCAGGTTGTAGGCGCGACGCACACCTTCGTTGATCATGTCGTCGACGCTCAGGGTGGCACCGTCCCAGCGCACATCCATACCCACGCGCACGAACACGGTGACGATACCGGTGTCCTGGCAGATCGGGCGGTGGCCGGTGGCGCACATGCGCGAGTTGATCAGGATCTGGGCGATGGAGTCGCGGGCAGCAGGCGACTCTTCGCGCAGATAGGCCTCGTGCATGGCCTGGATGAAATCGACGGGGTGGTAGTACGAGATGAATTGCAGGGCGTCGGCGACGCTCTGAATCAGGTCGTCTTGCTTGATCACGGTCATGCAGCGCGCTCCTCTTAAAGACGGGAACATTCATAGAGACGCTCGACGGTGCCGACCAGCATGTCGAGACGCCTTGCAAAGGCGCGCCGGCAGCATGGCCGACGCAAAAGGGCGCGGCAGTATAGCGTGCCTCACCGCGTGACACACCTGCGAGTGGTCTGGACCTTGGTCGGTTGGGGCTGGGCATCCTTTTTGCTGCTGACGCCTGTGGTTGGCCTTACTATCGACGGGCGCGCAGAGCGCCCCCCCACAACCTGAAGCGGGAAGAGATACCTGAAGATGCCCGAACTTTGCGTAGGCGAGCACCGCTGGGCGGTGCCGACCGGCAGCAACCTGCTCGATGCCCTGAACGAGGCCGGGCTCAACGTGCCCTACAGTTGCCGCGCCGGAAGCTGCCACGCCTGCCTGGTGCACTGCCAGGCCGGGCAGCCGCTGGACGCCATGCCTGAGGCCCTGGCCCTGGACCAGCACGCCCTGGGCTGGCGCCTGGCTTGCCAGTGCAGGGTGACCGAGGACTTGAATGTGGCGCTGTTCGACCCGCAGCGCGATGGCGTGCCGGCGCACGTTTGCGCGCTGGACTGGTACGGTGACGTGTTGCGTGTACGGCTACGGCCCGAGCGGGCGGTGCGTTACCAGGCAGGTCAGCATGTGGTGCTGTGGAATGGTTCGGTAGCGCGGCCTTATTCACTGGCCAGCCTGCCGGGGGAAGATGACTTCCTGGAGTTTCACATCGATTGCCGGCGCCCTGGCGCCTTTTGCGACAAGGCTCGTGGTTTGCAGGTAGCAGATGTGCTGCGCCTGGGCGAATTCAGGGGTGGTGCTTTGCACTACGACCTGGATTGGCAGGATCGGCCACTCTGGCTGCTGGCAGCCGGAACCGGGCTTGCGCCGTTGTGGGGGATCTTGCGTGAGGCTGTGCGGCAGGGGCATCGCGGCGAGATTCGGGTGCTGCATGTGGCGCGCAACAGCGCCGGGCACTATCTGGCTGAACCCCTGATGCAGCTGCAAGGCGTGCAGGTCGAGCTGGTGCTGGAAGAGCAGATGGATGAAGCGCTGGCGCGGTTGCGCCCGCCTTCGCGGCAGACGGTGGCGCTGGTGTGTGGGGCAGCGGGGAGTGTGGACCGGTTTGCGCGGCGGCTGTTCATTGCCGGCGTGCCGCGGGGGCAAGTATTTACTGACGTCTTCGTTGAACATGCCTGAGGCAGTCGGGTTGACTGTGCCGGCCTATTCGCGGGCTCGCCCGCTCCCACAGGGGTAACGACAGGCCTGAGGCTGGCGCTGTACCTGTAGGAGCGGGCACGCCCGCGAAGGGCCGCAGAGCGGCCCCCTTTGAGGCAGGCTCAGCCGACCAGCGGATCACCCACATGCAGGATCTTCATGCCATTGGTGCCACCGATGGTGTGGTAGCTGTCACCTTTGGTCAGGATCACCCAGTCGCCTTGTTCTACCAAGCCGCGCTTGAGCAGTTCGTCGACGGCTGCCTGGCTGACTTTGTCGGCTGGCAGCGAAGCAGGGTCGAAGGCAATCGGGTAGACGCCACGGAACATGTTGGCCCGTGCCTGGGTCGCGCGGTGCGGCGAGAGCGCGAAGATCGGCACGTGCGAGCGCAGGCGCGACATGATCAACGGGGTGTAGCCGCTTTCAGTCAAGGCGATGATCGCCTTCACGCCCGGGAAGTGGTTGGCGGTATACATCGCCGCCAGGGCGATGCTTTCGTCGCAGCGCTCGAAGGTGGTGTGCAGACGGTGGCTGGAGCGCTGGCTGGTTGGGTGCTTCTCGGCACCGGAGCAGATGCGGGCCATGGCCTGTACGGCTTCGATCGGGTACGAACCGGCAGCACTTTCCGCCGACAGCATGACCGCATCGGTGTTGTCGAGCACGGCGTTGGCCACGTCGGACACTTCGGCACGGGTCGGCATCGGGTTCTGGATCATCGACTCCATCATCTGGGTCGCCACGATCACTGCCTTGTTGTTGCGGCGAGCGTGCTGGATGATCTTCTTCTGAATGGCGATCAGCTCGGCGTCGCCGATTTCCACGCCCAGGTCACCGCGGGCGACCATGACGGCATCGGAAGCGAGAATCAGCTTGTCCAGGGTCTCGTCGTCGGCGACGGCTTCGGCGCGCTCGATCTTGGCCACCAGCCAGGCGCTGCCACCGGACTCGTCACGCAGCTTGCGTGCGTATTCCATGTCGCTGGCGTCCCGCGGGAACGACACGGCCAGGTAGTCCAGGTCCATTTCCGCAGCCAGCTTGATGTCGGCCTTGTCTTTTTCGGTCAGGGCCGGTGCGGTCAGGCCGCCACCTTTACGGTTGATGCCCTTGTGGTCCGACAGCGGGCCACCGATGATCACCACGCAGTGCAGCGCATCGGCGGTGGCGGTTTCGACACGCATGACCACGCGGCCATCGTCGAGCAGCAGTTCGTCACCGACACCACAGTCCTTGACCAGGTCCGGGTAGTCGATGCCGACGATATCCTGGTTGCCTTCGGTCAGCGGGTGGGCGGTGGAGAAGGTGAACTTGTCACCGATCTTCAGTTCGATGCGCTTGTTGGCGAACTTCGCGATGCGGATCTTCGGACCCTGCAGGTCGCCCAGCAGTGCAACATGGCGGCCGTTCTTGGCAGCGATGTCGCGGATCAGGCGCGCGCGGGCCTTGTGCTCGTCCGGCGTGCCGTGGGAGAAGTTCAGGCGTGCCACGTCGAGACCGGCGAGGATCAGCTGTTCGATCACTTCCGGCGAGTTGCTGGCGGGGCCAAGGGTGGCGACGATTTTGGTACGGCGGATGCTCATGCACAGACTCCTATAGTGAAGCGCAGCGAAAGGCTACTCCTGAATCTCGCTGTAGTCATTGTTCCGTTGCACTACCTGCGACTTCCGGGGTAGGGCAGCTGCAAGCTACAAGCAGTAAGCTACAAGGAAAAGCGCGTGCGGCATTCATGCCGCTGATGGCGGCCAGGCACTTGTCGCGCGCCGCTGAAGAAAACCCGACAGCGGCCGATAGGTTTGCTATCAAAGGAGATTGCCATGCGAGCCCTGATCGTTTTCGCCCTCGCCGCCAGTGCTGTCGGCTGTACCCGCTGGTCCATGGACCACCACCTGAACAATGCCTATCGCGCCTATGACCGGGGTGATTGCGCGCGGGTGATGCTGGAGCTGTCACAAGTAGACCGAACCAGCCGCGCGCGACCGTTCATCCACCCCGAAGTGTCGCTGCTGCGCGGCCAGTGCCTGGAGCGCCAGGCGTTGTACGTGGACGCCGCCCAGACCTACCAGTACCTGATCCAGCAATACCCGCGCAACGAGTACGCCTATCGCGCCCAGGCCCGCCTGCAGACGCTGGAGAAGCTCGGTCATTTGCGCGGTACCGAAGCGGCGGTGGCCAGGCCAGCGGCTACTGCGCCTTGGCGCTAATACAAAGGTCTGGTTTATTTCACGGGATTCGCAGCGCGTGCTGCGCTAATCTGTAACCCAGCTGTTACAACAACCGCCAGTACCTTGTATTCCTGGCATCAGGTACGGAATACACTCGCCATCATGTTCAACAAACGCCGCATCGAACGCCATCAGCTCCCTTGCGCCCTCAAGGTGTTCAACCGCTTTACCGACCAGGAAATCGGCCTGCTCGGCAACGCCTCGGAAGACGGCCTGATGGTCATCAGCCAACTGCCGGTGCTGGTAGGGCCCGATTATGAACTGCAACTTCGCATGCCGCTGGTCGGCGGCGGGTTCCAGTTCGTCAACCTGACCGCCAGTTGCCTGTGGTGCAGTGAGGATCAGACCCCTGGGCATTACGATTCGGGCTTCATGCTGCTGCAGGCCCCGCGCGAGTACGACGATTTCGTGCGCTCGCTGCGCGACTACTTCAGCTTCCGCCCGGCCAACGCCTCTGCCTGAGCCTTGGCGCGCTGGAATCGCGTTAGAATCGGGTCGACCTCGCGAGACAGGACGACCCCGTGACCTCCAGCATTTTCTGGCACGACTACGAAACCACCGGCATCAACCCGCGCTGTGACCGGCCGCTGCAGGTCGCCGGCCTGCGCACCGACTTCGACCTCAACGAGATCGACGAGCCGATCAGCCTTTACTGCCGCCCCGCCGACGATATTCTGCCGCACCCGGCCGCGTGCCTGGTGACTGGCATCACCCCGCAGCTACTGGCCGAGCAGGGCCTGTGCGAAGCCCAATTCATGACCCGCGTGCATGCGCAGCTGGCCCAACCAGGCACCTGTGGGGCCGGCTACAACACCCTGCGTTTCGATGACGAAGTGACCCGCTACAGCCTGTACCGGAATTTTTTCGACCCCTATGCCCGTGAATGGCAGGGTGGCAACAGCCGCTGGGACCTGATCGACATCGTGCGCACGGCCTACGCCCTGCGCCCGGAGGGCATTGAGTGGCCGCAGCAGGACGGGCGCACCAGCCTGCGGCTGGAACTGTTGAGCAAGGCCAACGGCATTGATCACGGGCATGCGCATGAAGCGCTTTCCGACGTGCGGGCAACCATTGCCCTGGCGCGACTGATCCGGCAGAAACAGCCCAAGTTGTATGATTGGCTGTTCCAGTTGCGCAGCAAGCATAAAGTCATGGAACAGATCCGCTTGCTACAACCGCTGGTGCATGTATCCGGGCGCTTTTCAGCAGCGCGTAATTACCTGGGGGTGGTCTTGCCATTGGCCTGGCACCCGCACAATCGCAATGCACTGATTGTCTGCGACCTGCATCAGGAAACCCTGCCATTAATAAGGGAAAGTGCTGAAGTATTGCGTCAGCGCTTGTACACCCGGCACGAGGATTTGGCCGAAGGCGAACTACCGGTTCCGCTCAAACTGGTACAGATCAACCGCTGCCCGGTAATCGCGCCACTGTCGGTATTACGCCCCACCGATCAACAACGGCTGGGCATCGACTTGACGTTGTTACAATCGCGCGGTGAACAGTTGGCCGATCAACAGGCGCAATGGCAGGACAAGCTGGAGCACATTTACGGCAAGGACGATTTCGCCCCGAGTGAGGACCCGGAGCAGCAGTTGTATGATGGTTTTATCGGTGACCGCGACCGGCGTCTATGCGAGCAAGTTCGTGCGCTGGATCCGGCGCAATTGGGTCGGGGGCAATGGCTGTTCGATGACCCGCGCTTGCCTGAGCTGTTGTTCCGTTACCGGGCACGTAACTTTCCGGACACCTTGACCCCCGAAGAGCGCCAGCGGTGGTATGCGTTCTGCCAGCAGCGCCTTAGCCAGCCGCAGTGGGGGGCGCCGAACACATTGGGTGATTTCCAGCAGGCGCATCTGCAGGCCTGGGAGCGCGCCGACGAGGCCGGGCGGCGCGTGCTGGAGGCATGGCACGTACATGCCCGGAACTTGCAACAACAGTTTGCAATTGGCTGAAAGCCAAACAAACAAAAACGCCGGCAATGTGCCGGCGTTTTGTATTGCGATAAGCAAGAGGCTGGGCTGAACAATCAGTCCAGCAGGGTAGCCCAGCTCTCGACCACGTCGCCGCCCCACTTGGCTTTCCACTCTTTCAGGGTCTTGTGGTTGCCGCCTTTGGTTTCGATCACTTCACCGTTGTGCGGGTTCTTGTATTGCTTGACCTTGCGTGCACGCTTGGTAGCAACAGCCTTGACGGCGCCACGCGGTGCTTTGCTCAGTTTCGACTCTGGGTCGAGCAGGGCAATCACGTCGCGCAGGGACTTGGAGTACTCGCCCATCAGGTTGCGCAGTTTGCCTTCGAACTCCAGCTCTTTCTTCAGCTTGTCGTCCTGCGACAGGTTGGCCAGGCGAGCCTGAAGTTCTTTGATGGCTTCTTCGGTGGCGCGGTACTCGTTGATCAGGGACATGGAGTGTTCCTTAATGCGTGTTCAGAAATGTGTGGGGCAATAATAGACAGCCGATACTCGCAAGTAAACATAATGTTGGGCAATTAACTGTTGATTAAGCTGTGACAATGTTTCTCTGGTGAACAAAAATTTACATTAGCGTGTGCCATTTCGCCGGCTGTGTCAGAAAGTGTCCACATTGCCAGCGTGGTCGCTACAGTGGCTGCGGCCGCTGCAATCAATACTGCGCTTTTCCTTGCGTGCCGCTAGAATAAGCACCTTTGCGAAGTTCTGGAGTCTCATTCATGCGCACCTATCGTCTGGTGATCGCCTGCCCCGACCGTGTAGGGATCGTGGCGAAAGTCAGTAATTTCCTGGCCTTGTACAATGGCTGGATCAACGAAGCCAGCCATCATTCCGATGAGCAGAGCGGCTGGTTCTTCATGCGTCATGAAATCCGCGCCGAATCATTGCCCTTCGGTATCGAAGCCTTCCGTGAGGCGTTTGCGCCGATTGCCGAAGAGTTCTCCATGACCTGGCGGATTACCGACTCGGCGCAGAAAAAGCGCGTGGTGCTGATGGCCAGCCGCGAGTCGCATTGCCTGGCTGACCTGCTGCACCGTTGGCATACCGATGAACTGGACTGCGAGATCCCGTGTGTCATTTCCAACCACGACGACCTGCGCAGCATGGTCGAGTGGCACGGCATACCGTTCTTCCATGTACCGGTCGACCCCAAGGACAAGGCCCCGGCCTTTGCCGAAGTGTCGCGCCTGGTCGAGGAGCACGCGGCCGATGTCGTGGTGCTGGCCCGCTACATGCAAATCCTGCCGCCGCAACTGTGCCGGGACTACGCTGAGAAAGTCATCAACATTCACCACAGCTTCCTGCCGTCGTTCGTGGGTGCCAAGCCTTACCACCAGGCCGCGCTGCGTGGGGTGAAGTTGATCGGCGCAACGTGCCACTACGTCACCGAAGAACTGGATGCCGGCCCGATCATCGAGCAGGACGTGGTGCGCGTCAGCCACGCTGACAGCATCGAAGACATGGTTCGCTTTGGCCGTGATGTGGAAAAGATGGTGCTGGCACGTGGCCTGCGTTACCACCTCGAAGACCGCGTGCTGGTGCATGGCAACAAGACGGTGGTCTTCGACTGATACCGTTGGGTTGCCTGCAAGCCTTTGGGGCTGCCCGGCAGCCCTATCGCTACGCTTGAGGAACATACCGATGGCCAAACGGCGCAACCAACCCACCGCTACGGCCCCGCCCACCGTGGGTGAAGGCTGCCTGGCGCGCTACGACCCGCAAGCGCTGGCCGACACCGACGGCACCGATTTCCCCGGCGCCGCCGAATTGTGGCAGCGGCTCAACCCGCCTGGCGCCGCCAGCGCGCCAGCAACGGACGCGCCAGCAGGCACACGAACACCGGCCCGCCTGCCAGCAGGTAGAAGTAATAAGTGACCGCCCGCCAGATGAGGATCGCCGCGGCTGCGGTGGAACTGCCCACCAGCGGCGTCAGCAGGCTTGCCGACGTCAGCTCGGCCGCACCTGCCCCACCCGGTAGCAGGCTGAATTGCCCGGCACTGAGCGACAGCATCTGCACCAAAAAGCTGGGGATCCATGCCAGCTCCCCGCCCAACCCCTGCAATACCAGGTACAACACGCTGAAGCGCAGCCCCCAGTGGACGCAGGTGAGGGTGAATACCAGCGCCAGCGTGCGCTTGGGCAACTGCCAGGTCTGCACCAGTGCCGCGATGAAGTGCAGCAGTTTGCGGGCCCAGCGGCGCTTGCGCGGTGCGGCCACGCCCAGGCGGTGCAGCAGCCTGCCGTTGAGGCGCATGAGCGCGCGGCGGTAGCGCAGCAAGCCGATCACCCCGGCCAGCGCGCTGCACAGCAGCAACGCACTGCCCAGCAGCATGCTTTGCTGGCTGTGACCCAGGCGGTGGAACAGTGCATAGCCAGCAATCGCCAGCATCGCGCAGAAAAAGAACAGCAAGTCGTTCAATTGGTCCATGGCGAACACGGCGCCACTGCGCGCCGGGCCGATGCGCTCGCGTGCCAACAGCGCCATCAGGGTCAACGGGCCACCACTGCCGCCGGGGGTGGTGCAAATGGCGAATTCGGTGGCCATCACCACGCCCAGGCTGCGCAGGTGCCCAAGCCTTGCGCCTTGCTGGCCCAGCAACAGGCGCAAGCGCATGGCGTTGATCACCCAGCACAGCAGGATCATGCCCAACAGGGTCAGCAACAGGCCGGGATCGAACCCTTGCAACCGGGGCAGCAGATCACTGCCGCCAAGCAGGGCTGGCACCAGCATTGCTGCGAAAAGTGCCAGGCCTAGCCAGGCCAGACGGCTCATGCGCTGACCTGGCGGTCCAGCCAGGCGGACTTGGTGAGGGGTTCGCGACCTTGAGCCATCAGGGTGCGCAGGGTATTGAGCCAGTACTCGCGGGAGCTACGGTGGCGCATGTCCACCGGGTGCAGGCCCAGGCGCAGCGTCTCGGCGTTCTGCCAGCGTCGGCATTGCCAGTCGCAAAGGGCTCGCGACAGCCCCCGGCGCCAGGCGCTGCGGGCGCTCCACACCAGCCCTGGCGCCTTGATCGGGGTGAACTCGGGCAAGCGGTACAGATGCTGCGGTGTACTGGTGTAGCGCAAAGGCAGCTGGCGCAGCGCCTGGCGGGTGCCTTCGCTCATCAACCAGGCTGGCGCCACGAAACCTGCCACCGGCCATCGCTGTTGTGCGAACACGGCCAGGCCCTGTTCCAGGCGCTGCAGGGCCTGCTGTTGGTCAAGGCCATAGAACTCGCCTTCGTGGGTATAGATGCGGCGCATGAAGAAGTCGCCTGGCGTGCGCGGCGGTGGGCCGTTGTCGGCATGGTAGTAGCCATGCAGCGCCAGTTCGTCGCCCTCGGCCAGGCGCCGTTCAAGCAGGCGGCAGAACGCCGGTGAGCGCAACAGCGGGTTGCGCTGGTGAAAGTCCGGAACCACCAGCCAAGTCATGGGCACACCGCCGATAGCGTCCACGGCCTCGACGAAAGGTTGGTAGTCGGGCCATGTTTCAGGCGCGACATCGTGCAGTACCAGCATCAGGCTGCGCGGTGCGGGGCGTGGTTCAAGCATGGGCGCGCACCTGAGGCTGATGGCCGAGCACGGCCTGGTAATGCTGCAGCAGGCCCGCGACCACGTTGTCCCACGAGTAGTGCTGCTCGACGTGGCGGCGCGCCTGCGCGCCCAGCTTGCGCACACCTGCCTCGAATGCCTCGCGCACGGCTGTGGCCATGGCCTGGGCATCGTTGGCTGTACACAGGCGGCCGCACTGGTCATTGACGATTTCGCCAAAGGCACCCGCGCGCACGGCGACCACCGGCGTTGCACTGGCCATGGCTTCGAGAATGACCAGGCCGAAGGTTTCCTGGTCGCCGGCATGCACCAGCAGGTCGGCGCTGGCCATCAGCCGGGCGACTTCCTCGGGCGGGCAGAACTGGCCGATGACACTGACGTTGTCCGGCACATTGGCGGGCATGCCGGAGCCCACTAACAGCAGGTGGTAGGGGTGGCCTAGCTGCTGCATGCAGGCCAGCAATACCGGCAAGTTCTTTTCGCGCGAGCCACGCCCGGCGTAGATCAGCAGGCGGGTGGTATCGGCGATACCCAGTTCGGCACGCACATTGGCGTCGCGTTTGGACGGGTGGAACGTGGCCAGGTCCACGCCCAGCGGCTGTACGTGTACATCACGCACCCCCAGGCGGCGCAGTTTGTCGGCCATGACCCGGCTGGGGGCCAGCACCCGGTCGAAATTCCCGTACAGCTTGCTGACATAGGCCTCGACATTGGGCGTGAACCAGTTGCCCATGCGGTTGCTCACCAGCAGCGGCAGGTCGGAGTGGTAG
The DNA here is from genome assembly GCF_043106615.1 of Pseudomonas sp. CJQ_9. Taxonomy (NCBI): domain Bacteria; kingdom Pseudomonadati; phylum Pseudomonadota; class Gammaproteobacteria; order Pseudomonadales; family Pseudomonadaceae; genus Pseudomonas; species Pseudomonas sp. CJQ_9. Next base: position 99,198 of record NZ_JBICMS010000072.1, on the reverse strand, counting down.
AAGCCGATTACCGGTACGTCCAGCTGGCGCCGGGCCTCCAGCGCCGCCCAGGCAGTCAGGTACGGGTCGCCGACCTCGATCAGGTCTGGCTTGAGCGTGCGCAGGGTCTTGCACCATGGCGCCAGGCGAACCGGGAAGCGGTAGCCTTTGCCAAAAGGCAGCGGCAGTGCCGGTACTTGGTAGATGCCGTCGGCATTGTGGGCGCTGGCACCAGGAATCAACAGGCTATGGCGTACGCCCTGGATGGCGTCGAGGCGGTGATGTTTGGCATCAAGATAAGTTCGCACGCCACCGCTGGCGGGGGCGTAGAACATGGTGATGTCGGCGATGTGCACGATCAGCATCCCTCCGGGATCGTCTTTCGGGTCTGTCATCTGGCGCTTGGTTGGCGGCGATGACACGCCTAAAGGTTGACCTTTCAGAAGGATAGTTTGTTCGATCGGGGTTGCGCGGCACGCTGCCGGGGAGCGGGTGTACCTGCTTCCCCGGGACGCGTGGGACTAGATCCGGAAACTGCCCACCAGGTGCTTCAGGCGACCGGCCTGCTGCTCCAGGTCGGAGCACGCGCGCAGGGTGGCCTGCAGGTTCTCCACACCTTCCTGGTTGAGCATGTTGATCTCGTTGATGTCCATGTTGATGGCTTCGACCACGGCGGTCTGCTCTTCGGTGGCGGTGGCCACCGACTGGTTCATGCCATCGATCTCGCCAATGCGTACGGTTACGCTGTCCAGCCGTTCGCCAGCCTGGTTGGCGATCTGCATGCTGTCGTGGCTGTGGCGCTGGCTCTGATCCATGGTTTCGACCGACGCGCGGGCACCCACCTGCAGCTCTTCGATCATGGCCTGCACCTGTTGCGCCGATTCCTGGGTGCGGTGGGCCAGGTTGCGCACCTCATCGGCCACCACGGCGAAACCACGCCCGGCTTCACCGGCGCGGGCCGCTTCGATGGCAGCGTTCAAGGCCAGCAGGTTGGTCTGCTGGGAGATACTGGTAATCACTTCCAGAATCTGACCGATGTTCACGGTTTTGCTGTTGAGGGTCTCGATGTGTTCACTGGAGGTGACGATCAGGTCCGAGAGCCGGTTCATCGCCGCAATGTTTTGCTCGACCACCTGTTGGCCTTCTTCGGCCAGCAGCCGTGCGGAGCTGGCGTGCTGCGAGGCCTGGGCGGCGTTGCCGGCGATTTCCTGGGCCGCGGCACCCAGCTCGTTGATGGCCGCGGCCACGCTGTTGGTGCGGTTGGCCTGCTCATCGGAGTTGGTCATTGATGAGTTCGAGGCACTGATCACCCGCAGCGCCACTTCGTTGACTTGCTCGGTGGCCGAGGACACTTCGCGGATGCTGCTGTGGATACGTTCGACGAAGCGGTTGAAGGCGTTGCCGAGAATACCGAATTCATCGTGGTTATGGATGCGCAGGCGTTTGGTCAGGTCGCCTTCACCTTCGGCGATGTCTTCCATGGCGCGGGTCATTGTGTGCAACGGCTGCATCAGGACGCGAATCAGCAAGCCGAGCAAGGCGATGATGATGACCACGGCGACGATCGTGGCAACTACCGCCGAGGTGCGGAAAGTGCTCAGCATCGAGAAGGCCTTGGCCTTGTCCACCGACAGGCCGATGTACCAGTTGGCCGAAGGCAGGCCGGTGATCGGGGTGAAGGTCAGCAAACGCGCCTGGCCGTCGCTTTGCACTTCGGTCAGCTCGCTGGTCAGCTTGGGGGTGTGTTGCGGGAACAGGTCTGACAGTGACTTCATCACCAGGGCCTGGTCCGGGTGTACCAGGATCTTGCCCTGATCATTGACCAGGAAGGCATAGCCCATACCACCAAAGTCCAGCGAGTTGATGATTTGCACCAGACCGTCCAGGGTCAGGTCACCACCGACCACACCCACGCTGCTGGAGACCTTGCTGAGGATGCCGATGACCATCTTGTTGGTGGTCATGTCGATGTACGGCTCGGTCAACATGGCCCCGCTGGCATTCATCCCATCTTTGTACCAGGGCCGGGTGCGGGGGTCGTAGCCGTCGGGCATCTTCGCGTCTGGGCGGACACTGAAGCCGCCGTCGATCTTGCCCAGGTAAACGGTCAGGAAGCTGGAAAGCAGTGCGCGCTGGCCCATGAACGTTTCAGCGTTGGCCGGGTTCTGGGCAATGTTTTGCGCCAGGTTTTCCACCAGTTTGATCCGCCCGTCGAACAGGTTGCGGATGTTGGTAGACGTGGAAGTACCCATTTCAGCCAGGTAGTTTTCCAGGTCCTCGCGGATGGCATTACGCTGCAGGTAATCGTTGTAAAGGGTGAAAAGGCTGAAGGCGAGTATGACGATCAGTGAGGCGGCCAACAGTATCTTGTGGCTGAAACGCAGGCTTTTATTCATGGCGTAATCGGTTCCGCTAAGGTTTTAATCAGGGCGTTCGCACGAGTGAGGCCGCAAGGCTGTGCAATATCCGGAAAATCCCTTTTCGGTTGTTCCTCTCTTCTAAGGCGAATATCACCCGAAGGTATCGGCCGGTTTCAGTTAAAGCTTGAGCAGGGGATTAAAGAGATGTCGGAAACTTCGACCATAATTGTGGGATCGGGCCCGGATGGCCAGCCGCTCGGGCAAGCCATGCGCCTGGCCAACCGCCACGGCCTGGTGGCAGGCGCCACCGGTACAGGCAAGACCGTCACCTTGCAACGCCTGGCGGAAGTGTTCAGTGACGCCGGGGTCGCGGTGTTTGCCGCCGACGTGAAAGGCGACTTGTGTGGCCTGGGCGCCGCCGGTGCACCACAGGGCAAGGTGGCCGAGCGCATCGCCGGCATGCCGTGGCTTGGGCATACGCCACGGGCCTACCCGGTAACGTTGTGGGATATCGCGGGGCAGTCCGGCCACCCGCTGCGCACGACCCTCAGTGAAATGGGGCCGCTGCTGCTGGGCAATTTGCTTGAACTGACCGACAGCCAACAGGCGGCGTTGTACGCAGCGTTCAAGGTGGCCGACCGTGAAGGCCTGTTGCTGCTCGACCTGAAAGACCTCAAGGCGCTGCTTGCCCACCTGAAAGACAACCCGCAATTGCTGGGTGAAGACAGTGCGCTGATGACCACCGCCTCGACCCAGGCCTTGTTGCGCCGGCTGGCAACCCTCGAGCAACAGGGGGCCGAGGCGCTGTTCGGCGAGCCGGCGTTGCAACTGGAAGACGTGCTGCGCTCGGACCCCGATGGCCGCGGCCGGATCCACCTGCTTGATGCCAGCCGCTTGGTGCATGAGGCCCCCAAGGTCTACGCCACCTTCCTGTTGTGGCTGCTGGCCGAATTGTTCGAGCAACTGCCCGAGCGCGGCGATGCCGAAAAACCGCTGCTGGCGTTGTTCTTCGACGAGGCGCATCTGTTGTTCAACGGCACGCCCAAGGCGCTGCAGGAGCGTCTGGAGCAGGTGGTACGGCTGATCCGGTCCAAAGGTGTGGGTGTGTTCTTCGTCACCCAGTCGCCGGGTGACTTGCCGGATGCGGTGCTGGCCCAGTTGGGCTTGCGCATTCAGCATGGCTTGCGGGCATTCACAGCGAAGGAGCAGAAGGCATTGCGCGCGGTAGCCGATGGCTTTCGCCCCAACCCGGCGTTCGACACCTTGAGCGTGCTCACCGAACTGGGCATTGGCGAGGCGCTACTGGGGGCGCTGGAAGAGAAGGGCACCCCGGCCATGGTCCAGCGTGTGTTGGTGGCGCCGCCGCAATCGCGGATCGGGCCGTTGAGTGCAGCTGAGCGCGGTGCGCTGATTGCTGCTTCGCCGCTGGCCGGGCGCTATGACAAGCCGGTGGACCGTGAGTCGGCCTATGAAATGCTGACCCAGCGAAAAGGCGAGGCGGTGGAGCCGGCGCCGCAACCGAAGGCGGATGAAGAGAGCTTTGCCGACAAGGCCGGTGAGTTCTTGCAGAGTGCGGCGGGGCAGGCGATCAAATCGGCGGTGCGCCAGGCAGCCAACCAGTTGGGGCGGCAGCTGGTGCGGGGGTTGATGGGGTCGTTGTTGGGGGGCAAGAAAAAATAGTTGGCTGCCACCTGGACCGTAGCGAGCCTGGCCCTTGCGCACTGCCTGTGAGCCCTGTTGCCGATATGAAAAAGGCGCCCCGGGGGCGCCTTTTCTATTGCGGTGTCACTCAGCCAATGGCCTTGGACGCCAGCCAGAACAAGCCGGCCGCCAGGCCCATCGAGGCTGGCAGGGTCAGAACCCAAGCCATCAGGATGGTTTTGACGGTGCCACCTTGCAGGCCGCTTTTGTTGGCGACCATGGTGCCGGCCACGCCGGACGACAGCACATGCGTGGTCGACACCGGCAAGGCGAACACGTTGGCCATGCCGATGGCACAGGCTGCTGTGATTTGGGCCGACATGCCCTGGGCATAGGTCATACCCTGCTTGCCGATCTTCTCACCAACGGTCAGCACTACACGCTTCCAGCCCACCATGGTGCCCAGGCCCAGGGCCAGCGCAACGGCCACGATCACCCAGAACGGGGCGTATTCAGTGGTGGCGGTAAGGTCCTTGCGCAGTTTTTCCAGGTCGGCCTTTTCGCGGGCTTCCAGGCCAGGCAGCTTGCCAACCTTCTTCGCGGTGTCATCCAGGCACAGCAAGTAGCGGCGTACTTCAACGCGCTTCTCGGCAGCCAGGCTGTGATAGTCGGTCACGCCTTGCAACGAGGTCTGCAGTGCGGCGATGGTCGGCTCGGTCTGCTGCGGGTTGCAACTGAACTGCTCCGGCAGGTCGCTGGCCTTGGCCTTGCCCAAGGCCAGGAACTCGCCCAGGGTAGCGGCGTTGCGCTGGTAGAACTGGCTCATGTGCAGGGTGGCGTCGCGGGTACGCTCGATCTGATAGGTGGTGCTGTTCAGGTCGAGCACGAACTTGGCCGGGACGATGCCGATCAGCACCAGCATGATCAGGCCAATGCCTTTCTGGCCGTCGTTGGAGCCGTGCACGAAGCTCACGCCCATGGCAGAAACCACCAGGACCAGGCGGTTCCAGAAGGGCGGGTGCTTCTTGTCGTCGAGTTTACGGCGCTGCTCGGGGGTCTTGTGCATCTTCGACAGCGGGCGCCACCACTTCAAGCCGAGCAGCACCAGGGCGGCTACGGCGAAGCCGGCCATTGGCGAGACCACCAGCGACATGGCAATGTCGATGGCTTTCTGCCAGTTAACGCCGTCCCCCAACGGGATGTCGTTGATCAGGGCATTGGCCAGGCCGACACCCAGGATGGAGCCGATCAGCGTGTGCGAGCTGGAAGCGGGAATACCGAAGTACCAGGTGCCAAGGTTCCAGGTGATGGCCGCGGCCAGCAAGGAGAAGACCATGGCCAACCCGTGCCCGGTGTTCACATTGATCAGCAACTCTACCGGCAGCAGGTGCACGATGGCGTAGGCCACCCCGACACCGCCCAGCAGTACGCCGAAGAAGTTGAACACGCCGGAGAAGAACACGGCGAGGTGGGGAGGCATGGCTTTGGTATAGATGACGGTAGCTACCGCGTTTGCGGTGTCATGAAAGCCATTGATGAACTCGAAGGCGAGTACGAAGGTCAAGGCGAGCAGCAGGCTCACCAACACCCAGGCATCCAGTCCGCTGAATAAATCGATCATGAAGGTTGTCTGGCGGTCATAGGGGGGGCGGGATTATGCCAGAAAACCTTGGCAATCGATGCACCTCCAACAGGCCAATGGCAGGGGCAAGCGCGCCAAAATTGCCCTATAAATGGAAACTCGCTGGAGGCTAAAATCTGCCTATATCCGTGAAGTGCGGCGAAAAGTGGGGTAAAGACCTGAAAATCCACATTTGGTATTAATTCAAACGAGCGTTTGAAATTTGTATAAATCCATTTCATGTCGCTTGGGTAATAAAGAGTGACACGCCCGGCCAAGCCGGGCGAACGCAGCGCTGCATTGACCAGGGTCAGGGGTTTTCGCTGCGTAGTTCCTTTTCCATCCGTTCCAGTTCCTGGCTGAAAGCCTGGTCGCGCAGGCTGGCGCGCTTGCGCCAGGGTTTGCGCTCCGGTTCCGTTTGGGCGGCATAGGTGGTGACTTCGCCGCCGTAGACATCCTTGTAACGTTCAGCCTGGCGCTCGAGTTCTGCGCGCAGTTCATCTTTCGTCACATGCAGTACCTGAATTAAGTGTAATCACGGGTGTAACGCGTTATGCGCTAGTGCACCCTGTTCCTGCCGCAACAGCTAGGTTCCACGGAAGGTTCCGTGAGCACAATAGCGTCACGACTGTGGGGCCGATTATAGCAACCGATAATTTGCCGAACATCGTTATTTGACCAGCATCGCCATCATCCGACGCAAGTTATGGCCTGTGTGGCTAAACGAGTTGGGGCTTTCTTACAAGTTTGAAAGGCATGCCGGATAAAAGTTCGGGCAATGTGCTGAGGGGGGCGGGAATGAAAAACGGCCCCGCCGAAAGGCGAGGCCGTTGCCTGGGGACTTCTACGGTGGGTACCTGACCAGTCTCTCCAAAGAAGCCACATGTGGCAGGAGAAAGGTATAAGCAAAAGTGTCAGCGGTCAATTGCGATTATCGGCCGTTTGTTCGATAATCGCACGAGCCGGCGTTTTTTTTTGAGGTGTGCGATGAGTGACGAAACAGTGGACAACGCTGCTGCCAGCCCAGAGGCGGCACGGCCTGTTTTGGCGGCCATGGCGCCGCCGATCGTGGCCTCGCCGGCCAAGCGCATTCAGGCTTTCACCGGCGACCCGGACTTCATGACATCCCTGGCCCGTGGCCTGGCGGTGATTCAGGCTTTCCAGGAGCGCAAGCGCCACCTCACCATCGCCCAGATCAGCCACCGTACGGAAATACCCCGTGCCGCCGTGCGCCGTTGCCTGCACACGCTGATCAAGCTGGGCTACGCCACCACCGACGGGCGCACCTACTCGCTGCTACCCAAAGTGCTGACCCTGGGGCATGCCTACCTGTCATCCACGCCATTGGCGATTTCGGCCCAGCCTTACCTGGACCGCATCAGCGACCAGTTGCACGAGGCGGCCAACATGGCCACCCTCGAAGGTGACGACATCCTTTATATAGCCCGTTCGGCCACGGTCGAGCGCCTGATTTCGGTCGATTTGTCGGTGGGCGGGCGCCTGCCAGCCTACTGCACGTCGATGGGGCGCATTCTGCTGGCGGCGCTGGATGACACCAGCCTGCGCGAATACCTGGAGCGGGCCGACCTGAAGGCGCGCACCAGCCGTACCTTGCATGATGCTGAATCGTTGTTCGCCTGTATTCAGCAGGTCCGCGCACAAGGCTGGTGTGTGGTGGACCAGGAGCTGGAGCAGGGGCTGCGCTCGATTGCCGTACCGGTGTATGACGCGTCTGGGCAGGTGCTGGCAGCCCTGAACGTGAGTACCCACGTCGGGCGGGTTACACGCAGCGAACTGGAGCAGCGCTTCTTGCCGATCCTGCTGGCTGCCAGCCGGGACCTGTGCCACCAGCTGTTTGGTTGAGGGCGGGCGCTAGCGGTTTTTTGAACAGGCAAAACGGTTTCCTGTGCGATAAACGCACAGTGTCGCTCGCGGCGAATTGCTTCCCCTGCGCCTGCTGATTAATGTCTCTCGCAACGGTCGGCTGTGCCGACCGAACAAGAAAAACATGAGGCACTTACCATGCATACTGTCCCTAGGCTGCTGCGCTCGCACCCGCATGCAGTTTCGTTGTATCCAGGCTGACTCAGGCCATTTTCCCTAGCGTTGCCCACCTGTACCGGCTAGCCGAGTGCAATGGCCTGGCTGTGCCCCCTATTCTGGATAACAACAATGAACCAAGCGCAAACCAACGTCGGCGCAAGCCTTGACGTCCAGTCGTTCATCAATCAGCAACCGTTGTCCCGCTATCAGTGGCGGGTTGTGCTGCTGTGCTTTCTGATCGTCTTCCTCGATGGCCTGGACACGGCCGCCATGGGCTTCATCGCCCCGGCCCTGTCGCAGGAGTGGGGTATTGACCGTGCCAGCCTGGGCCCGGTGATGAGTGCCGCGTTGATCGGCATGGTTTTCGGCGCCCTGGGCTCGGGGCCGCTGGCCGACCGCTTTGGCCGCAAGGGCGTGCTGGTGGGTGCGGTACTGGTATTCGGTGGCTTCAGCCTGGCCTCGGCCTATGCCACCAACGTCGACCAACTGCTGGTGCTGCGCTTCCTGACCGGCCTTGGCCTGGGGGCGGGTATGCCCAACGCCACCACGCTGCTGTCGGAGTACACCCCAGAGCGGCTCAAGTCGCTGCTGGTCACCAGCATGTTCTGCGGCTTCAACCTGGGTATGGCCGGGGGTGGTTTCATTTCCGCGAAAATGATCCCGGCCTATGGCTGGCACAGCCTGCTGGTAGTCGGTGGGGTGCTGCCGTTGCTGCTGGCCGTGGTGCTGATGGTCTGGCTACCGGAGTCGGCGCGCTTCCTGGTGGTGCGTAACCGTGGCACTGACAGGGTGCGCAAGACCTTGTCGCCGATCGCCCCGCAGATGGTGGCCGAGGCGGCGAGCTTCAGCGTGCCGGAACAGAAGGCCGTGGCCGCCCGCAACGTATTCTCGGTGATTTTCTCTGGCACCTACGGCCTGGGTACCGTGCTGCTGTGGCTGACTTATTTCATGGGCCTGGTGATCGTCTATCTGCTGACCAGCTGGCTGCCGACCCTGATGCGTGACAGCGGCGCGAGCATGGAGCAGGCGGCCTTTATCGGTGCCTTGTTCCAGTTTGGTGGCGTGCTGAGTGCGGTCGGTGTGGGTTGGGCAATGGACCGCTTCAACCCGCACAAGGTGATTGGCATTTTCTACTTGCTGGCGGGGGTATTCGCCTACGCCGTAGGTCAGAGCCTGGGCAACATCACCTTGCTGGCCACGTTGGTACTGGTGGCGGGTATGTGCGTGAACGGTGCCCAGTCGGCCATGCCGTCGCTGGCGGCGCGCTTCTACCCGACCCAAGGTCGGGCGACCGGGGTATCGTGGATGCTGGGCATCGGCCGCTTCGGCGCGATTCTCGGGGCCTGGAGCGGCGCGACCCTGTTGGGCCTGGGGTGGAGCTTCGAGCAGGTGCTCACGGCGCTGCTGGTGCCAGCGGCGCTGGCTACTGTTGGGGTAGTGGTGAAGGGGCTGGTGAGTCACGCCGACGCCACCTGATAGCGAGGCCGCCACCGAGGGCAGCGCCGTGCGAAGGTGGGTAGCAAGGCAACAAACAGTTCGATAATCGCACGAATAGTCGATTATCGGATTGTAAGCTACCCACCGGCCTCCTTAATCTGAGCTTACTGAAGCACCCTGACCAGGAGCCTCCAATGCCACGTGCAGACCACCACCGAACCCACCGCAATCAAGCTGCCACCCCGCGTGACCTTGATGCCCGTACCGCCGCGGCCCATGGCCAGCCGGCAGGAGAAGCCTGATGCGAGACGTATTCATCTGTGACGCCATCCGTACCCCGATTGGCCGCTTTGGCGGTGCCCTGGCCGGTGTGCGTGCCGACGACCTGGCCGCCGTGCCGCTGAAGGCGCTGATCGAACGCAACCCCGGTGTGCAATGGGACCAGGTTGACGAGGTGTTCTTCGGGTGTGCGAACCAGGCAGGTGAAGACAACCGCAACGTGGCACGCATGGCGCTGCTGCTGGCCGGCCTGCCCGAAAGCATTCCGGGCGTTACCCTTAACCGCCTGTGTGCCTCGGGCATGGATGCCATTGGCACCGCCTTCCGCGCCATTGCCAGCGGGGAAATGGAGCTGGTCATCGCCGGTGGTGTGGAATCGATGTCGCGCGCCCCGTTCGTGATGGGCAAGGCCGAAAGCGGCTATTCGCGCAACATGAAGCTGGAAGACACGACCATCGGCTGGCGCTTCATCAACCCGCTGATGAAGAGCCAGTACGGCGTGGACTCCATGCCGGAAACCGCCGACAACGTGGCCGACGATTATCAGGTGTCGCGCGCCGACCAGGATGCTTTCGCCCTGCGCAGCCAGCAAAAGGCCGCTGCAGCGCAGGCAGCCGGCTTCTTTGCCGAAGAAATCGTGCCGGTGCGCATCGCCCACAAGAAGGGTGAAGTGATCGTCGAGCGTGATGAACACCTGCGTCCGGAGACCACTCTGGAAGCGCTGACCAAGCTCAAGCCGGTCAACGGCCCGGACAAGAGCGTCACCGCCGGCAATGCTTCGGGTGTCAACGATGGTGCGGCAGCACTGATCCTGGCCTCGGCTGAAGCCGTGAAGAAGCATGGCCTTACCCCGCGTGCCCGCGTTCTGGGCATGGCCAGCGGTGGCGTTGCGCCACGGGTGATGGGCATTGGCCCGGTCCCGGCAGTGCGCAAACTGACCGAGCGCCTGGGTGTGGCGGTGAATGATTTCGATGTGATCGAGCTCAATGAAGCGTTCGCCAGCCAGGGCCTGGCAGTGCTGCGTGAACTGGGCGTGGCCGATGATGCGCCGCAGGTGAACCCTAATGGCGGCGCGATCGCGCTGGGCCACCCGCTGGGCATGAGCGGTGCACGCCTGGTGCTGACGGCGCTGCATCAATTGGAGAAAAGCGGTGGTCGTAAAGGCCTGGCGACCATGTGCGTGGGCGTCGGCCAAGGCTTGGCGCTGGCCATCGAACGGGTTTGACCTGTCCTGGCCCCTTCGTGGGGCAAGCCGGGTGTCACAGCATGGTCGTTGCCCACTGCACAACGGCAAACTGTGGCAGCAGGCCTGCCCGGCGAAGGGGCCGGCACCTTCGACCCAAGGCCAATTGCCAGCCTCAAGGCGGAACGAGGTGTTACCAGGTATGTCTAGAATAACCTGGGACCCTTCAGGAGTAACCTCACCATGACCTCAACCTATTACACCGGTGAAGAGCGCAGCAAGCGTATCTTCGCTATCGTTGGTGCCTCTTCGGGCAACCTGGTGGAATGGTTCGACTTTTACGTCTATGCCTTCTGCGCGATCTACTTCGCCCCGGCGTTCTTCCCCTCCGACGACCCTACGGTGCAGTTGCTGAACACCGCGGGGGTATTCGCCGCAGGCTTCTTGATGCGCCCGATTGGTGGCTGGATCTTCGGCCGCCTCGCTGACCGCCATGGCCGCAAGAACTCGCTGATGATCTCGGTGCTGATGATGTGCTTCGGCTCGCTGATGATCGCCTGCCTGCCCACCTATGCCAGCATTGGCACCTGGGCCCCGGCGCTGCTGTTGCTGGCACGCCTGATCCAGGGCCTGTCGGTGGGTGGCGAGTATGGCACCACCGCCACGTACATGAGTGAGGTGGCCCTGCGCGGCCAGCGCGGCTTCTTTGCCTCGTTCCAGTACGTGACGCTGATCGGCGGCCAGCTTTTGGCCGTGCTGGTGGTAGTGATCCTGCAGCAGCTGCTGACCGAGGATGAGTTGCGCGCCTGGGGCTGGCGCATTCCGTTCGTGGTAGGGGCCATCGCAGCACTGATCTCGTTGATGCTGCGCCGCTCGCTGCACGAAACCAGCAGCGCCGAAACCCGTCAGGACAAGGATGCCGGCACGATCAAAGGCTTGTTCAGCAACCACGCTGCAGCCTTCATTACCGTGCTCGGCTACACCGCAGGGGGGTCGCTGATTTTCTATACCTTCACCACCTACATGCAGAAGTACCTGGTGAATACCGCTGGCATGACAGCGAAGAACGCCAGTTATGTGATGACGGCTGCGCTGTTCCTGTTCATGGTGCTGCAGCCGTTCTTCGGCATGCTGTCCGACCGGATTGGCCGACGCAACTCCATGCTGCTGTTCGGGGCGTTGGGAACGCTGTTCACCGTGCCGCTGCTGATGGCGTTGAAAACCGTGACCAGCCCGTTCATGGCCTTCGTGCTGATCAGCCTGGCACTGTGCATCGTCAGTTTCTATACCTCGATCAGCGGCCTGGTGAAGGCCGAGATGTTCCCGCCGCAAGTTCGCGCGCTGGGTGTAGGCCTGGCTTACGCGGTGGCCAACGCGGCATTCGGCGGCTCGGCCGAGTACGTGGCCCTGGGGCTGAAGACCATGGGCATGGAGAATACGTTCTACTGGTACGTGACAGCGATGATGGCGATAGCCTTCCTGTTCAGCCTGCGCCTGCCGAAGCAGGCCGAGTACCTGCACCATGATCATTAAGGAAGCTGCATGAGCAACCAACTGTTCGACGCCTACTTCACCGCGCCGGCCATGCGCGAGGTTTTTTCCGACCGTGGCCGCCTGCAAGGCATACTGGATTTCGAGGCCGCGCTCGCCCGCGCCGAGGCCTCGGTCGGCTTGGTTCCGCACAGCGCCGTGGCCGCCATCGAGGCGGCCTGCCAGGCCGAGCGCTATGACGTAGGCGCCCTGGCCAATGCCATCGCCAGCGCTGGCAATTCGGCAATCCCGCTGGTGAAGGCGTTGGGCAAGGTGATCGCCACCGGCGTGCCCGAGGCCGAGCGTTATGTGCACTTGGGCGCTACCAGCCAGGATGCGATGGACACCGGCCTGGTGTTGCAGTTGCGCGCTGCCCTCGACTTGCTGGAAAGCGACCTTGGCCAGCTTGCCGAAACCTTGGCGCAGCAGGCCTTGAAGCACGCCGACACCCCTATGGTGGGGCGCACTTGGCTGCAACATGCCACGCCGGTGACCTTGGGCATGAAGTTGGCCGGGGTGCTTGGCGCCGTGACCCGCCATCGCCAGCGCTTGCAGGCGTTGCGCCCGCGCTTGCTGGTGCTGCAGTTCGGCGGCGCCTCGGGCAGCCTGGCGGCCTTGGGCAGCAAGGCGCTGCCGGTGGCCGAAGCGCTGGCAGAGCAACTGCGGCTGGCCCTGCCGGAACAGCCTTGGCACACCCAGCGCGACCGCTTGGTGGAGTTGGCCTCGGTGCTGGGCATGATCGCCGGCAGCCTGGGCAAGTTCGGCCGCGATGTCAGCTTGCTGATGCAAACCGAGGCTGGTGAGGTGTTCGAGCCTTCCGCGCCGGGCAAGGGCGGCTCTTCGACCATGCCCCACAAGCGTAACCCGGTGGGGGCTGCGGTGCTGATCGGGGCCGCCACCCGGGTGCCGGGGCTGGTTTCGACGATGTTCAGCGCCATGCCCCAGGAGCACGAGCGAAGCCTGGGGTTGTGGCATGCCGAATGGGAAACTCTGCCAGAAATTTGCTGCCTGGTCTCCGGTGCGCTGCGCCAGGCCCAGGTGATTGCCGAGGGGATGGAGGTGGATGCCGAGCGCATGCGCCGCAACCTCGACCTGACCCAGGGCCTGGTGCTGGCCGAGGCGGTGAGCATTGTGCTGGCACAGCGCCTGGGCCGCGACCGCGCCCACCACCTGCTGGAGCAATGCTGCCAGCGTGCCGTGGCCGAGCAGCGTCACCTGCGTGCCGTGCTGGGTGACGAGCCGCAGGTCAGTGCCGAACTGTCCGCCGAGGAACTCGATCGCTTGCTCGACCCCGCCCATTACCTGGGCCAGGCCCGCGTCTGGGTGGCGCGCGCCGTGTCCGAACATCAACGTTTTACTGCCTGAAGGAGACCGCTGTGGCGCATTTGCAACTGGCCGATGGCGTTTTGAATTACCAACTCGATGGCCCGGCAGACGCCCCGGTGCTGGTCCTGTCCAACTCGCTGGGTACCGACCTGGGCATGTGGGACGCCCAGATGCCGCTGTGGGCCGAGCGTTTCCGGGTGCTGCGCTACGACACCCGTGGCCACGGTGCATCGCTGGTCACCGAAGGCCCTTATTCCATCGAGCAACTGGGCCGCGATGTGCTGGCGTTGCTCGATGGCCTGGACATTGCCAAGGCGCACTTTGTCGGCTTGTCGATGGGTGGCCTGATTGGCCAGTGGCTGGGCATTAATGCCGGTGACCGCTTGCGTAGCCTGACCTTGTGCAACACCGCTGCCAAGATTGCCAATGACGAGGTGTGGAACACCCGTATCGACACCGTGCTCAAGGGCGGCCAGCAGGCCATGGTCGACCTGCGCGACGCGTCCATTGCCCGCTGGTTCACCCCAGGCTTTGCCCAGGCACAGGCCGCAGAGGCCCAGCGTATCTGCCAGATGCTGGCGCAGACCAGCCCCCAGGGCTATGCCAGCAACTGCGCGGCGGTGCGTGATGCCGACTTCCGTGAGCAACTCGGTCGCATCCAGGTGCCGACGTTGATCGTGGCAGGGACAGAAGATGTGGTAACCACCCCGGCGCATGGCCATTTCATGCAGGCGGGTATTGCCGTTGCCGAATATGTCGAGTTCCCGGCAGCGCACCTGTCCAATGTCGAGATTGGCGGGGCGTTCAGCCGCCGCGTGCTCGACTTCCTGCTGGCTCAGTGAGGACCCTGCCATGGACGAGAAACAACGCTACGAGGCCGGCATGCAAGTGCGCCGCGCGGTACTGGGCGATGCCCATGTGGACCGCAGCCTGGAAAAGCTCAACGACTTCAATGGCGAGTTTCAGGAAATGATTACCCGCCATGCGTGGGGTGATATCTGGACCCGCCCCGGTCTGCCACGTCACACCCGCAGCCTGATCACCATTGCCATGCTGATCGGCATGAACCGTAACGACGAACTGAAGCTGCACCTGCGCGCGGCCGCCAACAACGGCGTGACCCGCGACGAGATCAAGGAAGTGCTGATGCAGAGCGCGATCTACTGCGGCATTCCAGCGGCCAACGCCACCTTCCACCTGGCGGAGTCGGTATGGGAAGAGCTAGGTGTAGAGTCGCGTAGCTGACCCTTACGCGGCACCTGTGCAGGCGCAACTGTCTTTCTCAAAATTTGAAAAGCCTGCGCGATTCATTGTAGGAGCGGGCTTGCCCGCGAAGCAGGCGACGCGGTGTCCGGCACCGGCTGCGCCGGTGTTCGCGGGCAAGCCCGTTCCCACAGGCCGCTCAGGTGTCAAGGCTACATCGAGCGTATACCAACCGGGCCTGCGTTGCTTTCCACAGCCTGCTTCAGGGCCGGGCACAAGCCCAACATGAAGGCCGCTTCTGCCACCACGAACAAAGGCCCGATGATCAGGCCACTGATGTCGTCCACAAACGCCGGTTTTCGGCCTTCGTAATAGTGGCCGATGAACTGGATGATCCAGCCCAGCACGAACGCGCCCACCCCGGCACCGAGCCACAGGCCGGTAGGCTGCACCGCCAGCACCTGGCCAACCCACAGGCACAAGCCCAGCAACGCCCCCATCACCAGCCCGAAGCGCAGGTCCAGGCGCAGATAGAACCAGACCGAAGCCGCTGCCGCCAGCAGGGCAGGGGACAGCCATATGCCAGCAACCTCCCACCCGGGGCGGGACAGCAGGATGGTGACTGCCAGCACGATCATGGGGATGCCGATGAAGTGGGTGACGATGTTGCGCGGGTCGCGGTGGTAACTGGCGTACTGGCTCAGGTGGTCGACGAGCGTTTTCATTGTTGTGCCTCCCTGGTTTGCCTGGGCTGGTCAAGCTGCCTGTCAGGGCCCTGCGCGGCGGTTACACGCCGCGACAGGCCCGGTACAGGCAACGGGTATAGCTCAGGATAGCCCCCAGCCACCACTATCATCAGCGGGGCGAATGGCAGGGACGCCCCGCGGGCTTATCCAGCG
The DNA here is from genome assembly GCF_043106615.1 of Pseudomonas sp. CJQ_9. Classification (NCBI taxonomy): domain Bacteria; kingdom Pseudomonadati; phylum Pseudomonadota; class Gammaproteobacteria; order Pseudomonadales; family Pseudomonadaceae; genus Pseudomonas; species Pseudomonas sp. CJQ_9. The sequence goes on along the minus strand of NZ_JBICMS010000072.1, from coordinate 83,697 downwards.
GGGCCATGGCGCACATTGGCAGGGCTTACAGCAGGTTCAGCGGGTAGCTCACGATCAGCCGGTTCTCGTCGAAGGCGTTGGTGCTGAAGTCACGGCGCATGGTGGAGTTGCGCCATTTCACCGACAGGTCCTTGAAACTGCCCGATTGGATCACGTAGGCCAACTCGGTCTCCCGGGCCCATTCCTTGCCATCATCGACATTGCCGACGGTCACGTTCTCACCCTTGATATAGCGGTTCATCAGGGTCAGGCCGGGAACGCCAACGGTGGCGAAGTTGAAGTCATGGCGCACCTGCCAGGAGCGTTCCTTGGCATTGTCGAAGCTGGAGTTGTAGCTGTCGTTGGCCAGGGTCCCGCCGCTGGTGCCGTTGACCCGCATCCAGGCGTTGTCGCCGCTGACCTTTTGCAGGCCCACGTAGAACGTATGGCCCTGGTAACGCGCCGAGAGCAACGCCGAGGCGGTATGGTTGTCCAGTTTGCCGGCACGCTCGGCGCCGTCTTCCTTGCCGATGAAGTAGCCCAGGTTGGCGCCCAGGGTCCAGTCGCCCAGCGGCTGGCTGTGGGTCAGGTTCAGGTACTGTTGGTGGTAGATGTCCTTGAGCTGGGCATCCCACAGGCCAATCATGGTGCGTTTGTCGTTGAAGGTGTATTCGCCGCCACCGAAGTTGAAGCGGTCGGAGGTGAACGCGCCTTTGCCGTTCATCGACATGTCTTCCATGCTGGCGTCGTTGCGCGGGCTGTTGCCGCGGAACTGGCCTGCGTACAGGGTCAGGCCGGCGATTTCCCTGGAGGTCAGCTGGCCGCCGCGGAAGGTTTGCGGCAGCGAACGGCCGTCGTCCGAACGCAGGATCGGCAGCACCGGCATCCATTCCCCGACCTTCAGTTCGGTTTCGGAAAGCTTGGCCTTCAACGCCACACCCAGGCGGCCGAAATCATCGGCTGGGCGGCCGTCGTCGTGCACGGGTAGCAGGTGGGTGTTGGTGGTGCCTTTGCCACCGTCGAGCTTGACCGAATACAAGCCCAGCACGTCCACGCCGAAACCGATGGTGCCTTGGGTGAAGCCGGAGCGGGCATCCAGAATGAAGCTCTGCGTCCATTCTTCGGCCTTGCCCTGTGGGTTGGCCGGGTCAACGAAGTTACGGTTGATGTAGAAGTTGCGCAGGTTGAGGGTGGCCTTGGCGTCTTCCAGGAAACCACCTTGGTCGGCAGCGAAGACGGGGAGGGCGCAGGACATGGCCAACAGGCCGGGCAGCAGCTGGCGTGCGGTTTGCGAAGTGCTCATCTGTCGTGGATCTCTTGTTTTTATGGGGCGTTGCGTGGGGGGATGGTGCGGCGTGAGGCGGGGGTGAGGCAATTCGTCGCAAACGGAAGGGGGCGATAATCGAACGGAATGTTCCAGTTGGTTAATTACTGACACATTTTGCAGCAGCCATGAAAAAGGCCCACCGCCAGGGTGGGCCTTGTGCTGTACCGAGCCAGGTCAGCCTTTGGGCGTATCCACCGCTGCTTGCTGGTTGGCCTGGCCAGTGCGCTCGTACCAGCCGCCACCCAGTGCCTTGTACAGATTGACCTCGCTGGTCAGCTGCGACAGGCGATCGCCGATCAGCGCCTGCTGGGCACTGAACAGGTTGCGCTGGGCATCGAGGAAGGTCAGGTTGCTGTCGATACCGATACGGTAGCGGCGCTCGGCCAGGCGATAGTAGTCCTGGTTGGCTTGCACCAGGTCGCGTTGGGCCTGCAATTGCTCTTCGAAGGTCTTGCGCGCTGCCAGGCCATCGGAGACTTCCTGGAAGGCCGTCTGGATGGTCTTTTCGTACTTGGCGACGTTGATGTCCTTCTGGATTTTCGAGTAGTCCAGGCTGGCTTTCAGGCTGCCGGCGTTGAAGATCGGCAGGTTGATCTGCGGCTGGAACAGCCAGGTGCCCTGGCCGCCTGAGAACAGGTGGCCCATGTCGGGGCTCAGGCTGCCGGCGTTGGCCGTCAGGCTGATGCTTGGGAAGAACGCTGCGCGGGCGGCGCCGATATTGGCGTTGGCGGCCTTGAGCAGGTGCTCGGCTTCCTGGATGTCCGGGCGGCGCTGGAGAATGTCGGACGGCAAGCCGGCCGGCACCTCCGCCAATTGATCGGCGTCGAGCTCCAGCGGCTTGGGCAGGTTGGCAGGAATGCCGGTGCCCAGCAGCACGGTCAGGCTGTTGACGTCCTGGGCGACCAGGCGCTGGTACTGCGAATACTTGACCCGGGCGCCTTCCACGGCGGTGCGCGCCTGGCTCAAGTCCAGTGCCGAGGCCACGCCCACTTCATTGCTGCGACGGGTGAGGTTGTAGCTTTCCTCGTAGGTCTTCAGCGTTTCTTCGGTCAGCTTGAACAGCGCCTGGTCGGCCTGCCAGGTGTAGTAGGCGTTGGCCACGCTGGCCACCAGGGCAATCTGCGTGGACCGCCGTGCCTGTTCGCTGGACAGGTAGGTTTCCAGAGCTTGCTCGGTCAGGCTGCGTACCCGGCCGAACAGGTCCAGTTCATAGGCGCTGACACCCAGCGTGGCCGAGTATTGGCTGGTGATGCTGGACTCACCGGTTTGCGACATGTTCGCCGGTACCCGCTGGCGGCTACCGCTGGCGGTGGCGGAAACCGCCGGGAACAGGTCGGCCCGCTGAATGCGGTACTGCGCGCGGTAGGCGTCGAGGTTCAGCGCGGCAACACGCAGGTCGCGGTTGTTGACCAGCGAAGTCTGGATCAGCTGCTGCAGTGCCGGGTCACGGAAGAACTGACGCCAGCCCTGTTCGGCAGCGGCGACGTCTGCCGACTGCGTGGGCGAATATGCAGGGCCTTGCGGCCACTGCGCAGCCACCGGCGATTCCGGGGTCTGGTAGTCAGGGATCAGCGAGCAGCCGCCCAGAATGAAAGCGGTTACCGCCAGGGACAACAAAGACTTGGTCATTGCCCAGCCTCATAACGTGGAGTTTCAGGGGTGGCGTCTTTTTCCGGCTTTTTGCTGCCGAACAGCGACGACACTGCGACGAAGAATAGCGGTACCCAGAAGATTGCCAGCACGGTCGCGCTGATCATGCCGCCGATCACGCCGGTGCCGATGGCGTGCTGGCTGCCGGCGCCCGCGCCGCTGGCGATGGTCAACGGTACCACGCCAAGGATGAATGCCAGCGAGGTCATGATGATCGGGCGCAGACGCATGCGGCAGGCTTCGATCGCGGCGTCGTACAGGCTGCGACCCTGCTCGTGCAGCTCCTTGGCGAACTCGACGATCAGAATGGCGTTTTTCGCCGCCAGGCCGATGGTGGTCAACAGGCCGACCAGGAAGTACACGTCGTTGGACAGGCCGCGCAGGCTGGTGGCGATCAGTGCACCGATGATACCCAGCGGTACCACCAGCACCACGGCGATCGGAATCGACCAGCTTTCATACAGCGCTGCCAGGCACAGGAACACGAACAGTACCGAGAGGGCGAACAGTGCCGGCATCTGCGAGCCGGAGAGTTTTTCCTCGTAGGACATGCCGGTCCAGGAGAAGCCCACACCGCTAGGCAGTTCGCCGGCAATGCGCTCGACCTCGGCCATGGCTTCACCGGTGCTGTAGCCAGGCGCCGGGGCACCGAGAATCTCCATGGCCTCCACACCGTTGTAACGCGACAGTTTGGGCGAACCGTAGCTCCACTCACCCTTGGCGAAGGAGGAGAACGGCACCATCTCGCCAGCGCCATTGCGCACGTACCACTTCTGCAGGTCTTCAGGGCTCATCCGCGCGTTGGCTTCGCCCTGGATGTACACCTTCTTGACCCGGCCACGGTCGATGAAGTCGTTGACGTAGCTGGCACCCAAAGCGATGGACAGGGTGTTGTTGATGTCGGCAATGGTCACGCCCAGGGCGCTGGCACGCTCGTCATCGATGGTCAGCTGGTACTGCGGCTCGTCGTTCAGGCCATTGGGGCGTACGCCACTGAGCACTTTGCTCTGCGACGCCTTGGCCAGGAACTCGTTGCGCGCTTCCATCAGCTTGGCATGGCCGACACCGCCGCGGTCCTGCAGGAACACGTCGAAACCGGTGGCGTTACCCAGTTCCAGCACCGCGGGTGGGGCAAACGCGAACACCATGGCATCGCGGAAGGTGAAGAAGTGCTGCTGGGCGCGTTGGGCCAGGGCGAACACGCTGTTTTCCTGGGACCGTTCACCCCATGGCTTGAGCATGATGAACGCCATGCCCGAGCTTTGGCCACGGCCGGCGAAGTTGAAGCCGTTGACGGTGAATACCGACGACACGGTGTCGGCTTCATCCTTGAGCAGGTATTCACGCATCTGGTCGACCACCACCTGGGTGCGCTCGGCACTGGAGCCGGCCGGGGTCTGCACCTGGGCGAACAGCACGCCCTGGTCTTCCTCGGGCAGGAACGCAGTAGGGATGCGGGCGAACAGCCAGATCATGCCAACCACGATCAGTGCATAGGCCAGCAGGAACGGCACCTTGTTGCGCAGGATGGCACCCACGCTGCGCTCGTAGCCGTTGACGCTGCGGTCGAAGTTGCGGTTGAACCAGCCGAAGAAGCCACCTTTGGCGGTGTGGTGCTCGCCCTTTTTCAGCGGCTTGAGCATGGTCGCGCACAGGGCAGGGGTGAAGATCAGCGCCACCAGCACCGACAGCCCCATGGCCGAAACGATGGTGATGGAGAACTGCCGGTAGATTACGCCGGTGGAGCCACTGAAGAACGCCATGGGCAGCAGAACCGCCGACAGCACCAAGGCGATACCCACCAGGGCCCCCTGAATCTGCTCCATGGAGCGCTTGGTCGCCTCTTTGGGCGGCAGGCCGTCTTCGGACATGACCCGCTCGACGTTCTCCACCACGACGATGGCGTCGTCCACCAGCAAGCCGATGGCCAGCACCATGGCGAACATGGTCAGGGTGTTGATGCTGAAACCTGCAGCGGCAAGGATGCCGAAGGTACCCAGCAATACCACCGGCACGGTCATGGTAGTGATGATGGTGGCGCGGAAGTTCTGCAGGAACAGGTACATCACCAGGAACACCAGCACCACGGCTTCGATCAGCGTATGGATTACGCCACTGATCGACTCGGTGACCACCGGCGTGGTGTCATACGGGAATACCGCTTTCACCCCAGGCGGGAAGAAGGGTTCCAGGTCGCTGATGGTCTGGCGCAGCGCCTTGGCCGTGTCCAGAGCGTTGGCCCCGGTTGCCAGCTTCACGGCCAGACCGGAGGCCGGCTTGCCGTTGAACTGGGCGCTGATGGCATAGTTTTCACCGCCCAGGCCAACCTCGGCGACATCCCCCAGGCGCACCTGAGAACCGTCGTTGTTGACCTTGAGCAGGATCTTCTCGAACTGCTCGGCGGTCTGCAGGCGGGTCTTGCCGATGATGGTCGCGTTCAGCTGGGTACCCGGCACGGCCGGCAGGCCGCCAAGCTGGCCGGAGGACACCTGCACGTTCTGCGCAGCCACGGCGTTCTTGACGTCGACCGGGGTCAGCTGAAACTTGTTCAGCTTGGCCGGGTCGAGCCAGATGCGCATGGCGTACTGTGCACCGAACACCTGGAAGTCGCCCACGCCAGCAGTACGCGAGATCGGGTCCTGCATGTTGGAGACGATGTAGTTGGCCAAGTCGTCCTTGGTCATGCTGCCGTCTTCGGACACCAGGCCGATCACCATCAGGAAGTTTTTCACTGCCTTGGTAACACGGATACCTTGCTGCTGCACTTCCTGCGGCAGCAGCGGGGTGGCCAGGTTCAGCTTGTTCTGCACCTGCACCTGCGCGGTGTCAGGGTTGGTGCCTTGCTCGAAGGTGGCGGTAATGGTCATGCTGCCGTCGGAGTTGCTTTCCGACGACACATAACGCAGGTTGTCGATACCGTTGAGCTGCTGCTCGATCACCTGGACCACGGTGTCCTGCACGGTCTGCGCCGAAGCGCCCGGGTAGGTCACGGCGATGGCGATGGCCGGCGGCGCGATGCTGGGGTACTGGTTGATCGGCAGCTTCAGGATCGACAAGGCCCCGACCAGCATGATCACCAAGGCGATCACCCAGGCGAAGATCGGGCGATCGATAAAGAACTTCGACATGGTTTACTCCGCTTTGGCGTCTGCTTTCGCCGCGTTGGCCTGATCAGGGCTGCCCGGCTTCTTGACGTTGGTGGCTTCGCTGACCTTGACCTCGACGCCAGGGCGCACGTACTGCAGGCCTTCGGTGATCAGGCGGTCACCCGGGTTGAGGCCTTCTTCGATCAGCCAGTCGCTGCCCAGGGTTCGGTTGGCCTTGAGCTGACGCAGTTCGACCTTGTTGTCCTTGTTCACCACCAGCGCGGTTGGCGCACCTTTCAGGTCGCGGGTAACGCCCTGTTGCGGGGCCAGAATGGCGTTGGCGTTGACCCCGGCCTTCAACCGCGCATGCACGAACATACCGGGCAGCAGGGTGTGGTCAGGGTTGGGGAACAGCGCACGCAGGGTCACCGAGCCAGTGGTCTCGTCGACCGCGACTTCCGAGAACTCCAGGCGGCCTTCCTGCTTGAACAGGCTGCCGTCCTCGAGCACCAGCTGCACCGAGGCGGCGTTGTCGCCAGCCTTCTGCAACTGGCCGCTTTCCAAGTCGCGGCGCAGCTTGAGCAGCTCGGCAGTGGACTGGGTAACGTCGACGTAGATCGGGTCGAGTTGCTGGATGGTGGCCATGGCGTTGGTCTGGCCGTTGTTCACCAGCGCACCTTCGGTGACCGCTGAGCGGCCGATACGCCCGCTGATCGGGGCCAGCACCTTGGTGTAGCGCAGGTCGATCTGTGCACTTTTCAGCGATGCTTCTGCCTGCAACCGTTTGGCATTGGCGTCGTCGTATTCCTGCTTCGACACGGCCTGCTCGTCGATCAGTTGCTTGTAACGCTCGGCCAGCGAGCGGGTAGCTTGCAGGTTGGCCTGGGCATTACCCAGCGCTGCCTCGTACACGGCAGGGTCGATCTGGTACAGCTGCTGGCCTTCCTTGACGTCACTGCCTTCCTTGAACAGGCGCTTGAGAATGATGCCATTGACCTGCGGGCGCACTTCGGCAATGCGGTAGGCACTGGTGCGCCCCGGCAATTCCGAGGTCAGGGTGAAAGGTTGAGGCTGGATGGTTACGACGCCGACCTGAGGAGCCTGCGCCGCTGGCGCTGCTTCTTCTTTCTTACAGCCACTGAGCAGTGTTGCCAGGGCGACGGCGGAAACCAGAGCGGTAACGGCTGGCTTGAATTGCATGAGGATCCTCGGGTCGCAGGAGCAGGTAGACGCTCAAGAATAATGGAAGAGTCGAGATCTGGAGAAATTTGCTATCCGGTAGATAAATAGCTTGCTAAGGAATATACTTACATTCATGGTTGTTTGTAAATACCGCTTGGTTGTACCCAGGTACCGCCACAGCCCGTGATAGCCCCGCCGCGAGGCGCCCTGCAGAGGTGCCCGCGAAATGTTCCCCCGTGCGCAGCGCGCGTTCGGGCCCGATGAGGTTGTACTGCCATGGTCCGTCGAACCAAAGAGGAAGCCCAGGAAACCCGCGCCCAGATCATCGAGGCAGCGGAAAAGGCCTTCTACAAGCGCGGGGTTGCGCGAACCACGCTGGCCGACATCGCCGAGTTGGCGGGGGTGACCCGCGGGGCGATCTACTGGCACTTCAACAACAAGGCCGAGCTGGTGCAGGCGTTGCTCGACAGCCTGCATGAAACCCATGACCATTTGGCGCGCGCGAGCGAAAGCGAGGACGAAGTCGACCCGCTGGGCTGCATGCGCAAACTGCTGTTGCAGGTGTTCAACGAGCTGGTGCTCGATGCCCGAACCCGGCGTATCAATGAGATCCTGCATCACAAGTGCGAGTTCACCGATGACATGTGTGAGATTCGCCAGCAGCGCCAGGCCGCAGTGCTGGATTGCCACAGGGGCATTACCCTGGCCCTGGCCAATGCCGTGCGCCGGGGCCAGTTGCCGGGCGAGCTGGATGTCGAGCGCGCGGCGGTGGCCCTGTTTGCCTATGTCGATGGCCTGATCGGGCGCTGGCTGTTGTTGCCGGACAGCATTGACCTGTTGGCGGATGTCGACAAATGGGTCGACACCGGGCTGGATATGCTGCGCTTGAGCCCGGCGCTGCGCAAATGACTCTTTGTTAAGGATTGTGAGGGAGTGTTTGCGCTTTGTATTAAGGGACGATTAATGCGTTGCGCTCCCTCAGCCAGGCACCGTGCCTGCACCGTGCCCAGGTGCTCAACGGCCGCGCAGTTGCCGGTCCGGTAACGCCACCGCCGCGATCAGCCCGAGCACCGCGACCAGCGCGCTGCCCAGCAACAGCTGGCGGAATGTCTGCAGCAACCGCCCTTGGGTGGCCACGTCCACCTCGCCCGCCTTCAAGCTCCCCAGCAACGGGTTACCGAGCAATTCAAAACCGCCCTGATGCAGCAGTGCCAGCAACAGGCTGGACATGCATGCCACGCCCATGGCCCCGCCCAGCGAGCGGAACAGGTTGGTGGTGCTGGTGGCGACGCCGATGTCCTGGCTGGCCACCGCGCTTTGCGTGGCTACCAGCGAGGTAGGGAACTGCAGGCCACAGGCTATCCCGGTCAGCAGCATGAACAGTGCGCTGGGCAACGCCGACTGCGGCGAGGTCAAGGCCATGCCGACGATGGCCAGCGGCATCAGTAAAGCCCCGGCAAGGATCTGCGGTTTGTAGCGCCCGGTGAGGCTGGTCATGCGCCCACCGGTGAACGCCCCCATGGGCAGCCCCATCACCAGCGGCAGCAGGTGCAGGGCGGCGCTGTCGGCACCGGCACCGGTGATGCCTTGATAACGCAAGGGCATGAGCATGGTCAGGGAAATGGACTGGAAGCTGGCAAAGAAGATCACCCCCCAACACAGCACGGCTACCCGATTGGCGAACAGGCCAAGTGGCAGCAACGGTTCCGCGCAGCGGCTTTCGTGGGCAATGAACAAGCCCAGGCCCAGCACGGCGCAGGCGAACAATGCCAGCACGGCCGAGTTGCCCCAGCCATGGCCCTGGCCGACCAGGGTAATGCCCAGCAGCAGGCTGCCCAGGCCGAGAATCAACAATACAGCGCCAAGGTAGTCGACCTGGGCCTGGCGGTGTTGTACCGGCATGCCCGCCAAGGCTCGGTGAATCGACCACAAGGCCAGCAGCCCCAGCGGCAGGTTGATCCAGAAAACGCCGCGCCACGACAAGTATTCGGTCAACCAACCGCCCAGCACGGGCCCGGCGACACTGGCCACGGCATACATGCTGCTGAAGTAGCCCTGATAACGGCCACGCTCGCGGGGCGGCACGAAGTCACCGATGATCGCCTGGCTGACCGAGACCATGCCGCCTGCGCCGATGCCTTGCAGTACCCGGGCCAGCACCAGTTGCTGCATGTCCTGGGCCAGCGCGCAGGCGATCGAGGCCAGGGTGAACAGGCTGATGCCGGTCAGGATCATGCGACGTCGGCCGTACAGGTCGCCCAGTTTGCCGTAGATGGGCACGGCGATGGTCATGGCGACCATGTAGCCGGAAATGACCCAGGCCAGCAGGCCGACGTCGTTGAACTGGGCCGAAATGGCAGGCAGCGAGACGGCGACAATGGTCTGGTCGAGGGCGCCGAGAAAGATCGCCAGCATCAGCGCGGTGAGCACGTTGCGCAGGGTGGTGTGGGGCAGGGCGGCTGTCACGGGGGTACCTTGGTTGTCGGTTTTTGCATCTTCCCGGGCATGCCCGCTCCCATAGGTGAAGATCAGGCTCGAGCATGAGCCGTATCTGTGGGAGCGGGCGTGCTCGCGAACAGGCCCTCGAATTGTAACCTGAGTTAGGTAGCTTCCTATGTACTAACTGCATCCCCTATGCCGAATCGGCATTGGCGTATTCATCCAGCGCAGCATGGCCGCGTGATATCGTTGGTATGCCACAGAGGCCGAACGCCGCGGCTTGCACCAGCTTGGTGCAACATTATGCCGCAGGTTTCATGGGCCGCTGTCTCCCACACCTTTTATTCCTCTGCCTGCATGCCGAGCATGACCGCCCACATGGCGACGGTTGGAACAGGTCAGGTAGACCCGATTGCAGGGGTCGGTAGTTACCGTTCAAAATTTGCACATAATTGCGGAGTGATCATGCCCAAGGCTTCCCATCAAGATCTGCGTTTTGCCTTCCGCGAGCTGCTCGCTTCAGGTTCCTGTTACCACACCGCCTCGGTGTTCGATCCGATGTCGGCACGCATTGCGGCTGACCTGGGGTTCGAGGTCGGTATCCTCGGCGGCTCGGTCGCCTCGTTGCAGGTGCTGGCTGCGCCGGACTTTGCGCTGATCACCCTCAGTGAGTTCGTCGAGCAGGCCACCCGGATTGGCCGCGTGGCGCAGTTGCCGGTGCTGGCCGACGCCGACCATGGCTATGGCAACGCACTGAACGTGATGCGCACGGTGATCGAGCTGGAGCGCGCCGGGGTGGCTGCCCTGACCATCGAGGACACCCTGCTGCCAGCCCAGTTCGGGCGCAAGTCCACCGACCTGATCCCGGTTGATGAGGGCGTTGGCAAGATCCGGGCGGCATTGGAGGCACGGGTCGATTCGTCGTTGTCGATCATCGCCCGCACCAATGCTGGCGTGCTCAGCACCGAAGAAATCATCGTGCGTACCCAGAGCTACCAGAAGGCTGGTGCCGATGGCATTTGCATGGTGGGCGTAAAGGACTTCGAGCAGCTCGAAAAGATCGCCGAGCACCTGACCGTGCCACTGATGCTGGTCACCTATGGCAACCCGAACCTGCATGACGACGAGCACCTGGCGCGCCTGGGCGTGCGCATTGCCGTCGATGGCCACGCGGCTTACTTTGCTGCAATCAAAGCCACCTACGACTGCTTGCGGCTGCAGCGCGGCAAGCAGAACAAGTCGGACAACCTCAGTGCCACCGAACTCTCGCACACCTACACTCAGCCCGAGGACTACATCCGCTGGGCCAAGGAGTACATGAGCGTCGAGGAGTGACCGGCAGGGCGCCGTCAACTCAACGGACGGCGCTCAAGGTGGCAGTGTGAGGCACGCAGTGTGCCTGCTCGCAGCTGGCGGCAGTGCTGGGCTGGCTGCGTAGCAGTTCGGCGCGCCAGCAGGCCGAGCCGTACAGTGCTGCTACTGCGCTCAAGGCCATGACAAGGGCGACTCTTCTTGATTTGATGCCCATGGTGTTCACCTCCTGGTACAGCGATAGGTGATACCAAGGAGCATAGTCCATGCAGGCTGGCCGGCGATGAGGCCATCATGCCCATGACAGATCGCGGTCCCACTCTGGCTCGTCCTTGAACCGCTCCACCAGAAAATCCAGCATGCTGCGCAAGGTGGCCGGCATGTGCTTGCGCGAGGTGTACACCGCATTCAGGTTCAGCTCGCGCGGCTTGGCATGTGCCAGCAGCCGTACCAGTTCACCTTTGCGCAGGGCGTCGGCGGCCTGGTAGGTCGGCAACATGGCAATGCCGGCCCCAGCCAGTGCCGCCTTCTGCAAGGTCATTGCCTCATTGGCGCTGATGTTGCCGGCCACCGGCACGCTGACCTGCTGGCCGGCCACGTCGAAGTGCCACAGGCTATGGCCGAAGTAGGCATGGGTCAGGCAGTTGTGCCGGCTCAGTTCCTCGACCTGTTGCGGGGTGCCATGCTCGTGCAGATAGGCGGGTGCCGCACAGACCACCGACCGGCACACGCTCAGGCGCCTGGCAATCAGGTTGGGATCCAGGTCGTTGCTGGTGCGGATGGCCAGGTCGATGCGCTCGTCTACCAGGTTGACGGTGCGGTCGAGCATCTGCAGTTCAACCTTCACACCGGGGTAACGCTGCACATAAGCCGCGATGGCATCCACCAGTTGGGCCTGGCCGAACGAGGTGCTGACGCTGATGCGCAATGCCCCCTTGGGGGCATCGTCCGGTTGTTGTACTGCGGCCTGCAGGTCACCTGCCAGGTCCAGCAATTGCCGGCAACGGGGCAGGGTTTCCTGGCCGGCAGCGGTCAGGCTGAGCTTGCGGGTGGTGCGCTGCATCAGGCGTGCCCCTACCCAGGCCTCCAGCTCGGCCAGGTAACGCGACACAACCGGACGCGACAGTTGCAGGTGATCTGCCGCCGCTGACTGGCTGCCCAGGTCGACAACGGTGACAAAGACGCGCATGGCGCTCAGACGGTCCATGACTTGCTCGCTTTCAGAAACAAACTATGTCCAAGCATCGCATTTTTTGTTACGGATTGGGCAACTAAGCTGTGGGTCATCGATCTAGCGGAAGGCTTACCCAATGTCCCTGTTCACCCCACTGCGTGGCCTGTTGCTGGCCTGCGTCACCCTCGCTGGTCCGGCCATGGCCGCCGAGCCTTTGCACCTGGAAGTCTACAACCCCGGCCGCGACGCTATTTTCCCGGTGAGCTCGGTAATCATCAGTGGCGAGCACGATGCGGTGCTGGTTGATGCCCAGTTCGGCAAGGCCCAGGCCGAGCAACTGGTGCAACGCCTGCGGGCGGGTGGCAAGCACCTGACCAGCATCTACATCAGCCATGGTGACCCGGATTACTACTTTGGCCTGGCTACCGTGACCCAGGCGTTCCCCGACGCCAAGGTGCTGGCTTCGGCTGCCACCGTTGCGCACATTCGCCAGACCATGCAAGCCAAGCTGGCCTACTGGGGACCGCAGATGGGCGCCGACAAACCGGCGCGGCTGGTGCTGCCTCAGGTGCTCGAAGGCGGCCGCCTGACCCTGGAGGGGCAAGCCCTGGAAGTGGTCGGCCTGGACGGCCCCCAGCCTGACCGCAGTTTCGTCTGGATCCCTTCGATCAAGGCCGTGGTCGGCGGTGTCGTGGTAGCCGAGCACATTCATGTGTGGATGGCGGATACGCAAACGCCCAAGTCCCACGCCGACTGGCTGAGCACGCTGGCGCGCATCGAAGCGCTGGCGCCGCGCACGGTCGTCCCGGGCCACTACCTGGGCGATAGCAGCCGTTCGTTGGAGGCCGTGCATTTCACGGCCAACTACATTCGCGATTTCGACAGCGAGGCCGCCAAGGCGAAAGATGCCGGCGCGCTGATCAAGGCGATGAAGCACCGTTACCCAGGCCTGGCTGATGAAAGCTCGCTGGAGCTGGGGGCCAAGGTCGCCAAGGGCGAAATGAAGTGGTAATTCCGTTCAATTGAGGGAGCGTATGACATGAGCAAGATTGCAATCATCGGCGCCACCGGTCGTGCTGGCAGCCAGTTGCTGGAAGAGGCCCTGCGCCGTGGCCATAACGTGGTCGCGATTGCCCGCGACCCGTCGCAGTTGCAGGGGCGTGAAGGGGTGACCGTCAAGGCGCTGGATGCCAAGGACAGCACAGCCCTGCAAGCAGCAGTGGCGGGTGTGGACGCGGTACTGAGTGCTGCGCATTTCTCCACCATCGAGCCGCAGGCGATCATCGAGCCGGTCCAGCGTGCCGGGGTCAAACGCCTGCTGGTGGTTGGCGGTGCCGCCAGCCTGTTGCTGCCGTCGGGGCAGCGGGTGATCGACAGCCCTGATTTCCCGGAGGCCTACAAGGCCGAGGCCACGGGCGGTGTGCGTTTTCTGCAGGCGTTGCAGGGCGAGCCGGACCTGGACTGGACCTTCCTCTCACCCTCGGCGGAGTTTGTTGAAGGCGAGCGTAGCGGGCACTACACGTTGGGCAAGGACCATCTGCTGATCGGTGCGGATGGCAAGAGCTGGATCACCTTTGCCGACTATGCGATTGCCATGCTGGATGAGCTGGAGAAACCGCAGCATTCGCGGCAGCGGTTCACGGTCGGGTATTGAGTCGCCTGCTTCGCGGGCTCGCCCGCTCCCACAGGTAGTGCACAGGTTTCAAATTATGTGCGCTACCCGTGGGAGCGGGCGAGCCCGCGAAGAGGCCTTCACAGGCTGGCCTGGCCCTCCAGCCAGTCCAGCAGCTCCAGCAACCCCGCCGGCAGGTTCCTGGCGTGGCTCACCAGGTAGTAGCCCTTACCGGTCAGCACCTTCAGCGCAAACGGCATGCAAAGCCGCCCGCTACGCAAGTCATCGCCAATCAGCGACCAATCACCGATAGCCACGCCTGTCCCCTGCGACGCCATGGCCATGGCCATGTCCAGCGTTTCGAAGTGCTGCTTCGGCCCCTGCGCGGTCAGCGTTACCCCAGCCGCCTGCAGCCATAACCGCCAATCATGCTCATCCCGCGAAGGGTGCAGCAACATGTGCCGCGCCAGGTCTTCAACCCGCTGCAAGGGCAGCGGCCCCTCACGCAAAGACGGTGCGCATACCGGCGTCAGTTGCTCATCGAACAGCTTGCGCACCTGCAGCCCGTGGTTCGGTGCCTCGCCATAGACCACCGCTGCATCGAAGCCCTCGCGGCGCAAATCCACGCCATGCTGAACGGTCGTGGTCAGTTCCACCGGTACATCCGGGCGCAGTGCCTGCCACTCCATCAGGCGCGGTAGCAGCCAGCGCATCACGCACGTGGGGGCCTTCAACTGCAGGGTCGTGCTGTGCGCGCCCACTTCACGCACCCCTTGCTCGATCAGCGCAAACACCTGTTGCACCCGTGGCAACCAATCCTGGCCTTCACGGGTCAGGCTCAAGCCGCGGGCCTGGCGCTGGAACAGCGCATAACCCAAGTGCTGCTCCAAGGCGGCGATCTGGCGGCTGACGGCGCCCTGGGTGATGTGCAACTGCTGCCCCGCGCGGGTGAAATTGCAGCACTGGGCGGTGATCAGGAAGGTATGCAAGGCGGGTAGGGGCGGGAGGCGTTTCATCGCAATAAGCCATGATTTCAGAACATGGCTAGTATGTGTTTTTTTGCATTGTGGCGGTAGCCGTAGCTTGGGTCCAATAAGCGCATAACCCAACAAGATTGATGGTGGACCCCGATGGCAACCTGCGGCGAAGTGCTGGTCAAACTCCTTGAAGGCTATAGCGTGGACCATGTCTTCGGCATCCCCGGCGTGCATACCGTGGAGCTTTACCGAGGCCTGGCGGGCTCGTCCATTCGCCATATCACCCCGCGCCACGAGCAGGGTGCCGGGTTCATGGCTGACGGCTATGCGCGCACCCGTGGCAAACCCGGGGTGTGCTTCATCATTACCGGCCCGGGCATGACCAACATCACGACCGCCATGGGCCAGGCCTATGCCGATTCGATTCCGATGCTGGTGATCTCCAGCGTGCAGTCGCGTGACCAGCTGGGCGGTGGCCGCGGCAAGCTGCACGAATTGCCTAACCAGGCGGCGCTGGTGGCGGGTGTCGCAGCGTTTTCGCACACCCTGATGAATGCTGCCGACCTGCCACAGGTATTGGCGCGGGCCTTCGCGGTATTCGACAGCGCCCGGCCGCGCCCGGTGCATATCGAGATCCCGCTGGACGTGCTGGTTCAGCCCGCCGACCAACTGTTGCCGGGCCGCCCGGTACGGGGTAACCGGGCAGGGGCTGCACCGCAGGCCGTGGCGCAGATGGCTGAACGCCTGGCCAGCGCACGGCGGCCGTTGATCCTGGCCGGTGGCGGTGCCTTGGCAGCAGGTGCTGCGCTGGCCCGCCTGGCCGAGCACCTGCAGGCACCGGTAGCCCTGACCATCAATGCCAAGGGCTTGCTGCCATCCAGCCACCCGCTGCAGATTGGCTCGACCCAGTCGCTACCGGCTACGCGGGCGCTGGTGGCCGAGGCCGACGTGGTGCTGGCGGTCGGTACCGAACTGGCCGAAACCGATTATGACGTGACCTTCAAAGGCGGTTTCGACATCCCGGGCAGCCTGCTGCGCATCGACATCGATCCGGACCAGACCGTGCGCAACTACCTGCCGGAACTGGCACTGGTGGCCGACGCCGAACTGGCTGCCGAAGCGCTGCTGGCGGCCTTGCAGGCGCAGCCGCAGTTGGTACACGACAGCACTTGGGGGCGGGCTCGCGTGACCAGCCTGCGGGACGCCTTGGCAACCGGCTGGGACCAGCCGACCCTGAGCCAGACACGCTTGTTGACGGCCATCGTGCAGCGCCTGCCCGGTGTTGTGCTGGTGGGCGATTCTACCCAGCCGGTCTACACCGGCAACCTGACCTTGGACATGGATCAGCCGCGCCGCTGGTTCAACGCCTCGACGGGGTACGGCACCCTGGGCTATGCCTTGCCGGCGGCCATGGGCGCCTGGTTGGGCAGTGCCGAGCACGCCATTGAGCGGGCGCCAGTGGTGTGCCTGATTGGCGATGGCGGCCTGCAGTTCACGTTGCCGGAGTTGGCCAGTGCCGTGGAGGCGCAGGTGCCGCTGATCGTGCTGCTGTGGAATAACCAGGGCTACGAAGAGATCAAGAAGTACATGCTCAACCGGGCGATCGAGCCGGTCGGGGTGGATATCCATACCCCGGACTTCATCGGCGTGGCGCGGGCGTTGGGGGCCACAGCGCAGAGCGTGGCGGATGTGGCGCA
Source organism: Pseudomonas sp. CJQ_9 (assembly GCF_043106615.1). Taxonomy (NCBI): domain Bacteria; kingdom Pseudomonadati; phylum Pseudomonadota; class Gammaproteobacteria; order Pseudomonadales; family Pseudomonadaceae; genus Pseudomonas; species Pseudomonas sp. CJQ_9. The sequence goes on along the minus strand of NZ_JBICMS010000072.1, from coordinate 67,263 downwards.
GTTGCAGGCGGCGCTGGGGCAGGCGGTGGAGCGCAAGGGGCCGACGTTGATCCAGGTAGACCAGCACCAGTGGCAGGGCACGGTTGTCGGTTGAACCTTGAGGCTTGGGTGGCTGGCGCCGGTCCCATCGCTGGCAAGCCAGCTCCCACAAGATCACCATAGACCATGGGACTTGCGCATACCTTGTGGCAACCACCTGTCAGCCCTGATGCAATCCCTGTGGGAGCTGGCTTGCCGGCGATGGGGCCGGTACAGCCACCCTGAACTTCAGCCAGCATTGGCCCGCAACCGAGCCACATCCCGAATGGGCGGCGCGCCATACAGCCGGCTGTACTCGCGGCTGAACTGCGACGGGCTTTCATAGCCCACCCGGTAGGCCGCCACCGCCGCCTCGAGCCCGTCGTTGAGCATCAACCGCCGTGCCTCCTGCAGGCGCAGTTGCTTCTGGTACTGCAACGGGCTCATCGACGTCACCGCCTTGAAGCGGTGGTGCAAGGTCGAGGTGCTGAGGTTGACCTCACGGGCCAGGTCTTCGATACGCAGTGGCTGTTGGTAGTGGTTGTTGAGCCAGGCGATGGCCTGGCAAACCCGGTGGGTTTGGCTGTTCGCCAAGGCGATTTCGTACAGCCGATAACCCTGCGGCCCACGCAACAGGCGGTAGAGGATCTCACGGCGGACCAGCGGCGCCAGCATGGGGATGTCGCGTGGGCTATCCAGCAGGCGCAGCAACCGCAACAGGGCGTCGAGCAACGCCGCATCGGTTTTATCCACGTACAGGCCACGGCCCGATGGCTTGTTGGGCACCAGCATTGGGCCACTTTCGGCGATCAGTTGGCTGATCTCGGCCGGGTCCAAGTCCATGCGCAGGCCCAGGCTGGGGTTATCGGGGCTGGCATCGAGCCGCACGCCGCTCAACGGCAGGGTGACCGAAACCACCATGTAGTGCAGTGGATCGTAGGCATACTGCTCGTCACCCAGAAACAGGCTTTTGCTGCCTTGTGCAAGGATGCACAAGGCCGGTTGCGCCAGGGTGGGGACCGAGCGCACATTTTCGGTGTAGCGCACCAGGTACAGATCCGCGATGGCCGACGCCGGGCCGTGGGGCTCGCCGGCGTGGCGGGTAATCAGCTCGGCCAGCTCCAGGCGCTGCAGTTCCAGGGTCGGGTCGGTGGGCGTGGCGATGGTCATGATGCTTTCCTCTGCTGACGGTCGCAGCATAGGTTTGGGCAACGGCCGACGCTAGTCGAAAGCTGCACGTCGCTTGCCTGATCCTGCCGCGCCGCAGGATCAGGCAAGCGGCGAGCAGTAATGGCCTAACGGGTCGCGCGGGCGAACTCCTAACCTTGGCAGCCTGGCTTTTTCGTCCGCTTGCTTCAAGGAGATTGTGCAATGGCCCTAAAACAACCGGTCACCCATCTTGCGTTCATTCGTGCCAGCAGCGGGCGCTCGGCGGAGCTTGGCGCGCGCCTGCGTGACCTGCTTGAGCCGTCGCTGCGTGCGCCGGGTTGCCTGAGCTTCAGCGTACAGCGTTCGCAGGCCGACGCTGACCTGTGGCTGCTCAGCGGCAGTTGGCAGGACCAACAGGCGATGAGTGGCTATTTTGCGTCGCCCACGCTGGAGGTGTTCGGTGAGCTGGTGCAGGCCCAGGTGGTCAGCAGCCTGGACTTGCATACATTCGGCTGATGGCATGGCCCCCTCCCACAGGGCGCGCGCTGGCTGGGGTTTGGGTTAACATGCCGGGCCACGATCAAGCAGGCAGAGAGCAACATGGCACGTAGGGAATTCGCGCAGTTCGAAGCGGTGTCGGCGATGGTGCCGGTGGAAGGTGGTGGCTACCACGCGGCCATCGCAGTCAAAGCCCTGGGTATGGGCGGCGCGCCGCGTTTTCACAAGGTGCTCGACGGCCAGGTGTTCAAGGGCGCCGTGGCCGCCGACGAAGCGGCCACGGCCGAACTGCAGCGCCTGCAAGGCGTTAGCGCTGAGGGTGAGCTGGTCTGGTGATCAGGCGGGCGGGCGGGCCATCTTGAACAGGTTGCCCAGCTCGAAATAGTCCGCCGGGCCACCACCGCGCAAGATAGGTTCGGCTGCCGCGGTATCGTAGATGCCGTTCTTCAGCAGGTGGTCGGCAATGTGCACGGCCACCACTTCCCCAAGAATCAGCCAGCTGGGCACCAGCGCCTGGTCGGCCCGCTTGAGCTGGACTATCTGGCTGACCTTGCACTCGAAAGCGACTGGGGTTTCGCCCACGCGCGGCACCTTGACCAGGCTTGAGGGTGTGGCCGTGAGGCCGCTCAACTCGAATTCACTGACCTCAGCAGCCACCGGCGCACAGCTCTGGTTCATCTGCTCGGCCAGCGATCGGGTGGCCAGGTTCCAGACGAATTCACCGGTCTGCTCGATATTGTTCAGGCTGTCTTTGCGCCCGACACTGCAGAAACCGATGATCGGCGGGATGTAGTTGAAGGCATTGAAGAAGCTGTAGGGCGCCAGGTTCAAGCGTCCCTCGCGGTCTTGCGAAGAGATCCAGCCGATAGGACGTGGACCGACGATGGCGTTGAAGGGGTCGTGGGGCAGGCCGTGGCCTTTGGCGGGTTCGTAGTAATACATGGTGCTGGGCATGCTGGCCCTACCTCCTGGTAGACAAGAAGCCTAGTGTGCCAAGCCTTTGCTTGCCTGCAAATGATCAAGCCCGGCAAAAGCCGGGCTGGGCGCTCGCAGCAGGGATCAGCTGATGCGGTTGGCGTGGGTGCGGTCGAAACCGTCTTCGGCGAAGCGTTGGCCGCCAGTGCGGTCGAAGCCGTCTTCAGCGAAGCGTTGGCTACCGGTGCGGTCGAAACCGTCTTCAGCGAAACGTTGGCCGCCGGTGCGATCGAAGCCGTCTTCAGCGAAGCGTTGGCCGCCGGTGCGATCGAAGCCGTCTTCAGCGTAGCTGGCCGACTGGGTCTGGGCTGCGGCAAAGGTGTGGGCATTGGTCCGGTCGAAACCATCTTCGGCAAAGGCGCCAGTGGCGAAAACCGAAAGGGCCAGGGTGAGGATCAGTTTGTTTTTCATGGTCATTGCTCCAGGGGTTTGTGGGTTGTTTGTTTCTATGACTTGAATTTTACGCCTAATATGCTGATTAAAAAGCGCAAAAATACGCGCTAAATAATCGTATTATTAGATGTATCAGGGCGCTGTTACCGTCGCACAGGCCGTTGCCCGGCCGGACGCGGGTGAGCGCGGACACCTTTCATCAGCCAGCCCTCGCATACTGAAGGGTGGCAATTAATAGGGCGTTAAGAAGAAAACTCGGGGCAGGGCACCGATGAACGTTTTTTTCATCGCTCGCCAACCTATTTTTCAGGCCATGCTCAGCACCATCGCCGCACTTATGAACTGGAGCGGCACAGCAATGAACAAACTTCCGCAAATCACCCTGGCCTTCTGGGTCATGAAGATCTGCGCTACCACCCTGGGGGAAACGGCAGGTGACCTGCTGTCGATGACCCTGAATATCGGTTACGCACTGAGTTCGCTGCTGTTGATCAGCGTGTTCCTGCTAACCCTGCTCGGCCAGTTGTACGCGCGCCGCTACCACCCGATGCTGTATTGGCTGGTGATCCTCTCCACCAGCACCGCCGGCACCACGATGTCCGACTTTATGGACCGTACCCTGGGCCTGGGCTATGCCACCGGTTCGGCCCTGCTGATCGGCATCCTGCTGCTGACCTTCCTGGCCTGGCGCCTGAGCGGCAACCCACTGGATGTCACCCGTATCAAGAACCGCAGCGCCGAGCTGTTCTACTGGGTGGCGATCCTGTTCTCCAATACCTTGGGTACCGCTCTAGGCGACTACCTGGCCGATGATTCGGGGCTAGGCTTCGCAGGCGGTGCGTTGTTGATTGGTAGCGCTATAGCCCTGGTAGTGGTGGCCCGCTACTGGACCCGCATCCCCGGCGTGGTGCTGTTCTGGGTTGCATTTGTGCTCACCCGTCCATTTGGCGCGACCTTGGGCGACTTCCTGACCAAACCTCATGCGAGGGGCGGGCTGGACTTCGGCACGGTCGGTTCATCGGCCGTGCTGGGGGGCGTGCTGCTGGTACTGGTACTGATGGCCAGCTGGTACCAGCGTCGTGAACCGCGTCAGGCGCTGGAAATGTCCTGAATGTTGATGCGGTAACGGGTCAATGCTTTCACGCTTGCCCAGTAAACGGTCTTTCATACCCATCCCATGAGCCGAATAGCTCAGCTAATCGGCTCATGGGGCACTAGGGGGCATAAAAAAAAGGCGCCCTGCACGTTGGGCGCCCTTGCATAACGGCCTTACCGGGTCACTCGGTGGTGATACGTGAGTGCTGTTTGGTGTCCTTCATCGTCGCGTACACCAGCAGCGAGCAGGCGATACAGGCAGTGACGTACCAATAGAAGCCGCTTTCCATGCCCGCGCTCTTGAACCACAGCGCCACGTACTCGGCGGTGCCGCCGAAGATCGAAACGGTCAGTGCGTAGGGCAGACCCACGCCAAGGGCGCGGATTTCGGTCGGGAACAGTTCAGCTTTGACCACCGCGTTGATCGAGGTGTAGCCACTGACGATGATCAGCGCTGCCATGATCAGGAAGAACGCCCCCCACCAGGTCTGGATGGTATGCAGGGTGCTGAGGATCGGCACGGTGAACAGGGTGCCCAGCACACCGAAGGCGATCAGGATCGGGCGCCGGCCGATCTTGTCGGACAGGCCACCGATCACAGGCTGCAGGCACATGAACAGGAACAACGTGGCGGCCGAGATCGTGGTCGAGTCGCTGATGCTCATGCCCACGGTATTGACCAGGTACTTCTGCATGTAGGTGGTGTAGGTGTAGAAGGCCAGGGTACCGCCCATGGTCAGGCCAACCACGGTCATCAGTTCCTTGGGGTGGCGCAACAGGGTGCGCATCAGGCTTTCCTTGGCTTTTTCCTTCTTGGTGAACGAGGCGGTTTCTTCCATGCCACGGCGCAGGTACAGCGCGACCACGGCGCACAGCGCACCGATCACGAAGGGTACGCGCCAGCCCCAGGCATACAGTTGCTCGGTGGTCAGGGTCTGTTGCAGGACGATCAGCACTGCCAGGGCGATGAGCTGGCCGGAGATGAGGGTCACGTACTGGAAGCTGGAGAAGAAGCCGCGGCGGTCCTTGCTGGCCATTTCGCTGAGGTAGGTTGCCGAGGTGCCGTATTCGCCACCCACCGACAGGCCCTGCATCAGGCGGGCGATGACCAGCAGGACCGGTGCCGCGAAGCCGATGGTTTCATAGCCAGGCGTCAGGGCGATGACCAGCGAGCCGGCGCACATCAGCAGTACCGAGGCCATCAGCGCGGCCTTGCGGCCTTTGCGGTCGGCGTAAAGGCCCATCAGCCAGCCGCCGATCGGGCGCATCAAAAAGCCAACGGCGAAAATCGCGGCGGTGTTGAGCAGTTGTGCAGTGGAGTCGCCGGCCGGGAAGAAGGCCTTGGCGAAATACAGCGAGAATGCGGCGTAGACGTACCAGTCGTACCATTCGACCATGTTGCCGATGGACCCGCTGAAGATCGACTTCAGGCGGCTGGCGGTAGTTTTTTCTGCGGCAGGCGCAGCGGCCGCCCCAGCGGGCAGGGAGGTGGTGTTATCCATCAGGGATACCTTCTCGTTGTTGTTGTGAAGCGCGCCTGGGCGCAGCTGACACGAGCATTTGCAGAAGGTGTGCCAAACCGGGGCGGGCCGACCCAATCCGGGGCAATAGGCCGCTTTGCGGGCATTTCGCCGGCCGCGCGGCGGCGAGGCCAGCCCAAGAAGTGCTGTGCATGGGCGGTATTTTGCCTATCGCTGGTCAGTGATAGGCGGAATTCCGCTTATCACTGGCCCGTAAAATCGTCCCGCGACAACCCATGCCGCTGCATCTTTTCGTTCAGCGTTCGCCGCGGCAGTTGCAACGCCGCCATCACCGCACCGATGGCGCCCCCATGCTGGCGCAAAGCCGCACGCAGGCACTGGGCCTCGAACGCTTCCATCTGCTCGCTCAGCGATTGCCCGGCAGGGGCCACCTCGGTACTCGGTGAACCCAGGCCCAATGCGTGCCGCTCTGCCGCATTGGCCAGCTCGCGCACGTTACCCGGCCAGTCATGCGCCAGCAGTTGTGCCAGTTGCGCGCCCGACAGCGGCGGCGCAGCGCGGCCAAGCCGGTCGGCAGCAGCGCGGGCGAAGTGGTCGAACAGCAGCGGAATGTCTTCGCGCCGTTCGCGCAAAGGCGCCAGGCGCAACTCGGCAACGTTCAGGCGGTAGGCAAGGTCTTCACGGAAGCGCCCGGCACGGGCCTCCTCCAGCAAGTCGGGCTTGGTTGCGGCGATGATGCGCAGGTCAACGTTGATACTCTGGTTCGCCCCCAGGCGCTCGAGCTTCTGCTCCTGGATCACCCGCAGCAGTTTGGCCTGCTGGGCCAGCGGCATGCTTTCGATTTCATCGAGAAACACCGTGCCGCCGTTGGCATATTCCAGCTTGCCGACGCGCTTGCCCTGGGCACCGGTGAAGGCGCCGCTCTCATGGCCGAACAGCTCGGCCTCGAACAATGCCTCAGGAATGGCCGCGCAATTGAGTGCCACGAATGGCTTGGCCGCGCGTGGCCCGAAATCGTGGAGGCAGCGTGCTACACGTTCTTTGCCGCTGCCTGTCTCGCCCCGGATCAGCACATTGACCGGCAGGCTGGCCAGGTCCAGCACCTGCCGCCGCAGCAGTTGCAGGCCCTGGGACATGCCCAGCAGCGTGCCTTCCAGGCGTGACTTGAGGTCGGCCTGCTCGTGCAGGCGGCGGTTCTCCAGCACCAACTGGCGTTTTTCCAGAGCCCGCCGCAGGCTGCCCAGCAGGTGTTGCGGGGTGAAGGGTTTTTCCAGGAAGTCGTAGGCCCCGTTGCGCATGGCCTCCACGGCCATGGGGACATCGCCGTGGCCGGTCAGCAGGATCACTGGCAGGTCGGGGTCGTCTGCCTGCAGGCGTTCGAGCAGCTGCAGGCCACCCATGCCGGGCATGCGCACATCGCTGATGATCACACCCGGGAAGTGCTTCGGCAGCTGGCTCAGGCAGTCTTCGGCGCGGGCAAACAGCTGCACGTTGAACCCCGACAGGCTCAGCCATTGCTCGACCGCTGTGCGGATACTGGCTTCGTCATCGATGACGATCACTGAATTCAACATGCAGGCTCCAGGTCTTGGGGCAGGGTAAGGCTCAGGCGCGCACCGCCAGACAGGTTCTCGGCCTGCAGCTGGCCGCCGACCTCATGGACGATACCGTAGGAGATCGCCAGGCCAAGGCCCAGCCCTTCGCCCACGGGCTTGGTGGTGAAGAAGGGGTCGAAGACCTTGGCCAGGTCGGCCTCGGCTATGCCGCCACCGGAGTCGAGCACACTCAGGCGCCACCGTTGGCCATCGGCTTCGATGCGGATCTCCAGACGCTTGTAGCGTTTGTCGGCCATGGCGTCGAGGGCGTTGCGCAACAGGTTGATCAGCACCTGTTCCAGGCGGATGGCATCGCCCCGTACCCAGGCCGGGCGTGCCAGGTACAGCGCGACCTCGACCTCTTCGCTGCGGATACGCGTTTCCAGCAAGTGCAGTGCCTGATCGACCACGGTGGCCAGGTCCAGGCGCTCGCGCAAGCCCATCGGGCTGTTACGGGCGAAGGTCTTGAGGTGACTGGTGAGCGCGGCCATGCGTGTGAGCATCTGTTCCAGCGGCTCGAGTGCCTGCCGCGCTTCGGCAGGCCGGCCATTGTCGAGCAGCAGGCGCACGGTTTCCAGTTGCATGCGCTGGGTCGTCAGCGGTTGGTTGATTTCGTGGGCCATGGCCGCCGACATTTGGCCCAGCGCGGCCAGTTTGGCGGATTGTACCAAGCCCTCCTGGGCGGTACGCAGCTCGCGGGTGCGTTCCTCGACCTGGCGCTTGAGCTCTTCCCGGCTGCGCTGGCGCAGCCGTGCCAGGCGCAGGCGCTGGCTGATGAACAACGCCGCGAACACCAGGCTCAGCCATACGGCAGCAGCGCCGAGGGCGGCATTGCGGCCGTCTGCCGCCACCTGCGGCTTGCGCAGCAGGTGCAAGGTCCAGCCCTCGCCTGCCAGCGGCAGGCTTTCCCACAGGTACTCGGCGCTGCCGTCGGGGCCTTGCACGCGGCTGAGGGTGCTGTTGGCAGCGAAGCGCGTGAGCACCTGATGGTGCAGCGGCACCAGCGGCTGCTTGTCGTACTGGCGTGTTTCGGCGAGTTCGGCACGGTCGGCGCCGCTCAGTGGCTGCAACTCGCGGTAGCGCCAGCCGTCCTGGTTGGCAATGAAGGTGATGCCGCGGGCATCGCTGACCAGCAGGATATCGCTGCCCTGGCGCCATTCGCGTTCCAGCTCCGGGAACTCCAGCTTGACCACCATGGCGCCGAGAAAACGGCCATGTTCGTCGTTGACTGCGCTGGCCAGAAAGTACCCCGGTACCCCGCTGGTCACGCCAACGGCATAGAAGCGGCCCGTACCCTGGCTGCGGGTTTGCTTGAAGTAGGGGCGAAAGCCGTAGTTGGAGCCGACGTAGGTGCTGGGTAGCCGCCAGTTGCTGGCTGCCACGGCCAGGCCGGTGCGGTCGAGCAGTTCGAGGGTCGAAGAGTTGGCCGCACCGTTGATACGTTCGAGCTTGCGGTTCAGGGCGCCTTGCACCGTCTCGCTGACGGGGCCGCGCAGGGCGTCGATCAGTTCCGGGTCCAGCGCCAGCACGGCCGGCAGCGCCCGGTAGCGGTCGATCAGCGTATGCAGGGTATTGGCGTACAAGCCCAGTTGCTGGTGAGCACGTTGTGCGTCGTTTTCCATGGCCTGGCGCTTGGCCTGGTGCATCGCCCAACCGGCACTGAGGGCAGTGCCTAGCAGGATCAGCAGGGTAATCAGCCCCAGCCGCAGGGCGCGAAAGGAAAAGGGCATGGCGCGGATCCGGGTCATTGGGACATCGGGGCTGGCCCTTTCACGGGCTTGCCCGCCCCCACGTGTGAGTACCTGTGGGAGCGGGCAAGCCCGCGAAAGGGCCGGTACAGGCGACCGTTCAGTTACAGCAATTCAAAACTCTGCTGCTGAACCGCCTGGGAGTCCAGCCCGACCTGGACATTGAACTCCCCGGGCTCGGCAACCCGCTGCAACTGGCCATTGTAGAACTTCAGGTCTTCCTCGCTGATGCGGAAGCTCAAGGTGCGGCTCTCACCAGGCTTGAGCATCAGTTTCTGGAAGTTCTTCAGCTCTTTGACCGGGCGGCTCATCGATGCCGAGACATCCTGCAGGTACAGCTGCACCACGGTCTCGCCTGCCAGCTTGCCGGTGTTCTTCACCGTGACCTTGGCTTGCAGCGTATCGCCGCGCTTGAGGTTGTTGGCCGACAGCGACAGGCCCGACAGCTCGAAGCTGCTGTAGCTCAGGCCGTAGCCGAACGGGTACAGCGGGCCGTTGGGCTCTTCGAAGTACTGCGAGGTGTAGTTGCCGGGTTTGCCTGGGGTGAAGGGCCGACCGATACGGGTGTGGTTGTAGTACATCGGGATCTGCCCGACCGACCTCGGGAAGGTGATGGCCAGCTTGCCGGACGGGTTGTAGTCACCGAACAGCACGTCGGCAATGGCATTGCCGCCTTCGGTGCCGGCGAACCAGGTTTCGAGAATGGCATCGGCCTGTTCACGTTCCCAGCTGATCGACAGCGGGCGGCCGTTCATCAGCACCAGTACCAGTGGCTTGCCGGTCGCCTTCAAGGCCTTGATCAGTTCACGCTGGCTGGCAGGAATTTCCAGGGTGGTGCGGCTCGACGATTCGTGGGACATGCCGCGGGACTCGCCAACCACGGCCACTACCACATCGGCTTGTTGCGCTGCCTTGACCGCTTCATCGATGAGCACCGCAGGGGGGCGCGGGTCGTCGACGATTTCCGGGGCGTCGAAGTTGAGGAAGTTCAGGTAATCGAGGATGGCCTTGTCGCCGGTGATGTTGGAGCCTTTGGCGTAGACCAGTTTGGCCTTGCCTTCCACGGCGCGGCGCAGGCCTTCGCGTACGGTGACCGAATGCGCCGGTTTGCCGTCGGCGGCCCAGCTGCCCATCATGTCGATCGGGGCATCGGCCAGGGGCCCGACCAGCGCGAGGGTGCCGGTTTTTTTCAGCGGCAGGGTCTGGTTGTGGTTTTCCAGCAGCACCAGGCTACGACGCGCCACGTCACGGGCGGCTTCGCGGTGCAGGCGGTCGCTGCCGTAGTAGTCTTTCAGGTCGGTTTCGGCCTTGCCGATGCGCACGTACGGGTCCTTGAACAGGCCCATGTCGTATTTGGCCCCCAGCACTTCGCGCACGGCCTGGTCCAGTTCGTGCTGGCTCACCTCGCCAGACTTCAGCAGGCCTGGCAGTTCCTGGCCGTACAGGGTGTCGTTCATGCTCATGTCGATGCCGGCCTTGATAGCCAGCTTGGCGGCTTCGCGGCCATCGCGGGCGACGCCATGGCGGATCAGTTCCTGGATGGCGCCATGGTCGCTGATGGTCACACCCTTGAAGCCCCACTCCTTGCGCAGCAGGTCGTTCATCAGCCAGGTGTTGGAGGTGGCCGGCACACCGTTGATCGAGTTCAGCGCCACCATGACGCCCCCGGCACCGGCATCGAGTGCGGCGCGGTAGGGCGGCAGGTAATCGTTGTACATTTTCGGCAGGCTCATATCGACCGTGTTGTAGTCGCGCCCACCCTCTACGGCACCGTACAAGGCGAAGTGCTTGACGATGGCCATGATGCTGTCGGGGTTGGCCGGGCTGCTTCCCTGGAACGAGCGCACCATGACCTGGCCGATCTTCGAGGTCAGGTAGGTATCCTCGCCGAAACCTTCACTGGTGCGGCCCCAGCGGGGGTCGCGGGCAATATCGACCATGGGGGCGAAGGTCATGTCCAGGGCGTCGGCCGAGGCTTCGATGGCGGCGGTGCGGCCCACTTTGGCCACCGCGTCCATGTCCCAGGTGGCGGCCATGCCCAGGCCGATCGGGAAGATCGTGCGCTCGCCGTGGACGGTGTCGTAGGCGAAGAACATCGGGATCTTCAGGCGGCTGCGCATGGCCGCATCCTGCATCGGCCGGTTTTCCGGCGCGGTGCGGGAATTGAAGGTGCCGCCAATGCGGCCAGCGGCGATTTCCTCGCGAATCTTGTCGCGCGGCATTTCCGGGCCGATGCTGATCAGGCGCAGTTGGCCGATTTTTTCGGCTTCGGTCATCTGGCCGATCAGATGGTCGATGAACGCCTGCTTGTCCTGCAGGGGCGGGGCGGAGGTGGCGGCGAGGGCCGCCTGACTGGCAAGGCCCATGGCCAGGCCCAGCAAAGACAGTTTCATCATCAGTTCCGTTGTGGGGGCCTCTGCCGTATCCAGGGTGGTACGCGCGCGGCCGAAGTTTTCAGGCGGCTATTGTTGTACGATTTGCAGGCAATGCTTCCAGCGGCCGATTATGCCTGAATATGTCACCCGCGGATGAAGCCCCGTATGCCGGGACAACAACTATAAGAAAGCTCAGAGACCGACGGCGTGACCCCTTTTGACGAGTATGATCAGCGGCAGATTGCCGAAGCCATAGCCCGTGCCGAGCGGCATACCGACGCCGAACTGGTGACGGTGCTGGCGCGGCGTGCCGACGACTATGCGTATTGGCCGCTGCTCTGGGCTGCCGTGCTGGCACTGGCTGTGCCCGGCCTGCTGCAGTGGCTGCTGGGCTGGCCGGGCGTGCGTGGCTTGTTGGTGGCCAACATGCTGCTGTTTGTCGGCCTGTGCCTGCTGCTGCGCAGCCCGCGCCTGGCCGGCTGGCTGATCCCCCGGGCGCTGCGCCGCTGGCGGGCTTCGCGCCTGGCACACCAGCAATTTCGCGAGCTGAACCTGCAGCGCACGGCGGCTGGCACGGGGGTGCTGATTTTTGTCAGCGAGGCGGAGCGGCATGTGGAAATACTGGTTGACCGCGGCATCGAGCACTGCCTGGATGCCAGCGCTCGGGCGGCACTCGTCAGCCGGTTTGCCGAACAGGTGCGCCAGGGACGGACCCTGCAGGGTTTTGTCGAATGCATCGAGGCCTGCGGCGAGTTACTGAGCGAGCAGGTGCCACCGACCCATGCGCGTAACGAGCTGCCCAACCGCCTGGTGATTCTCGACTGAGGCAGCATGCAGGCGCGCACTGGATGGGGCTGGCAGTTCGGGGCTGCTGTGCAGCCATCGCTGGCAAGCCAGTTAATATTGAACAATACATAACTTGTTGATTAGCAGGGCCCTTGTGGGAGCGGGCGCGCCCGCGAACACCGGCGTAGCCGGTGCCAGCCACCGCGTTCGGCTCTTCGCGGGCTCGCCCGCTCCCACACAGGCCGCGTCGCGCTTGCGGCAGCTGTTTGCCATAAGATATGCAGCGCCTGGCCTGGGCGTGACGCGGCCGTGGGTGGCCAAGGTATGCCTGGCCGCGCGGCACACGGTAGAATGAGCGTTCCGCTACCCAAGGCCCCTTTGTCCATGCCCGCCAGTCATTCCGCTTCCGCCGCGCCGGACGCACTCGCCCAGTTCCTCGACCTGCTGAACGCTGCCCTGCAGGGCGGCACGTTGGTCAAGCTGGTGCTGGCGCGCCATGTCGGTGCCGACCAGACCCTGCAACGAATCATCGCCAAGCCGCTGCAGGTCAAGGGCCAGCCCTGCCTGTCGCTGGTCTACCGTCACCAGACCCGTGACATCACCCGCAACCTGGCTCTGGACGACGCCTTGGCGCTGGTGGCCGAGTTGCTGCCGGGCAGCTTCCGTAACGCCCACCTCTTCGATACCGATGGCGAAGTACAGCTGACCTTCAGCAAGAAGGGCAAGCCGATGCTTCAGCGCCATGGTGCACAAGCCCCGCGCGAGGCTGCGCCCGCCAGTGGCCATGACCGCGAGAAAAAACGCTACCTGGAGCTGTCGCGCCCATTCCTGCGCGACCTTGGCGTAACCGACGCGCAGGGGGCACTGATCCCGTCCATGTCGCGCAAGTGGAAGCAGATCAACAAGTTCATCGAGGTCTTCGACCACGCCCTGGCCAGCGCCCCGGTGCCGGCACAGCAGGTACTGCGGGTGGCCGACTTTGGCTCGGGCAAGGGCTACCTGACCTTCGCCATGCATGATTACCTGCGCAATACGTTGGGCCGCGAAGCGCAGGTGACCGGGGTTGAACTGCGCCAGGACATGGTCGACCTGTGCAACGCCGCCGCGGTGCGGTTGCAGCATGCGGGCCTGGAGTTCCAGTGTGGTGACGTGCGCAGCGTGGTACCCGACGCCATCGAGGTGATGATCGCCCTGCATGCCTGTGACATCGCCACCGACTATGCCATCCATACCGGCATCCGCAGCAATGCCGCGATCATCATGTGTTCGCCGTGCTGCCACAAACAGATCCGCCCGCAACTGCACAGCCCGGGCCTGCTGCAGCCAATGCTGCAGTACGGCCTGCACCTGGGCCAGCAGGCCGAAATGCTCACGGATAGCTTGCGGGCGCTGTACCTGGAGGCCTGTGGTTATGAGACCAAGGTGTTCGAGTTCATCTCCTTGGAGCACACCAACAAGAACAAGATGATTCTTGCAGTGAAGCGGCGCCAGCCGGGCGACAACCGTACGCTGCTGGAGAAAATCGTCCAGCTCAAAGCGTTCTATGGGGTGCAGGAGCATTGCCTGGAGACGCTGTTGCGAGTTGACGGGCTGCTTTGAGGCGGCACTGGCCCCTTCAACAGGCGTTTGAAGCTGGCCTCAACCTCGGGTGAACACGGCTTCGATAGACAGCGATGCCTGGCCCAGCGGATGCGTCGTGGCATCGAAGAAGTGCAGTGACGTGCCCGGCATGGCGCCCAGGCGATCGACGAAATGCTGCTTCTGGTTGATCACCGACGCTTCACTCAACGGCCGAATGGCGATCGCCAGGTGCTTGGGCCCGGCCATTCGAATGGCGTCGAGCAGGTGCTGGTCAGTGCTGTCCAGGTGCTGCCCGAACAGGCACAGGCCGCGGTGTTCCTGGGCCAGCTGCCCCAGGCACCAGCTCAGGTAGTCCGAGTGGCGGATGGCGCGCAGTTTCTCGTCGCTGCGGTCTTCATTGACGAACAGCGGCACTTCACCGGGAATGTTCACGGCAAAACCTTCCAGCAGCTCGGCGCTCTCGGCGCTGCGTTGACGGGTGGTGCCGTCGGGTTGCTTGAGCAGGTGCAAGCCCCCGTGCAAGTGCATCACCCGGGTACCCTCGCTGCTGCGCCGGCGCACATCGAAGTAACCGTGCTCGTCGAACAGGTCGGCGAAGCCCTGAGGGGCATGTTGCAGGGCCCAAGGCAGCAGCAGGTCGTAGTTGCTGGTGTAGACGCTGCGATAGTCGCGTAAGGCCTGATTGAGCACGGCCAGGGTTGCCGGGGGCATCAGCCGCCAGGGCAGATGCACGGTGCGCACGGCGTGGATCAGCGCTTCCTTGATCGAGTAATAGCGGTTGAGCGGCGCAGTGGAGTTGATGGCAAGCGCAGCATTGGCGCGCACGGTGGTGTTGAGCGCGCTGAGCACCGGTTCGAACAGCTCCGTGCCCAAGGACTTGAACAAGGCCTGGTCGCTGATCGCCAGGCCTTTCTTGCGACCGGCGCGTTGCGCCTCCTCGAACAGCGAGAAATAGCCGAACGGCTTCCACACTGCGCGGCTGGCGCCGTTACCCAGCAGCAGGGCATCGCAGGGGTGGCGGGCGGCAAGTTCCGGCCAGGGCAGGAGAGGGGCGTCGAGTGCAGGCATGCTGGGTCCATTGGTGGTGCGGGCGCGGGGCGACTTTAGCATGTCAGGCGGGGGGAAGGGGCATCAACCCTGCCTGGCGGCCGGCACGCTGCGCTTGCGGTTACGCCATACCCGGTAGGCCCGAATGCCGGCGCGCACCGAACCGAACAGCAATTTGTCCTCCATTTCGCGCGCCATGCCCGAGCGCACCAACATACGCAGGAAGCTGCCGCGGGCACGGGCGATGGCGAAGAGAATGCCCTGCGCGGCCAGGGTGTCGCGCACTTCACGCAATGCGGCCATGCCGCTGACATCGATACTGGTCACGGCCTCGGCATCGAACAAAACGGCCTTGGCCTGTGCCTCGCCTTGCACCGCCTCGAGAAGGCGCATCTTGAAGTAGTCGGCATTGAAGAACAGGATTGCATCGTCGAAACGATAGACCACCAGGCCGGGCACCGTCCGCGCATCCTTGAACTTGCGAATGTCGACCTGGCCTTCGGTGCCCGGCAGCCAGCCAAGCACGGCGTCGGTAGGCTGGTAGATGCTGTACAGCAAGCGCAGTATCGCCAAGGTCACGGCAAACACGATGCCGGGCAGCACGCCTAGCCCCAGCACCCCCACGGTGGTCAGCAGGCACAGCCAGAATTCAAAACGGCTCAGGCGCCGAATGTGGCCCAATGACTTGATATCGATCAGCCCCCAGCCAGCCATCAGCAGCACCGCGCCCAGTGCGGCCTGAGGGATCCACGCCATGGGGGCGGTGAAAAACAGCAGGATCAAGGCGATCACCAGGGCGGCGACGATGCCGACCAGTTGGCTTTTGCCACCGACCATGTCGTTGACGGCGGTGCGCGAGTCGGCACCGCTGATGGCAAAACCCTGGGAAACCCCGGCGGCCAGATTGCTCACGCCCAACGCCACGAACTCGTGGTTGGCGTTGATGGCGTAGCCATGCCGGGCAGCAAAACTGCGTGCGGTGAGCATGGCGCTGCAGAAACTGACCGTGGCGATACCCAGGGCGTCGCGCAGCAAGCTTTTCATTTCTGCCAGGTTGCTGTGTGGCCAGGCCAGTTGCGGGATGCCGGCAGGCACCGGGCCGAGGATGGCGACGCCGAAGCGGTCGAGGCCGAACACACCCACCAGCAGCATGAACAGCGCCACCACCGTTAGCGCTGCCGGCAGGCGCGGGTAGCGGCGTGGCAGCCAGATCAGCAGGCCCAGGGCGGCCAGGCCGATACACAACGTCAACCCGTGGATTTCGCCCAGGCGCTGGAGGAAGTTGATCAGGCTGAGGATGAAACCGTCGCCCTCGATCCTGAACCCCACCACCTTGGATAACTGCCCGGCGATCAGGCTCAGGCCGATACCGTTGAGGTAGCCGATCAGAATCGGCCGCGAGAAGAAGCTGGCGATGAAACCGGCCCGCGCCAGGCCAGCGGCAATCAGCATGACCCCGACCAGTACGGTGACGATCACCGACAGCTCGGCAGTGCGTTGCGGATCGCCCAGGGCCAGCGGCGCCACTGCCCCGCCAATCATGGCGCAGGTAGCCGCATCGGGGCCGACCATCAACTGGCGCGAGCTCCCGATCAGCGCGTAGACCATCATCGGCAGTACACAGGCGTACAGGCCATACTGTGGCGGCAGGCCCACGATCTGGGCGTAGGCGATGGCAATCGGGATCTGGATGGCTGCCACCGACAGCCCTGCTTGCAGGTCGGCCTGCAGCCATTCGCGGCGGTAGTGCAGCAGGTTGGCAAGGCCCGGTAGCCAGCGGGAGAGCAACATGCGTCATCCTTTCGAAATGTTTCACGAAACCATGGGCGCATTGAAGCGGATCGACAGGCAATTGGCCATGCTGCTGATCATCGAAAGCAGCAGATTGTAGCGATTGGCAGAAACGAAAAGGAGCGAACGCTCCTTTTGATAGCGATGACGTTGCCGGAACGCCATGCGGGGGGATGTAATGTGGAGCGGGTAGAGGGAATCGAACCCTCAACTAAAGCTTGGGAAGCTTTCGTTTTACCACTAAACTATACCCGCCTTACGCCGCACTTTTTACCAGAACCCTGCGTGAAATAGAAGCCCACGTTATAAAAAAAGCGTGTCGGCGCCCCATGCCGGCGGGTATCCGCACCCAGGCGCCGAGTTGCTCAGATAGCCAGTGCATGCTGCCCCTGTTGCAGCGGCTGGTAACGTTGCCGGGCTTCGCGCAAGGTTGGCTTGAGGAAGCCCAGCATGGCATTGCGGGTGTCCTCACAGGCGGCCTTGGTCTCCATGTCCAGAAAGTGCCCTGCACCGCGGATAACCCCAAACTGGCTGCGCCCCACGTGTTTGCCGAACTGCCGTGCATCTGCGGCCGTGGTGTACTCGTCGCGTTCACCATTGATGAACAACACCGGAATATCGATAGCGCGCGCGCCATCCAGTGCCCGTGCCAGGTCATGCTGCAGCACCTGGTTGATGTGGAAGTGCATCTGCGCGTACTCGTGGCTGTCCAGGCTGCTGACGTGCCGGTAGTTGAACCGCTTGAACAGCGACGGCAGGTACTTGCCGATGGTGTCGTTGATCAGGTTACCAACCTGATAGCGGTCGCAGGCGGCCAGGTACTGGCAACCGCGTGCCAGGTAGTCGCGCATCGGTTCATTTATTACCGGCGAGAACGAACTCACCACGGCCTTCTTCACAGACCGCGGCTGGTGCGCCAGTGCCAGTAGCGTGCTGGCACCGCCCCACGAGAACGACATCACGTGGTCGGCCTGGAAGTGATCGATCAGTTCAAGGAGGATATGCGCCTCGGTCTCCTTGCTGATCAGCCGTTCGTGGCGGTTGTGCGGTTTGGATTTGCCCGCGTAGGGCTGGTCGAACAGGACGACATTGAACTGCGGGTGCAGGTTGCGCACCGTCTGGGCGAACGAGGCTGTGGTGGCCAGCGAGCCGTTGATCAGGATGATCGTATTCTCAGCCGCATCCGCGCGATAGAACTCCGTGTAAACCCGATACTGACCTTGAATATCAAGTACAGCGATTTCTGGCCTCATGTCATCGACTCCTGGCGCAAAAAGGGTATTCGCGTCACCTGGTGGCCTGTCGCGGAAACGGGTTGTGCACTTTTGCCGGCGGCTTGGCCGAACACTCAAGCCACTGGCCCAAAGAGAGCGCATTCCCGAAACAGGACCTCAGGGTGCACGTTCTTTATGACAGGTAGGCATTCGCCTGAAGAGTAACCGGGGCCCTGTGTCGATCCTTGGCACTTGCGTCGACGGTGTTGTTGTATGGCGGGCAATCTGCCGTGCCCCAAGGCATCTAGGCCCTGGGTGGCCGACAAAAAGTGTCTGGGTCTACGGTCGTGACTTGGTGGTCACATGCAGACTGACGATTGGGATTCAAGCAGGGGGGCGGGGATCCTGCAAGTGCCGTTCGGGCTTAATTGTGACGTTTGGCGCTGAGCGGTCGTATCGCAACCGCTCAGCGGTAGGTTCCGCGGATTCGCGGGCGGGCTAGACGGTGCCTATTTCTTCCGGCGTGAGTGGCCGAAAGGCCCCGGGCGCCAACCCCGGGTCGAGCCGGATCGCCCCCATGCTCTCCCGGTGCAGCCCCACGACCTTGTTGTCGAAAAACCCGAACATGCGTTTGACCTGGTGATAACGCCCTTCGACAATCGCCAGCCGCGCCTGCCGCGGCCCTAGAATGTCCAGCTGGGCGGGCTGGGTGGTGAGGTTCTCAAAGGCGAAGTAGAAGCCTTCACGGAACTTGGCCACATAGTGCTCGGCAATCTCGTCCTCGGTTTCCACCAGGTACTGCTTGGGCAGCTTGGTCGCTGGCTGGGTCAGGCGGCGCGACCACTGGCCATCGTTGGTCAGGATCATCAGGCCGGTGGTGTTGAAGTCCAGGCGCCCGGCGATGTGCAGGTCCGCACGCAGCGCCGCCGGCAACAGCTCGAGCACAGTGGGGTGCTGTGGGTCTTGGGTCGCGCTCACGCAGCCGGCCGGCTTGTGCAGCATCAGGTAGCGCGCTGGGCGGCCAGCCTGCAGCAACTGCTCGTCCAGTTGCACCCGGCTGAACTCCCGCACCTCGGCCAGCGGGTCGCTGATGACCTGGCCATCCAGGCGCACACGGCGCTGGGCCAGCATCAGCCGGGCTTGCTGGCGGTTGCAGTGGGGCAGGTTGGCAAGGAAACGATCGAGGCGCATTGCTTGGCGTCAGCTGGAAGGGCGTGATTGGAGTTGGTCTTCAACGGCGGCGCAGCGCGGGCACAGGCAAGCTTTGTCCCGCAGCGCGGCGGGCAGTGCCTGGAGCACGCTCGGGTCGATGGTGACACCGTGGCACCAGCAGGCCTGGGTGGCGCGGCGTGGGTCGGCCAGGCTGCAGTGGTTGAGCGCGCCGCAAGCGGGGCAGTGTTGCTGATCAGTCATGGGGTTTCGCTACAGACACGGTTGCGGCCAGCCTGTTTGGCACGATAAAGGGCACGGTCGGCGCGGGTCAGCAGGGTGTGCAGGGTATCCCCCGGTCGCAGGCTGCTCAGGCCGATGCTCGTGGTCAGGCGCAGTGGCTGGTCGTCGTAGCTGAAGGTTAGCTGCTCGGTGCGCTGGCGGATCTTTTCGGCCACCTCGATGGCGTGCCGACCCTCGGCTTCACGCAGCAGCACGATGAATTCCTCGCCACCCCAGCGGCACAGTATATCCGACTGGCGCAGGCTGCTTTGCAGTACATTGGCGAACTGGCGCAGCACTTCGTCGCCTGCCAGGTGGCCATGGGTATCGTTCAGCGCCTTGAAGTGGTCCAGGTCGAACAGCATTGCTACCAGTGGGCCACTTTCGCGCTGGGCTTCGCGCAGGGCCTGGGCAGCCAGCAGGTCGAAGCTGCGCCGGTTGAGCAGGCCGGTGAGGCTGTCGAGGGTCGCCAGGGCCTCTGTGCTGGCCTGATGGCGGCGGACCATGGCGTGTACCAGTGCCAGTACCACCAGGGTGATCATGGTGCAGATCGCCAGGTTCAGGTACAGCGAGTGACGAATGCGATCAAGCGCGCCGGTTTCCCGCTTGTCCACCAGTAGGTACCAGTCCAGCTCAGGCAACTGGCGCACGTTGAGGAAGTGGCTGTGCTGGTCGCTGTCACGGTACTCGTGGCTGCCTTCACTGGGTACCGGCCGTTCTGCCAGCAGATCCTGCAGTTCGGGGTTGGCACTGAGCTGCTGGCCCACCTGTAGGCCATGCGGGCCGCCTGCCGAGCCGGTCAGCAGGACCTTGCCCTTGGCGTCGGTGAACAGCACCGCGCGCTGGTAGCGTTGTTGATAGCGGTCGATCAGCTTGACCACCGACGATACGCTCAGGCCGACACCGGCGGCGCCGATGAAGCGTTGCTGATAGTCATGCACCTGATAGTTGATGAATACGGTCAGGCTGTCATGGTTGGCCATGTCGAGGTCGACGTTGATCTCATAAGGCGCCTTGAGCTCACGCAGGCGGAAGTACCAGGCGTCGCGCCAGGCGCCAAGGTCGACATGCTTGAGCACCCCCTTGGCCTGGTAGTAGGTCAGGGTGCGGTCGGACACGAAAAATGAGGTGAAGGTGTCCTGCTTGCCCATGACCTCGCCCAGGTAGCGGGTTATGCGGGCGGTGTCCTGCTCGCCGGACAGCACCCAGTCGCGCAGGAAGGTGTCCTGGGCCATCATCGAGGCGATCAGTACCGGGCGAATCAGGTCTTTCTGGATTTCCGAGTAGACGGTGTCGGAGGTCAGCGGCAACTCGGTGTTGATGATGCCGTCACGGATGGCGCTGCGTGAAGCGAAGTAACTGAGCAGCGAGGTGGCAAGAAAGCCGCAGGCCAGCAGCAACAGTAGGGTGAAGATCAGCGAACGCTGCGAAAACAGGGCGGAACGTAAAGGCATGATCTTCCCATGATGTGTGCCGAGCCGCCCATTCTAGTGAGGTGGCGGTGAAATGACTGCAAGTTTTTCGGTGCCCGGGCAGCTGTATCAAATTATTGCAGGAATGGCACTGCACCTTGTTCCCAGTGTCTTATTCAATGTCGATGAACACATTTCGCATCGACGCCCGACAGCGCCGCTGTGCGGGCACTCCAGCGGTCCAGGAGGCCGCCATGTCCTATCGAATCCTGTTGATCGCCCTGCTGGGGTCGATGACTTCCGCCTGCGCGCCTTACTACGAGAGTGGCAGCTACTACCGCTCCGACTATTACACCAGCGACCGCTATGCAGCGCCCGGGTATTACCGTTATGACCGTTACTACGTGGCGCCACAGCCACGCTACTACTACCAGCCGGCACCACGCTACTACTACCAGCCCGCTCCGCGTTACCGCTACCAACCCGCACCCTACTACCGGCCGCAGCCACGCCCGCCGGTGACCCAGTGGCACGGTAACCCGCGTCATGACTATGGCAACCGCCAGCGTGATGACTACCGGGGTGACCGGGACCGGCACGACTACCGCGATGGCAGCCAACGCTACCCGCGTGGTGGCTGGCAATCCAATGGGCCAGGCCATGACGGTGGGCGAGGTGATGGTCCGCGCGGGCAGGGGCAATGGCAGCGCTAGGCAACGGCCGCACTAACCCAGGTCCGCCAGCGGGTGCCTGCCCTCCCAGACTTTGGCAAAGTGCGCCTCAACCACTGCCGCGGGCACCTGCGCCACGTCCGGCCAGTGCCAGCGCGGCTGGTTGTCCTTGTCTAGCAGGCGGGCGCGTACCCCTTCACTGAACTCCGGGTGGCGGCAGCAGTTCAGGCTCATGCAGTACTCCATCTGCAACACTTGCGCCAGTGACAGGTGTCGCGCCCGGCGAATCTGCTCCCAAACCAAATGGGCGGTCAGCGGGCAGCCTTGCTGCAGCCGTTGGCCGGCGTCGGCCAGCAATGGGTCGTCATGGTGCTTCAGGTTTTCCAGCGCGCGCCATGCGGCAGCCGCATCGGCAACATCGAGCAACGCGTCGATCGCTGAACGGCGCGGCAACCACTGAGCGGCCGGTAATTCGGCACACACGCGGTGCTGTTCGGCCTTGAGCAGGCTGTTGAGCTGTAAAGCGGTGTGTTCCTGCCAGTTCAGTTGCAGCAGCTCATCGACCAAGGTTTCTTGCTGGTGCTCACCCAGGAAGCGGTCGGCCAAACCCAGGTCCAGGGCGTCGCGGGCGTTGAGCGGGGCGCCGGTCAGGCCAAGGAACAGCCCCAGCTTGCCTGGCAGCCGGGCCAGGAACCAGCTGGCACCCACGTCCGGGTACAAGCCGATGCTGACCTCCGGCATGGCCAAACGGCTGCTGGGTGTGACAATGCGCACGTTGGCGCCTTGCAGCAACCCCATGCCGCCGCCCAGCACATGGCCGTGCCCCCAGCACAGCAATGGTTTGGGATAGGTGTGCAGGCTGTAGTCCAGGCGGTACTCGGCAGCGAAGAAGGTGGCGGCCAGCGGTGGCACGCTGCCAGGCTGATCGCGGCAAGCCTGGGCCAGCGCGCGCACATCACCCCCCGCGCAGAATGCCTTGGCGCCGCTGCCACGCAACAGCACGCAGACCACGCCAGGGTCGCGCGCCCAGGCCTGCAGCTGGTCGCCCAGCGCCTCGATCATGGGCAGGGTCAGGGCATTGAGCGCCATGGGCGCATCGAGGGTGGCGATGCCCATGCGGGCGCCATCGGCGCCGGTAAGCACCTCGCAATGAATGGTCATGGGCTACCTCGCTCAAGTCATCGCCCAAGTATGGCTTGCCTGGCCAATCATGCCGGTCGTCGGTCGGATCGTTTGACAAGCGGGTAGGGCTTACCTAGTGTCGCGCCATTGTTTATGGAAGGCCCCATGACTGACGACGACCGTATCAAACTCGAACCCAGCTGGAAGGCCGCGTTGCGCGGTGAGTTCGACCAGCCCTACATGCATCAACTGCGCGAGTTCCTGCGTAGCGAGTACGCTGCCGGCAAGCAGATCTACCCGCCAGGGCCGCTGATCTTCAACGCGCTCAACTCGACACCGCTGCAACAGGTGAAGGTGGTGATCCTCGGCCAGGATCCGTACCACGGGCCGGGCCAGGCACACGGCTTGTGCTTTTCGGTGCAGCCCGGGGTGGCCACGCCGCCGTCGTTGGTCAACATCTACAAAGAGTTGCAGCGGGACCTGAACATCCCGATCGCCAGCCACGGCTACCTGCAAAGCTGGGCCGAGCAAGGCGTGCTGCTGCTCAACACCACCATGACGGTCGAGCGTGCGAATGCGGCCTCGCATGCCAAGAAAGGCTGGGAGCACTTTACCGACCGGATCATCCAGGTCGTCAGCGAGCAGTGCCCGCACGTGGTCTTCCTGCTGTGGGGCGCACATGCGCAGAGCAAGCAGAAGCTGATCGATGGCACCAAGCACCTGGTGCTGAAGTCGGTGCACCCGTCACCGTTGTCGGCTTACCGCGGCTTTCTCGGCTGCGGGCACTTCAGCCGCACCAACAGCTTCCTCGAGCAGCGCGGGCTGGCGCCGATCAACTGGGCGTTGCCGCCGTTGTAGTCATGTGAACGGGCGCAGCGCCTGGCCAGCAGGTTCGCCGCTCGCCGGGCGCTGTGTTCATCAAGGCCTGGCGTTCCACGCGCGGAACAACGGCTCGGCCAAAAACAGCACCAGCAGCAGCCGCATCACCTGCAGTGCCGTCACCAGGGGCACCGACAGCTGCAGTGTCTCTGCGGTCAGGCTCATTTCGGCAATCCCGCCTGGCATCATGCCCAGCGTCAGCGAGCGCAAGTCCAGTGCCGTCAGGACGCTCAGTGCCCAGGCGGCCAGGGCGGCAATGGCCATGCACAATGCCGTGGCCAGCAGGGTGCGGGCGAGAAACGATGGCGCGCGGCGGAAGAATTCCCGGTTGAAGTGGCAGGCCAGGGCGCTGCCAATCAACCATTGGCCGATCTGGCTGGCGCCGTTGGGCAGGGCGATCTGCAGGTTGGCGGCCAGGCTCACCGAGGCCGCCACCAGCAGCGGCCCGAACAACCACGGGTTGGGTTGGCGCAAGCGCTGCCACAGCAGGGCCACGGCAATGCCCAGCGGGGCAATCAGGGCCAACCAGCTCCAGCTTACGCTGCCTGCGTGGTTGAGCGCGACGCCGTCGCCCAGCAGGTACTTGAATACTGCCGGTATGCACAACACCACAGCCAGCACGCGCAGGCTCTGCGCGGCCGCCACCTGGCTGAGCACCGCGCCGTTGCGCGCGCCAAGGTTGACCATCTCCCCCGAACCGCCGGGCATGCTGGCGAAGAACGCAGTGGCGCGGTCCTCGCCGCTGCGCCTGAGCAGCCACACGCTGATCACGCTGGTCACGGTAGTGAACACCGCGCTGAAGAAAATCAGGGCGAAGTGGCTGGCGACCTGCTCGATCACCGCCGGGGTGAAGTGCAGGCCAATGCCGATGCCGATGACCCACTGCCCGCATTTGCGGCCATTGGGTATTTCCGGCAATTGCCAGGGCGTCAGGCAGCGCACCAGGATGATCGCCAGCAGCGAGCCGATCATCCACGGCAAAGGCCAGCCGACCTTGCTGGCGGCAAAACCCCCAGCAAGGCCGACCAGCCCGGTTGCAACGTACAGCGGCAGTGACCGGTCAGGCATCGGCCATGGCCCGACGCTGCTGCGCCCGTTTGCGCCAGCTGCGTAGCAGCGGCAGGGCCAGCATGCACAGGGTCAGCCCCCATACCGACAGGCTGATGGGGCTTGACCAGAGGATGCCCAGTTCACCGTTGGAAATCGACAGCGCGCGGCGCAGGTTCTGTTCCATCAGGCCGCCGAGGATGAAGCCCAGCAGGATCGGCGACAGCGGGAAGTCCAGCTTGCGCAGGATGTAGCCCATGATACCGATGCCGACCATCAGGAACAGGTCGAAGGTGGTGGCATGCACGGCGTACACGCCGATTGCGGTGATGATGGCGATCACCGGCACCAGCGCCCAGTTTGGTACAGCCAGGATGCGGGTGAAGATGCGGATCATCGGGATGTTGAGGATCACCAGCATGATGTTGGCGATGAACAGCGAGGCGATCAGGCCCCAGACGATGTCCGGCTGCTGCTCGAACAGCAGGGGGCCTGGGGTGATGTTGTACAGGGTCAGTGCACCGATCATCACCGCGGTGGTACCGGAGCCCGGTACGCCCAGCGTCAGCATGGGCACCAGGGCGCCACAGCAGGAAGCACCAATGGCGGTTTCGGGTGCCGCCAGGCCACGGGCGTCGCCCTTGCCGAACTTGCCGCTGGTGCCGGCGAGGCGTTTTTCGGTCATGTAGGCCACGGCGCTGGCCAGCGTGGCGCCAGCGCCCGGCAGCACGCCCATGATGAAACCGAGCAGGCCGCAGCGGATATTCACCACGAACACCGAAGCCGCTTCCTTGAAGTTGAACAGCATACGCCCGGTGGCTTTGACCGCCTGGTGGCCATGGTGGGTCTTTTCCAGCAGCAGGAGGATTTCGCTGATCGAGAACAGGCCCAGTACCAACACCACGAACTGGATGCCATCGGCCAGGTGCACGCTGTCGCCGGTGAAGCGGTAGACGCCGCTGTTGGCGTCGATACCGACCGCCGACAGGAAAAGCCCGATCAATGCGGCAATGAAGGTTTTCAGCGGTTTGTCACCGGCCATGCCGCCAAGGGCGACGATGGCGAACACCATCAGCACGAAGTACTCCGCGGGGCCGAAAGCAATCGCCCATTTGGCCAGCAGTGGAGCGAATAGCACCATGCCGCAGGTAGCGATGAGCGCACCGATGAACGAACTCCAGGCCGACAGTGACAGGGCGACGCCCGCCAGGCCCTGGCGGGCCATCGGGTAACCGTCGAGGGTGGTCATCACGGTCGAAGCCTCGCCCGGGATGTTCAGCAGAATCGAGCTGATGCGCCCGCCATATTCGCAGCCCAGGTACACCGCTGCCAGCAGGATCAGCGCCGACTCTGGCGGCAGGCCGAGGGCGAAGGCAATCGGGATCAGCAGGGCCACGCCGTTGATCGGGCCCAGGCCCGGCAGCAGGCCGACCACGGTGCCGATCAAGGTGCCGGACAGGGCGGTGACCAGGTTATAGGGGGACAGGGCAACGCCGAAGCCCTGGCCCAGGTAGCTCAAGGTATCCATGTGTCAGTTCTCCAGTACGCTCAGCAGGCCAAGGGGCAGTGGCACGTCCATCACGCGGTCGAACAGCCAGTAGAGGAAGATGCTCATGCCCACCACCACCATGGCGCTGTGCAGCCAGCGGCCGCCGTACAGGTGCGCCATGGGCAGGCCCACCAGGATGGCACTGAGGATGAAGCCCAGGGGTTCGAAGGTGGCGGCGAAAACCAGCAGCAGGCCGACGCACGCGGCGATCTTGATCAGGGTCGCGCGGTCCAGTTCTGGTTCGTCGTCCTTGCGCACGATCGGGGTCGGGCGGATAGCCAGGTACAGTAGGCCCAGGCCCATCAGGCCGAGCATCAGCAGTGGGTAGGCACGCGGGCCCACCGGCTCGTAGGAAAACGCCGCCTGGTAGGGCCAGGCCATTACGGCAAGCACGGCGCACACCGCCAGCAAGACCAGGGCGAAGAGGCGTTGCAGGATCATGAAGGAATCCTCGTTGGGATCGCTTGTAGGAGCGGCCTCGTGTCGCGATCGGGCGCGAAGCGGCCGCAAAGCCAGCCTCTGCGATCTGTCTGAAGCATCGCAAGGCTGTTCCAGGGGCCACTTTGCGGCCCGATCGCGACGCAAGGCCGCTCCTACACAGGGATGGTGGTGGATCCGGCAGGTTTACTGGATCAGGCCAAATTCCTTGGCCAGCGTCTTGTAGTCAGCCACTTGCTTCTTCACATAGCCGTCCAGTTCCTCGCCGGTCATGGCGAACGGGAACAGCTCGCGTTGGTCGCGCAGTTTGGCGAAGTCCTCCGAAGCCAGCATCTTGTCGAACGACTGCTTCCACCAGGCGTAATCCTCGTCGCTGACCTTTGGCCCCAGGTAGAAACCGCGCACCACCGGCCAGACGATGTCATAGCCCTGCTCCTTGGCAGTCGGGATGTCTTTCATCTCCGGCTCGTCCAGGCGGTTTTCCGAGAACACCGCGAGGATGCGCATGTTGCCGCTCTGAATGTGCGGCATGGAGTCTGAAATGTCGGTCGAGCCCACCTGGATGTGGCCGCCCAGCAGGGCCGTGGCAATTTCGCCGCCGCCTTCCAGAGCCACGTAGCGCAGGTCGCGCGGGTTGATCCCGGCGGCCTTGGCGATCAGGGCGGTCTGCATCCAGTCCTGGCTGCCGACGGTGCCGCCAGAGCCGATCACCACTTTGCTCGGGTCTTTCTTCAGTGCTGCGACCAGGTCGTCGAGGGTCTTGTAGGGCGAGTCGCTCTTCACCGCGATGGCGCCGTAGCTGGTGCCGACCGCGGCCAGCCATTTCACGGCGTTTTCGTCGAAGCGGCCGAACTTGCCCTGGGCCAGGTTCAGCAACGAACCGCTGGACCAGGCCACCAGTGTGCCGGCGTCAGCCGGGCGTTGGGCGACCACGGCGTTGTACGCCACCGCGCCGACACCGCCGGGCATGTAGGTGACGCGCATGGGTTTGCTGAGGATCTTTTCCTGCACCAGGGCGCTTTGCACCAACTTGCAGGTCAGGTCGAAGCCGCCGCCCGGCGAGGCGGGGGCGATACATTCGGGGCGTTTCGGTTCGGCAGCGAGGGCGTTGCCGGCCAACAGCAGGCAGCCGGTAGCGAGGACGAGGCGGCGCAGTGAAAAGGTCATCGTCGATCTCCGTGAATGTTGTTGTTATCGGGTTAGGCTAGCGGCTTACCACAGCGCCACGCTGTAGCTCACCAGCAGCCGCACTTCGTCGGCATCGCGGGCGAGGTTGGAGCGGAATGTGGCGTTGCGCAAACGCACGGCCACGTTCTTCAACGGGCCGCTTTGTACGACGTACTTCATTTCGGTGTCGCGTTCCCACTCTTTGCCTTCGCCACCGGCGGCGCGGCTGACGTTGTCGCCGCTGATGTAGCGGGTCATGAAGGTCAGGCCGGGCACGCCCAGGGCGGCGAAGTTGTAGTCGTAGCGCGCCTGCCAGGAACGCTCGTCCTTGCCTGCGAAGTCGTTGATCTGCACGAAGTTGACCAGGTAGGGGTCGGCGCCATCCACATAAGGGAACGCGCTGTCGCCCGACAATTGCTGCCACGCGCCACTGACCTTGTGCCCACCCAGGGCGTAGCTGAGCATGCCGTTGAAGGTGGTGTTGTCGATGTTGCCAGCTTTGGCGGCACCGGCGTCGTCACTGATGGCCAGGCGCAGGTCGGCACCGAGGGTGCCTGGGCCCCAGGGCTGGGTGGCGACCATGCCGATGAAGTGCTGGCGGTAGATATCGTCGAGTTGGGCGAAGTGATAGCTGCCGGTGATACGGTCGGTGAACTGGTAGTCGAGCCCACCCAGGGCCAGGTGATCGGCGCTGAACGAACCACCGAAGCGGCCATTCTTGTTGTTCAGGGCCAGGTCTTCCCAATTGGTGTCGTTACGGTCCTTGGCTTTGTCCAGGCGCCCGCCAGTGAACGTCAGGCCCTTTATTTCCTTCGAGGTGAGCAGGCCGCCTTCGAAGGTTTGCGGCAGGATGCGGCCGTCGTTCGGTTGCAGGGTTGGCAGTTCGGGGATCAGCGTACCGATCTTCAGTTCGGTCTGGGACACCTTGACCTTGCCGGTCAGGCCCAGCTTGGAGTATTCGTCGGCAGCCTTGCCGTCATCGTGGGTCGGTAGCAGGCCGGTATCGGTGCGGTCCGGGCTGGAGTCGAGCTTGATACCGAGCATGCCCAGCGCGTCCACGCCGAAGCCTACGGTGCCATCGGTGTAGCCGGACTCGAAGTTGAGCATGAAGCCCTGGGCCCATTCATCGCGCTTGGATTGTTGCGCGCTGGTGCCGTCGCGGAAATCGCGGTTGAAGTACATGTTGCGGGTTTCGAAGGTGGCCGTGCTGTCTTCGAAGAAGGCGGCCTGGCTCAGCGGGGCGACACCGGCGAGCGCAAGGGCGCTGGCGAGGGTGCTGGGGCGTGAGGCAAAGGAACGGGTAGGCGCAAACGCCTGCGGCTGTGCTGACAGCATCGTCGATGACTCCGTTTATTGTTCTTATTCGTTGCACCTTGCTGGTGCTTTTTTCGGTGCGAGGCGCGACCGTAGGGCGATGCTAGGCAACGAACCTTTCGCTAACCTTTCAACCTGAAAGGTTGCTACAAGGGGCTTCACAGGCCCGGCGACAGCGGTACACTCCGCGCCATTGCCCCAGCCAAGAGGGAGAAACCGATGCGTGTGCTGCTGGTCGAAGACCACCTGCAACTGGCCGAAAGCGTGGCCTTGGCCTTGAAAAGCATGGGCCTGACCGTGGATGTGCTGCATGACGGCGTGGCCGCCGACCTGGCCCTGGCCAGCGAAGAATACGCAGTAGCCGTGCTGGATGTCGGCTTGCCGCGCATGGATGGTTTTGAAGTGCTGGCGCGTTTGCGTGGGCGCGGCAAGACCCTGCCAGTGTTGATGCTGACCGCCCGCAGCGATGTCAAGGACCGGGTCCACGGCCTGAACCTGGGGGCCG
This sequence comes from Pseudomonas sp. CJQ_9, assembly GCF_043106615.1. Classification (NCBI taxonomy): domain Bacteria; kingdom Pseudomonadati; phylum Pseudomonadota; class Gammaproteobacteria; order Pseudomonadales; family Pseudomonadaceae; genus Pseudomonas; species Pseudomonas sp. CJQ_9. The sequence goes on along the minus strand of NZ_JBICMS010000072.1, from coordinate 37,982 downwards.
ATGACTACCTGGCCAAACCGTTCGAGCTGACCGAGCTGGAAGCCCGGGTCAAAGCCCTGCTGCGGCGCAGCGTGCTTGGTGGGGAGCGCCAGCAGCGCTGCGGGCCGTTGGTGTACGACCTCGATACCCGGCGTTTTGCCCTTGGCGACGACAACCTGACCCTGACCTCCCGTGAGCAGAGTGTGCTCGAGGCGCTGATCGCCCGCCCGGGCCGGGTGATGAGCAAGGAACAGCTGGCCGCCCAGGTCTTCGGCCTGGACGAGGAGGCCAGCCACGATGCCATCGAAATCTACATCCACCGCTTGCGCAAGAAGCTCGACGGCCAGCCGGTAGCCATCGTCACCTTCCGCGGCCTGGGCTACCTGCTAGAGCACCGCGATGCGTGACAATGGCAGCCTGCGCGGGCGCTTGATGGGCAACCTGGCGTTGCTGCTGGTGGTGCTGATGCTGGCCAGCGGCCTGAGCGCCTACTGGAATGGTCGCGAGGCTGCCGATACCGCCTACGACCGTACCCTGCTGGCCTCGGCACGGACCATCGCCGCGGGGCTGTCGCAGCGCGATGGCTCGCTGAGCGCCGACGTGCCTTACGTGGCGCTGGACACCTTCGCCTACGACAGCGCCGGGCGCATTTACTACACCGTGCTCGATATCCAGCAGCGGCTGATTTCCGGTTACGAGAACCTGCCGCCACCGCCACCTGGCACGCCCCGCACCGATGATTACCCGGCGCTGGCGCGGTTCTACAACGCCACCTACCTGGGCCAGGACGTGCGCGTTGTCAGTTTGCTGAAGGCGGTGAGTGAGCCGAACATGAATGGCATGGCGGAAATCCGGGTGGCCGAGACCGAGGAGGCGCGGGTGAGCATGGCCCGCGGCTTGATGGCCGATACTTTGCTGCGCCTGGGCATGCTGGCGCTGGCAGCGCTGGTGATGGTGTGGTTCGCCGTCAGTGCGGCGCTGCGGCCGCTGGAGCGCCTGCGCACAGCGGTGGAGGAGCGCCAGCCCGACGACCTGCGGGCGCTGCCGGTGGTGCAGGTGCAGCGTGAGTTGGGCCCATTGGTGCGTGCCTTGAATCATTTCACTGAACGTCTGCGTGGCCAGTTCGAGCGCCAGGCGCAGTTCATTGCTGATGCCGCGCACGAACTGCGCACGCCGCTGGCGGCCTTGAAGGCGCGTGTCGAGTTGGGCCTGCGCTCGCCGGAGCCGCAGGCGTGGCGGGAAACGTTGGAGTCCGCCGCCCAGGGCACCGACAGGTTGACCCACCTGGCCAACCAGTTGCTGTCATTGGCCCGGGTAGAGAACGGCGCGCGGGCGATTGCCGAGGGCGGTGCGCAGCGCCTGGACTTGAGCCAACTGGCCCGGGAGCTGGGCATGGCCATGGCGCCACTGGCGCACAAGCGCGGCGTTGCGCTGGCGCTGGAGGCCGAGGCGGCGGTCTGGCTGAAAGGCGAACCGACGTTGCTCAACGAGCTGTTGAGCAACCTGGTGGACAATGCCCTGGCGCATACACCGCAGGGCGGCAATGTGATCATTCGCGTGCTGGCCCCGGCCGTGCTGGAGGTGGAAGACGACGGGCCGGGCATTCCCGAGGCTGAGCGCGAGCGGGTCTTCGAGCGGTTCTACCGGCGAAGTGCGCAGGGTAGCGGGTTGGGGCTGGCCATCGTGGGCGAGATCTGCCGGGCGCACCTAGCGCAGGTGAGCCTGCATGATGGCGCAAAGGGCGGGTTACGGGTGCGGGTGAGTTTTATCGCGGATTGACGGGGTACCTGTGCTGGCCCACCGCTGGCCAGCGCAGGTTTGAACGGGTCAGCGCAACATGCTCCGCGCCTCAAGCAGCTCTTCCACCTCAAGCTCGGTACCGAACGGCAAGCCCAGGTGGCGGTACGCCGGCAGCGCCGCCAACGGCCGCTGGCGCTCGCGCTGGCTGATGCAACGCGCGATCTGCACGATGTCGATATAGTCGGCCTTGTCAGTCTGGCGGTCCAGGTCCTGAACCTGCGAGGGCAGGTTGACCAGTTGCTCCGGAAACTCCCACGCCTTGAGAATCTTGTCACCCAGCGCCGGCTGGATCTGCTCGATCACATAATGCAGGCACACCGGGTCGGACAGCAGTTCGTTGTGCTCTTCGGCGTAAATCAGCACCGGCAGCGCGCCAATCTGATTGACGAGCCCACCCAGGGTCGCCTGTTCAGGTTTGAGTTGGGTGTAACGGCGGCTGAGTTCGTAACTGATGCCGGCCACTTCCAGGCTGTTGGCCCAAATTTCCCGCAACTTTTGTTCCACGGCCGATGAGCGGGCGTGAAAAATCTGCTCGATCACCAGGCCGATGGCGAGGTTGCAGCTGTAGTTGATGCCCAGCCGCGTGATGGCGGTGTGCAGGTCGGTCACTTCTACTGCCGCGCGCAGCAGTGGGCTGTTGACGACCTTGATCAGGCGCGCCGAAAGCGCTGCATCGCGGCCGATCACCTTGCTCAGGGCCGCTACGCTGATCTCGCTGTCTTCTGCGGCCTCACGGATGCTCAAGGCAACTTCGGGCAGGGTCGGCAGGACCAGGTCATCCTTTTCGATGGCATCGAGCAACTGTGCTTGAACCATCTCGGCCAGCTTGTTCATGGGCGTGTCTACCGCAGTGGTGGTGCGGCCCCGCCACGCGGGCGGGGCAGGCTGGTCAGCGCTGGATTTCCCGGTCGCGGTCCAGTTCGTAAGGCAGGGTCAGCACTTGCAGGCGCGGGCCTTCCAGGCTGCCCAGGTGCAGGTTGTCGTCTTCAACCGCCTCGGCACTCAGCACGGCGAGCAATTCGCAGCCAGCACCGTTGCTGGCGGCCAGCACCACTTCACCGACCGACGAGCCGTGGGTGGGCGAGAAGATTTCCGCCCCCGGCGCCGGAATGGCTGCCTGGCCCAGCGCCAGGCGGTACTGACGGCGCTTGAGCTTGCCCAGGTACTGCATGCGCGCGACGATTTCCTGGCCGGTGTAGCAGCCTTTCTTGAAGCTGACGCCATCGACGGCTTGCAGGTTGATCATCTGGGGAATGAACAGCTCGCGGGTCGGCCCCATGACCTGGCCGATGCCGGCGCGGACCTGGCCGAGCAGCCAGTCGTTGAGGCTGCCTTCGGGCAGGGCGGCGGCGAGGGCCTGGCGCACGGGCTCGGCGTTGTCCGCCGCTACCCACAGCTCTGCGCGGCCGGCGGACGCAGTGATCGCAATCAGCCCGGCGTGGCGCACGGTGCTGCCCGCAGCGCTGGGCAGGTCGATCCCCAGTGCTTGCAATGCCGCTTCGCCCCCTTGCAGGCCGAAGCGCGCCCAGGCGCTGCTCTCATCGGTGAGCGTGGCCTTTGAAAACACGGCGTACTTCTTCAGGTCGGCCAATTGCGCCTCGAGCAGCTCGCTGGCCATGGCCAGCAGGTAGCCGTTGCCTTCGGGCAGGATACGGAAGCTCGACTGCATGCGCCCCTTGACCATGCAGCGGGCGCCGAGGCCGGCGTGTTCCTGGCTGAGATAGTTGATGTTGCAGGTCAGCTGGCCTTGCAGGAACTTGCCTGCATCGGAGCCGCGGACGGCGAGGATGCCCTCGTGGGACAGGGGGCAGTAGAAAGCGGAATCGGCCATGGGTCATCGCGGTGGCTAAAGACTGGCGGCCATCATAGAACGCCGGTAACAAAATAGGTAGGTGAGTAGACCAACGCCCGGTGCCGCTGCGCTCGCCTGCCTGTATACTGGCGGGCCATTCGAGGAGGGCCCCATGGTCGAACAAACTGAACTCAACCGGCTGTTCTGGCACAGCCGCCGCGGCATGCTGGAACTGGACGTGCTGCTGGTGCCTTTCACCCAAGAAGTCTACCCCACCCTCAACGAGGCCGACCGCGAGCTGTACGTGCGCCTGTTGAGCTGCGAGGATCAGGACATGTTCGGCTGGTTCATGGAGCGCACCGAGTCTGAAGACCCGGAGCTGCAGCGCATGGTCCGCATCATTCTGGACCGTGTCCAGCCCAAGTGAGTGTTATGAGTGCCGCTGGCAGGGCTCGCGCCGGCTGCTGGCGGTCTACCTGGCATGCCAGGGGGTAGCTGGGCTGGCCGCGTGGGCAAGTGCGCTGCCAGCCTGGCTGGCGTTTACCCTCATCATTGCCTGCCTTGCCCACGCTGCCTGGGCGATTCCCCGCCGTATTCTGTTGACCCATGAACAGGCCGTTACCGGGTTGCGCCGTGATGTGCGCGGCTGGCAGGTGTACACCCGTGGTGGTGGCTGGCAGCCGGTGCGGCTGTGCCGGGACAGCATGGCCCTGCCTGGGTTGGTGGTGGTGCGCTTTGAGCGCGCCGGGCGCTGGTTGGGGCAAAGCCAGTGTGTACCGCCGGATGCCCTGGGCGCGGATGAGCATCGGCGGTTGCGGGTGCGGTTGAAATTCAGCCGGCGGCGCTGGGGCGCTACAGCGCTCAGGTCGGGCTGAGCACCGTGTCCTTTGCTTCGTCCAGCATGCCCGGGTAATCCAAGGTGTAATGCAAGCCGCGGCTCTCCTTGCGCTGCATTGCCGACAGGATCATCAGCTCGGCCACCTGTGCCAGGTTGCGCAGTTCGATCAGGTCGCGGCTGACCTTGTAGTTACTGTAGAACTCGTCGATTTCATCCAGCAGCAGCCGAATGCGGTGCTGCGCGCGCTGTAGGCGCTTGCTGGTGCGCACGATACCCACGTAGTCCCACATGAACCGCCGCAACTCGTCCCAGTTGTGCGCGATGATCACGTCCTCGTCCGAATCGGTCACCTGGCTGGCGTCCCAACCCGGCAGAGCCTTGGGCATGCTCACCTGCTGCAGGTTGGCCTCGATGTCGGCAGCAGCGGCGCGGCCATACACAAAGCACTCCAGCAGTGAGTTGCTGGCCATGCGGTTGGCGCCATGCAGGCCCGTGAAACTGGTTTCGCCAATGGCGTACAAACCCGGCACATCGGTGTGGCCGCGGTCGTCGACCATTACGCCGCCGCAGGTGTAGTGCGCTGCAGGCACCACCGGAATCGGCTGGCGGGTGATGTCGATGCCAAACGCCAGGCACCGCTCGTACACGGTGGGGAAGTGGCCCTTGATGAACTCGGCTGGCTTGTGAGTGATGTCCAGGTACACGCAGTCCACACCCAGGCGCTTCATTTCGTGGTCAATGGCGCGGGCGACGATATCGCGGGGCGCCAGTTCTTCGCGCGGGTCGAAACGCGGCATGAAACGCTCGCCATTGGGCAGGCGCAGCAGGGCGCCCTCGCCACGCAGGGCCTCGGTGATCAGGAAGCTCTTGGCCTGCGGGTGATACAGGCAGGTCGGGTGGAACTGGTTGAACTCCAGGTTCGCCACCCGGCAACCGGCCCGCCAGGCCATGGCAATGCCATCGCCACACGCGCCGTCGGGGTTGCTGGTGTACAGGTAGACCTTGGCCGCGCCGCCAGTGGCCAGCACGGTGAAGCGTGCCCCGAAGGTGTCGACCTCACCACTGTTGCGGTTGAGCACATAGGCGCCCAGGCAGCGTTCGCCGGGCAGGCCCAGGCGCCGCTCGGTGATCAGGTCGACTGCCACGCGCTGTTCCAGCAGCTCGATATTCGGGCGCGAGCGGGCCTGCTTGAGCAGCGTGGTGAAAATGGCGGCACCGGTCGCATCGGCGGCGTGGATGATTCGCCGGTGGCTATGGCCTCCCTCGCGGGTAAGGTGGAACTCGAAGCCGCCATCGTCGACGCTGTAGTGCTCGTCGCGGGTAAACGGTACGCCTTGTTCGATCAGCCACTGTATGGCTTCGCGGCTGTGCTCGACAGTGAAGCGTACGGCGTCTTCATGGCACAGGCCGCCGCCAGCATTGAGGGTATCCTCCACATGCGACTGCACCGTGTCGGTATTGTCCAGCACCGCAGCGACACCGCCCTGGGCCCAGAAGGTCGAGCCATTGGCCAGGTCGCCCTTGCTCAGCACGGCGATACGCAGGTGGCTGGGGAGGTTGAGTGCCAGGCTGAGACCGGCGGCACCGCTGCCGATCACCAGGACATCATGTTGGAATTGTTGGCTCATGTCGGGACACTAGTAATCTTTGGAGGGGGCGCGGCACAATAGCCACGCGCAGGTGGCATAGTGAAACTATTGTTCGCTCGACCGGGTTGCCTTTATAGCAGCCCCCGGTGGCCAATTTCCATGCCAGCTGCCAGCGTGGCCAACCTTTGTGGGAACTTTCCGGCATGGCCGGAAATCCTATGAAGGCTGCCCGCACGCCACAAATTGCCGCGGCGACGCAGGGCTGCAGGCCTGTCCAGGCTGTCCCTGCGTACACGTAACCTGATTATCGACGAAGCCGGCGATGACCGTGCCTTGTCTTCCGTGCAAGCCGACCAAGGGCTGCAGGAAACTTGCTTGGAGGGGAGAACTTTTGCGAAAAGCCCGAGTCTATGGTTGCAAGCCTGAGCGATGGCTGTTGCAACGCTCCTTCGAGTTCACTGAGGAGTGTTCATGCTAACCCAGGAAGAGGATCAGCAACTTGTCGAGCGCGTGCAGCGCGGCGACAGGCGAGCGTTCGATCTGTTGGTGCTGAAGTATCAGCACAAGATTCTCGGGTTGATCGTGCGGTTCGTTCACGATACCCACGAGGCCCAGGATGTTGCGCAGGAAGCCTTTATCAAGGCCTACCGTGCACTTGGCAATTTCCGCGGCGACAGTGCGTTTTACACGTGGCTGTACCGCATCGCCATCAACACGGCGAAGAACTATCTGGTGTCCCGTGGAAGACGGCCGCCAGACAGCGATGTCAGCTCCGAGGATGCGGAGTTTTACGACGGCGATCATGGCCTCAAGGATCTTGAGTCTCCAGAACGCTCGTTGTTGCGGGATGAGATCGAAGGCACCGTCCATCGCACCATCCAGCAACTGCCCGAAGACCTGCGCACGGCGCTTACCCTGCGTGAGTTCGATGGCCTGAGTTACGAAGACATTGCCAGTGTCATGCAATGTCCGGTGGGTACCGTGCGCTCTCGAATCTTCCGCGCTCGGGAGGCCATAGACAAAGCCCTGCAACCGTTGTTGCAGGAAACCTGAGACAGCGGCGACAGCCAAGAGAGGAACCGCCATGAGTCGTGAAGCTTTGCAGGAATCGCTGTCCGCGGTAATGGATAACGAAGCGGACGAACTGGAATTGCGTCGGGTGTTGAACGCCGTCGACGAAGCCGAAACCCGTGCCACCTGGTCCCGTTACCAGGTAGCCCGCGCAGCCATGCACAAGGAGTTGCTGCTGCCCAACCTGGATATCGCCTCGGCGGTTTCCGCGGCGCTGGCCGATGAGGCCGTGCCGGCCAAGGTCAACAAAAGCGCGTGGCGCAGCATCGGCCGCCTGGCTGTGGCTGCTTCGGTCACCGTGGCCGTGCTGGCGGGTGTGCGCATGTACAACCAGGACGAGATCACCGGTGCCGAGCTGGCTGCCCAGCAGCCGGTCCAGCAGGGCGTGAGCGTGCCACAAGCACAGGGCCCTGCAGTGTTGGCAGGTTATACCGAGAGCAGCGAGCAACCTACCGGGCCAATGGCCAACGGTGTGTTGCAGAACCAAGCCGGCTGGGACCAGCGTCTCCCAGGTTACCTGCGCCAGCATGCTCAGGAGTCTGCGCTCAAGGGTACTGAAACTGCACTGCCGTATGCCCGCGCTGCCAGCCTGGAAAACCGTTAAGTAAGGAGGATCATGCGCGCGCTACCTCTCCTGACGCTGCTGGTTGGCAGCTGCATGACGGTGCCAGCGTTGGCAGCCAATTCTTCGCCCGAGGCGAGTGAATGGCTGAACAAGCTGGCACAGGCCGAGCAAAAACAGAGCTACCAAGGCTCTTTCGTCTACGAACGCAACGGTAGTTTTTCCTCCCACGATATCTGGCACAGGGTAGAGGGCGGTAAGGTCAGCGAGCGGCTATTGCAGCTCGACGGCGCTGCCGAGGAAATCGTGCGCGTGGATGGCAAGGTGGCGTGTGTCAGCGGCGCCTTGGCCAGCGGGGTTACCAGCCCTCCAGATACTTCGCCGCGTGTGCTTGATCCGCTGAAGCTCATGGGTTGGTACGACCTGAGCGTGGCGGGCAAGTCCCGCGTAGCCGGGCGTGACGCCGTGATTGTGACGCTCACGCCGCGTGACCAGCACCGCTATGCCTTCGAATTGCACCTGGACCGCAAAACCGGCCTGCCGCTGCGCTCCTTGATGCTCAACGACAAGGGGCAGTTGCTGGAACGGTTCCAGATGACCCGTCTCGATACCGACGACCTGCCCAGCGACAGCGAGCTGCAACCAAGCGCAGCCTGCAAGCCCGTGCAGCATGTGGGCTCGGTCAGCAACGATAGCATCGCCGCCTGGCGTTCGGATTGGTTGCCGCCAGGCTTCGAACTGGTCAACAGCACCGTGCACCGCGACCCCAAGCTTGGCAGTTCGGTCAGTAGCCTGATGTACGACGATGGCCTGGCGCGCTTCTCGGTGTTCCTCGAACCGGTCAAGGATGATGTTGGTAACGATGTGCGCACCCAGCTTGGGCCGACGTCGGCGGTTTCACGTCGCCTGAACACGCCCAAGGGCAAGGTCATGGTGACGGTCGTCGGTGAAATCCCCTTGGGTACGGCAGAGCGTGTTGCCCTGTCCATGCGACCTCAGGATGGCCAGGCAAGCCAGTAACGGTGCCCGTTTGCGGCCCGCGCCAAAGCCAGGCAGGCATGCGCCTGAAATGAAATTAAAGCATTGTCATTTGCAATCCTGTGGCAAATTTTCTATAGGTCAGGCTTTCAGGAGCCTGGCCTTTCCTGTTTTGTGCAGGGGCCTTTCTAACTACCGCTCGTTGTGACGGGAGCCGTATGTCAATACCACGCTTGAAATCCTACCTAATGATGGTCGCCACCGTGCTGATGCTCGGCCAGGCGCTCACCGCCCAGGCCGACGAAGCCCTGCCGGACTTCACCACGCTGGTCGAGCAGGCCTCGCCCGCGGTGGTCAACATCAGCACCAAGCAGAAGCTGCCGGACCGCCGCGTCGCCCAGGGCCAGATGCCGGACCTGGAAGGCCTGCCGCCGATGTTCCGCGAATTCTTCGAGCGCAACATGCCGCAACAGCCGCGCTCGCCGCGTGGCGATCGCCAGCGTGAGGCCATGTCGCTGGGCTCTGGCTTCATCATTTCCAGCGATGGCTATGTGTTGACCAACAACCATGTGGTCGCCGATGCCGACGAGATCATCGTTCGTCTTTCGGACCGCAGTGAGCTGCAGGCCAAGCTGATCGGCACCGATCCCCGTACCGACGTGGCCTTGCTCAAGGTCGATGGCAAGAACCTGCCCACCGTGAAACTGGGTGACTCCGAGAAGCTCAAGGTGGGCGAGTGGGTATTGGCCATCGGTTCGCCCTTCGGCTTCGACCATTCGGTGACCAAGGGCATCGTCAGCGCCAAGGGCCGCACCCTGCCCAACGATACCTATGTGCCGTTCATCCAGACCGACGTGGCCATCAACCCGGGTAACTCCGGTGGTCCGCTGTTCAACATGAAGGGCGAAGTGGTGGGTATCAACTCGCAGATCTTCACCCGTTCGGGCGGCTTCATGGGCCTCTCGTTCGCCATCCCGATCGATGTGGCGCTCGACGTTTCCAACCAGTTGAAGAAAGACGGCAAAGTCAGCCGCGGCTGGCTGGGCGTGGTGATTCAGGAGGTCAACAAGGACCTGGCCGAATCCTTTGGCCTCGACAAGCCGGCCGGCGCCCTGGTAGCCCAGGTGCTGGAGAACGGCCCGGCCGCCAAGGGCGGCTTGCAGGTGGGTGACGTGATCCTGAGCATGAACGGCCAGCCGATCGTCATGTCGGCAGACCTGCCGCACCTGGTCGGCAGCCTCAAGGATGGTGAGAAAGCCAAGCTGGAAATCATCCGCAACGGCAAGCGCCAGACCCTGGACGTGGCCGTGGGCGCCATGCCGGATGACGACGCCGACATCACCGCCGGTGCTGAAGGCAGCGCCGAGCGCAGCAGCAATCGCCTGGGTGTCGCGGTCGCCGACCTGACCGCCGAGCAGAAAAAATCCCTGGAGCTCAAGGGCGGCGTGGTGATCAAGGAGGTCCAGGATGGGCCGGCAGCACTCATTGGCCTGCGCCCGGGTGACGTCATCAGCCACCTGAACAACCAGGCCATTGGCTCGGCCAAGGAATTCACCGAAATCGCCAAGGAACTGCCGAAGAACCGCTCGGTGTCGATGCGGGTGCTGCGTCAGGGCCGTGCCAGCTTCATCACCTTCAAGCTCGCTGAATAAGCGGCCAGGTGGGGCGAAAAGGGCAGCTTCGGCTGCCCTTTTTCATGAATATTCACAATTGATTGGCGGGTTGTTGTGTACAGTCGGACAGAGGAATCTCCCATCTGCGAACAGCTTAAGGTACAATGCCCGGCTATTTTTCGGCGGGCGTCCGGCTCGCAGCCTTTTCGAGTGTTGACCCGTGAGTGATTTGAGTCATATCCGCAATTTCTCCATCATCGCCCACATCGACCATGGCAAGTCGACGCTGGCCGACCGTTTCATCCAGATGTGCGGTGGCCTGACGGCTCGCGAAATGGAAGCCCAGGTACTGGACTCCATGGACCTGGAGCGCGAACGCGGTATTACCATCAAGGCCCACAGCGTCACGCTGCACTACAAGGCGCAGGACGGCAAGATCTACCAGCTGAACTTCATCGACACCCCCGGCCACGTCGACTTCACCTATGAAGTCTCGCGCTCGCTGGCAGCCTGTGAAGGCGCACTGCTGGTGGTCGATGCCGGTCAGGGTGTAGAGGCCCAGTCGGTAGCCAACTGCTACACCGCCATCGAGCAGGGCCTGGAGGTCATGCCGGTCCTCAACAAGATGGACCTGCCCCAGGCCGACCCGGACCGCGTCAAGGACGAAATCGAGAAAATCATCGGTATCGACGCCACTGACGCCGTGGCCTGCAGTGCCAAGAGCGGCATGGGCGTGGACGAGGTGCTCGAGCGCCTGGTGCACTCGATCCCGGCGCCCGTGGGCGAAATCGATGCGCCGCTGCAAGCGCTGATCATCGACTCCTGGTTCGACAACTACCTGGGCGTGGTCTCGCTGGTGCGCGTGCGCCAGGGGCGCGTCAAGAAGGGCGACAAGATCCTGGTCAAGTCCACCGGCAAGGTGCACCTGGTCGACAGCGTGGGGGTGTTCACCCCGAAACACACCCAGACCGCCGACCTGAAAGCCGGTGAAGTGGGCTTCATCATCGCCAGCATCAAGGACATTCACGGTGCTCCGGTAGGCGACACCCTGACCTTGTCCTCGACCCCCGAGGTCGAAGTGCTGCCAGGCTTCAAGAAAATTCAGCCGCAGGTCTACGCAGGCCTGTTCCCGGTCAGCTCCGACGACTTCGAAGACTTCCGCGATGCCCTGCAGAAGCTCACCCTGAACGATTCGTCGCTGCAGTACATGCCGGAAAGCTCCGATGCACTGGGCTTCGGTTTCCGTTGCGGCTTCCTCGGCATGCTGCACATGGAGATCATCCAGGAGCGCCTGGAGCGCGAGTACGACCTGGACCTGATCACCACCGCACCCAGCGTGATCTACGAGCTGGAGTTGAAAACCGGCGAAACTATTGTCGTCGACAACCCGTCCAAGCTCCCGGATGTTTCAGCCGTGGCCGACTTCCGCGAGCCGATCGTGACCGCGACCATTCTGGTGCCGCAGGAGCACCTGGGTAACGTGATCACCTTGTGCATCGAGAAGCGTGGCGTGCAGCGCGACATGCAGTTCCTCGGCAGCCAGGTGCAGGTGCGCTATGACATGCCGATGAACGAAGTGGTGCTGGACTTCTTCGACCGCCTCAAATCCACCAGCCGCGGCTATGCTTCGCTGGATTACCATTTTGATCGCTACCAGTCGGCCAACCTGGTCAAGCTGGACGTGCTGATCAACGGCGACAAGGTCGATGCCCTGGCATTGATCGTGCACCGCGACAACGCGGCCTACAAAGGCCGTGCGTTGACCGAGAAGATGAAGGAACTGATCCCTCGGCAGATGTTCGACGTGGCGATCCAGGCTGCCATTGGCGGCCAGATCATCGCCCGGACAACCGTCAAGGCGCTCAGAAAGAACGTACTGGCCAAGTGCTACGGTGGTGACGTCAGCCGTAAGAAGAAACTGCTGGAGAAGCAGAAGGCCGGTAAGAAACGCATGAAACAGGTGGGCAACGTGGAAATTCCACAGGAAGCCTTCCTCGCCGTGCTCAGGTTGGATAGCTAGGTCCTATGTCGCTAAATTTCCCGCTGTTGCTGGTCATTGCCGTATTCGTCTGCGGTTTGCTGGGCTTGATCGACTTGCTGTTCCTGGCCCCGCGCCGGCGTGCGGCAATTGCCAACTATCAGGGCAGCGTAAGCCAGCCTGAAATGGCGGTGGTCGAGCGCCTGAACAAGGAACCGTTGCTGGTCGAGTACGGCAAGTCGTTCTTCCCGGTGCTGTTCATCGTACTGGTACTGCGCTCGTTCCTGGTCGAGCCGTTCCAGATCCCTTCGGGGTCGATGAAACCCACTCTGGAAGTGGGCGATTTCATCCTGGTGAACAAGTTCTCCTATGGCATTCGCCTGCCGGTGATCGACAAGAAGGTCATCGAAGTGGGTGACCCGCAGCGTGGCGACGTCATGGTGTTCCGTTACCCGAGCGACCCGAACGTCAACTACATCAAGCGTGTGGTCGGCCTGCCAGGCGACGTGGTGCGTTACACCAACGACAAGCGCCTGTTCGTCAACGGGCAGCCGGTTGCCGAACAGCTGGTAGGTAGCGAGCCGGGCACCTTGGGCAGCGCCACGCTGTACAAGGAAAAGCTGGGCGAGACCGAACACCTGATCCGCAAGGAAATGAGCCGCTATCGCATGCCACCGGACCAGCAATGGACCGTGCCGGCAGGCCACTACTTCATGATGGGCGACAACCGCGACAACTCCAACGACAGCCGCTTCTGGGATGACCCGAACATTCCCAAGGAGCTGCACGGCATGGTTCCGGACCGGAACATCGTCGGCAAGGCCTTCGCGGTATGGATGAGCTGGCCGGAACCCAAGCTCAGCCACCTGCCCAACCTGTCGCGGGTCGGTTTGATCCATTGATACCCATCGGCGCTGTCCAGCAGACAGCGCCGAATGCATTTCTGACATAGGCTGTGTTCTCAGGGATCGGGAGATTCGCCGCACATCGCGCGGCGGGCCACAGCCAAACAGTCTTTCAGGATGTTGATTTGAACAACGCGTTGAATAACCAACGGGTGGCCGCATGAGTGCTTCCCTTGCCCGTCTGGAGCGAAAGCTCGGCTACACCTTCAAGAACCAGGACCAGATGCTCCTGGCGCTGACCCATCGCAGTTACGCCGGGCGCAACAACGAGCGCCTGGAGTTCCTGGGTGACGCCATTCTCAACTTCGTCGCCGGTGAAGCGCTGTTCGAGCGTTTTCCGCAGGCCCGCGAAGGCCAGCTGTCGCGCCTGCGGGCGCGGCTGGTCAAGGGCGAAACCCTGGCCCGCCTGGCACGTGGCTTTGATCTTGGTGAGTATCTGCGCCTGGGTTCCGGCGAGCTCAAGAGCGGTGGTTTTCGCCGCGAGTCGATCCTTGCCGATGCGCTGGAAGCACTGATTGGTGCCATTTACCTGGACGCCGACATGGAAACCGCCCGCGAGCGCGTGCTGGCCTGGCTGGCCAATGAGTTCGAGGGCCTGACCCTGGTCGACACCAACAAGGACCCGAAAACCCGCCTGCAAGAGTTCCTGCAGTCGCGCAGCTGCGAGCTGCCGCGCTACGAAGTGGTGGATATTCAGGGCGAGCCGCACTGCCGCACCTTTTTCGTCGAATGCGAAGTGGTGCTGCTGAACAACAAGAGCCGTGGCCAAGGCGTTAGCCGGCGTATCGCCGAGCAAGTTGCCGCTGCGTCTGCACTGATCGCCCTGGGCGTGGAGAATGGCAATGACTGATAGCAACCCGACCCGCTGCGGCTATGTAGCCATTGTCGGCCGCCCGAACGTGGGCAAGTCGACCCTGCTCAACCACATCCTCGGCCAGAAGCTGGCGATTACCTCGCGCAAGCCGCAGACCACCCGCCACAACATGCTCGGCATCAAGACCGAAGGTGATGTGCAGGCGATCTACGTCGATACCCCTGGTATGCACAAGGCCAACGACAAGGCCCTGAACCGCTACATGAACCGCAATGCTTCGGCGGCCCTGAAAGACGTCGATGTGGTGATCTTCGTGGTCGACCGTACCAAGTGGACCGACGAGGACCAACTGGTGCTGGAGCGCGTGCAGTACGTGACCGGGCCGCTGATCATCGCGGTCAACAAGACCGACCGCATGGAAGAGAAGGCCGAGCTGATCCCGCACCTGCAATGGCTGCAGGAGCAGTTGCCGAACGCCGAGGTGATGCCGATTTCTGCGCAGCAGGGCCATAACCTTGAGGCGCTGGAAGCGCAGATCGCCAAGCACCTGCCGGAAAATGACCACTTCTTCCCGGAAGACCAGATCACCGACCGCAGCAGCCGTTTCCTGGCGGCCGAACTGGTGCGCGAGAAGATCATGCGCCAGCTGGGGGCCGAGCTGCCTTACCAGATCACCGTGGAGATCGAGGAATTCAAGCAGCAAGGGCACGTGCTGCACATCCACGCGCTGATCCTGGTGGAGCGCGATGGCCAGAAAAAGATCATCATTGGCGACAAGGGCGAGCGCATCAAGCGCATCGGCTCCGAAGCGCGCAAAGACATGGAAGTGCTGTTTGACTCCAAGGTCATGCTCAACCTGTGGGTCAAGGTGAAAGGTGGCTGGTCCGACGATGAGCGCGCGTTGCGTTCGCTGGGTTACGGCGACCTGTAAGCAATACTGTTGGGGCCGCGGCGCGGCCCATCGCCGGCAAGCCAGCTGCCACAGGTACTGCACAAGCCCTGGGGGCGATGCGGTCGGTGTGGGAGCTGGCTTGCCGGCGATGGGCTGGACAGCCGCCCCACTATGCGGTTTTCCTGGCGACAGGGAACGAGTAATCTCCCATGGAACAACCTGTCGGCCAGCCAGCCTATGTGCTGCACAGCCGCGCCTACAAGGAAACCAGTGCGCTGGTGGACTTTTTTACCCCGCAGGGCCGCATGCGCGCGGTACTGCGCCGTGCGCGCGGCAAGGGTGGCAGCTTGGTACGGCCGTTCGTGCCGCTGGAGCTCGAACTGCGCGGGCGTGGCGAGCTGAAGAATGTCGGGCGCATGGACAGCGCCGGCATCGCCGCCTGGTTGCATGGCGATGCACTGTTCAGCGGGCTGTACCTCAACGAGTTGCTGATGCGCCTGCTGCCTGCCGAGGCGCCATCCGTGGCACTTTTCGAGCACTACACACTCACCCTGCAGGCCTTGGCCGAGGGGCGCCCGCTGGAGCCGCTGCTGCGTTCGTTCGAATGGCGGCTGCTCGATGAGCTTGGTTACGCGTTTTCCCTGAGCCAGGACGTCAACGGCCACCCCATTGCCGCCGATGGCCTGTATCGCTTGCGCGTGGACGCAGGCCTGGAGCGGGTCGAGCTGGTGCAACCCGGCTTGTTCCGCGGCACCGAGCTGCTGGCCTTGGCGCAAGCCGACTGGAGCGCGGACGGTGCCTTGCTCGCCGCCAAGCGCCTGATGCGCCAGGCCCTGGCCGTTCACTTGGGCGGCAAGCCACTGGTCAGCCGGGAACTGTTTCGCAAGCGCTGATCACGACGTATGCTGTGGGCCTCAATCTTCAGGAGAGCCTTTCGTGACTCACAGCAACCGCATGCTTCTTGGCGTCAACATCGACCACGTGGCAACCCTGCGCCAGGCCCGCGGCACGCGTTACCCTGACCCGGTCAAGGCTGCCCTGGATGCCGAGGAAGCAGGCGCCGACGGCATTACCGTGCACCTGCGCGAAGATCGCCGGCACATTCAGGAGCGCGACGTGGTGCTGCTCAAGGACGTGCTGCAGACGCGCATGAACTTCGAAATGGGCGTCACCGAAGAGATGATGGCCTTTGCCGAGAAAATCCGTCCGGCGCACATCTGCCTGGTGCCTGAAACCCGTCAGGAGCTGACCACCGAAGGTGGCCTGGACGTGGCGGGGCAGGAGGCACGGATCAAGGCGGCGGTCGAACGCCTGGCACGCACTGGCGCCGAAGTGTCGCTGTTCATCGATGCTGACGAGCGGCAGATCGAGACCTCACGCCGGGTCGGCGCCCCCGCCATCGAGCTGCACACCGGGCGCTATGCCGATGCGCAAACCCCAGGCGAGGTGGCCGATGAGCTGCGGCGCATTGTCGACGGTGTGGCGTTTGGCGTGGGTCAGGGGCTGATCGTCAATGCCGGCCATGGCCTGCATTACCACAACGTCGAGGCCGTGGCGGCGATCAAGGGTATCAATGAGCTGAACATTGGCCACGCATTGGTGGCGCATGCCCTGTTCGTGGGCTTCAAGGCTGCAGTGGCCGAGATGAAAGCCTTGATCGTAGCGGCTTCGCGCTGATCTGTCAGTTGCCTGTACCGGCCCTTTCGCGGGTAAACCCGCTCCTACAGGGGGTTGTGGTACCGGCCTATTCGCGGGTGAACCCGCTCCTACAGGGGTTTTGGTACCTGTGTAGGAGCGGGTTTACCCGCGAAAGGGCCGGTACAGGCGGCCGATTACTCGGCAGGAAACACTAGGGTAAAGCGGGTCGGCCCGGAGGGGCTGCTGCTCACCTCAACCCGCCCCCCGTGCAGCTGCATGATCGATTTGACGATCGCCAGCCCCAAGCCGGTCCCGCCCTCCAATCGCGAGCGCCCCGAACCCACCCGGTAAAAGCGCTCGAACAGCTGTGGCTGCTCAGCCGCAGCGATGCCTGGGCCACGGTTCTGCACAGATAGCCGTATTTCGTTGCCTGTACGCTGGATATGCAAGTCGACCGGTTCACCCTCAGGGCTGTGCCGTATGGCATTGCTCAACAGGTTCGACAGTGCCCGTTGGACCATCAACCGGTCGCCCAGCGCCGTGCCCCAGCCCTGCACCCGCAGCGCTACGCCTTTGGCCTCGGCACTGAAGGCGAACAGCTCGACTACCCGGGCAGTCTCGTCGGCCAAAGCCACGGGCTTGAGCGCCACCTGGGTCTGCGGTTGGCTGACCTGGGCGAGAAACAGCATGTCATTGATGATGCGGTTGAGCCGGGTCAGCTCCTCGATACTGTCTTCCAGCACCTCCCGGTAGTTGGCGTTTTCCCGTTCGCGGGCCAGGGTCACCTGGGCCTTGCCCATCAGGTTGCTCAAGGGGCTACGCAGTTCGTGCGCCAAGTCGTCGGAGAACTGCGCGAGCTGGCTGACACCCTGGTCAAGGCGGTCGAGCATCACGTTGATGCTGCGCGCGAGTTCAGCCAGCTCCAGTGGCAGGCCGCTGGCGGGCAGGCGATGCTGCAGGTCCTGGGCCGAAACCTGGCCAGCGATGCGCCGGAAATGGCGCAGGGGCTTCAGGCCGCGCTGCATCAGCCACCAGGCACCCGCGCCAATCAGCAGCAGCAGCAGCGGCAGCGCCAGTAGGGTTGAGTGCAGGTACGCCTGCAACAAGGCGTAATCGTCGGCGCGGTTGAGCGACATCAGCACCTTGACCGGGGTATTGTCACGCAGGCGCATCAACCGGCTGACGGTCAGAATCTGGTTGCCGCTGCTGTCGCGCCAGGCGTGAAAGGCCAGGCGTTCGTCGGTGGGCAGCTCAGCGACGCGCGAGTCCAGTGCCGGCCCCAGGCTGAGCAGGTGCGGGTGGCGGCTTTCCAGCGCCAGCACGCTGAGGCTGAGGTTGTCGTGCCCCATCACCAGGTCGAGCAGGGGGTGGGCCCTGGTGCCCAAGTCCTCGCTGCGCAGATCGACGCGCAGGTTGTGCTCGACCTGCAGCATCTTGCGCGCCAGGTCCTTGCGTGCGCGGCTGTCCAGCTCGTGATCCAGGGCGAACACGGCCAGGCATGCCAGCAACAGCACCAGCGCAGCGCCCATCAGCGTGACGCTCAGGCCCAGGCGCAAAGAGAGGCTGGTAGTCTTCAAAAACGCGCCTCCAGCACGTAACCGACACCGCGCAGGGTATGGATCAGTTTGGTGTCGAACGGGTCGTCGATCTTGGCGCGCAGGCGCCGGATCGAGACCTCCACCACATTGGTGTCGCAATCGAAATTCATGTCCCACACCAGTGAGATGATCTGCGTGCGCGACAGCACTTCACCGGTTTGGCGCATCAGCAGGTGGAGCAGGGCGAACTCCTTGGCGGTAAGGTCGATGCGTTGCCCGGCGCGATAGGCGCGGTGCCGGCCCGGATCCAGTTCAAGGTCGGCGACCCGCAGGGTACTGGGTTGCAGTTGCTGGTCGTTGCGGCGCAGCAGGCTGCGAATGCGCGCCAGCAGTTCAGGGAATTCAAAGGGTTTGAGCAGGTAGTCATCGGCGCCCAGGTCCAGGCCCTTTACCCGGTCGGCCAGGCGGCCATGGGCGGTCAGCATCATGATGCGCGTGGCCGATTCGGCACGCAGGTGCTGCAGCACGGTCCAGCCATCGAGCTCGGGCAGGTTGACGTCGAGGATGACCAGGTCGTACGGGTGCTGGCGTGCCAGGTGCAGGCCGTCGGTGCCGGTATGGGCGCAGTCGACCACATAGCCGTTTTCGCGCAGCCCTTGCTGCAGGTAATCGGCGGTACGCAGCTCGTCCTCGATGATCAGTAGGCGCATGGGTTGGCTCGGTGTGGTGAAAAGGGGGCGATTCTCGACCCTGTAGTGACATCAGGGTCAAGGCGCAGGATGTTACGGCATGCGTTAGCGGCCGAGGCGTAGATAACGGATTTGTAATGCGGGTGTTATCTGGCTGTCTGTTGCGGCGCCGGCATTGCGATTGCGCCGGCACATTGCAGGACTGTAATCCGCGCCTCACCTTGCTGTTAGCCAGCCTTTGCGACCATGGCCTGACTGATCGGCTACCACGAGGCAACCCCGATGAACCTGACCAAATACCTGCTGTTGGCCACCCTTGCCCTGGGCAGCGCCAGTGTCTACGCCGAGGGCGGTGCGGAGCGCTCCAGGCAGTTCTGGCAAGCCTTCCGCGAAGACCAGCAGCGCCTGCACGGCGACAAGCATCAGGGCGTTGCAGAGCGCGAGCGCAAAGCGCAAGAGAGAGCCCGTGAGGTGGCCAAGGATTGAGTCGCAGCAGCGGCGCCGGCACTGCTCCCCGGCGTCGCTGTCTTCAGGCGCCCGCATGGGTAATGCCTGTCAGTTAAGCGTTAATGGGGCTGCTTTGCCGCCCTTCGCGGGCACGCCCGCTGCCACAGGGCGCTGAATTCAATAAATGCGCGATCCCCTGTGGGAGCGGGCGTGCCCGCGAAGGGTCGCAAAGCGGCCCCAAATTACTTAACTGACTGGCATTACCCCCATGGACGCTTTTTTTATTTGCGCGCCAGCAGGGTGGCCCGGCGAGGTGCGGGCAGGCCTTCGATGGTCTTGCTGTGGTCGTTCGGGTCGAGGAAGTCAGCCAAGGACTGGTAACGCATCCAGTCGGTGCTGCGCTGCTCTTCAGTGCTGGTCACACTCACGTCGACGCAGCGTACGTCGCTGAAGCCGGCACGGCGCAACCAGCGCGCCAACGCCGGTACCGACGGCAGATACCAGACATTGCGCATCTGTGCGTAGCGGTCTTCGGGCACCAGCACCTGGTTTTCATCACCCTCGACCACCAGGGTTTCCAGTACCAGCTCCCCCCCTTTGACCAGGCAGTCCTTCAGCGCCAGCAGGTGCTCGATGGGCGAGCGGCGGTGGTAGAACACGCCCATGGAAAATACCGTATCGAACCCTTCCAGGTTGGCCGGCAGGTCTTCGAGTGCGAAAGGCAGGTGCCAGGCGGGCAGTTCCGGCAGGTATTGCTGCACCGCCTGGAACTGGCAGAAAAACAGCCAGTTAGGGTCGACGCCAATCACCATGTCGGCGCCTGCACCGAGCATACGCCACTGGTAGTAGCCGTTGCCACAACCGACATCGAGCACACGTTTGCCCTGGAGATCCAGGTGCGGGGCAACGCGAGACCACTTCCAGTCGGAACGCCATTCGGTGTCGACGTGCACGCCAAACAGGTCGAACGGGCCTTTGCGCCAAGGTGACAGGCCCATCAAGGCCTGGCGCATCTGTGCACGGGTGGCCGCGTCGCAGTCGCAGTCCAGGCGCAGGCCGTTGACCAGGTCGACTTCACTCGGTTGCACGGCGGGCAAGGCTTCCAGCGCACCGCGCCAGCGGTCCAAGTCACCGTGGCCCTTTTCCAGCTTGGCTTGCAGTTGCGCTTGCAGGCCTTGCGACCAGGAAGCCAGGGGGGTGCCCGCCAGGCGGCGGACCAGGGGAGACAGATCGATCATGGCAGGGCTATCAACGAGGCGAAGTTAAGGCATTGGAACCACGGCACCACTTTCGAGAAGCCGGCGGCAAGCAGGCGCTCCTGGTGGGTTTCGAGGGTATCGGGGCGCATCACATTTTCAATGGCGCTGCGTTTCTGGGCGATTTCGAGTTCGCTGTAACCGTTGGCCCGCTTGAAGTCCAGGTGCAGCTCATTGAGCAGGTCCTGGGCTTGCTGGTCGGCGAAGCGCAGCTTTTCCGACAGGACCAAGGCACCGCCGGGCAGCAGTGCCTGGCGGATGCGGGCAAGCAGTGCCAGGCGTTGATCGGGGGCGATGAATTGCAGGGTGAAGTTCATCGCCACCACCGAGGCGGGCTCGAAGGGGAGGGCGAGGATATCGGCTTCCAGCACCTGTACCGGCAACAGCTCCTGGAACATCGAGTCCTGGGCGGTGAGGTACTGGCGGCAGCGCTCGACCATGGCGGCGGAGTTGTCGACCGCGATCACCCGGCAGCCATCGCTGCGCACATGTCGGCGCAGCGACTGGGTGACCGCACCCAGCGATGCGCCCAGGTCATACAGGGCGGTATGCGGCTGGGCAAAGCGTGCGGCCAGCACACCGAGGTTTTCCACGATGGTTGGATAGCCCGGCACCGAGCGCTTGATCATGTCTGGGAATACGCGCACTACGTCCTCGTTGAAGACGAAGTCGGGCACTTGCTCCAGGGGTTGGGCAAAAAGGCGGTCGGGTTGTTTGCTCACGGTGGATCCAGGCTGCGGGTGGTAGGCAAGGGCGGCATTCTAGCCAAACCGCGGCCTGGATGCATGACTGGCTGACCGGCGCTGCAGCTCAATTGACCCGAAGGGCGCAATCGAAGGTTTGCACGGGCGCGACGTCAGTGGCCCAAGGTTGCTGATAGACCAGCACCAGCTTGCCTTCGCCCCGGGCGTGAGCCTGGTAGCGCCAGGTGGACAAGCCCGAGCTGCCGACCATGCCTGAGTCGTCTGGCGCGCTGTAGACCTCGGGGCCAAGGCTGTGCAGTACATCGGCTGCCGGGTCCTGCACACGCCAACGGTAGCCGGTCGAGGGGTTGCTGGGCAGGCTCAGCGTGAGGTTCTGGCCAACCTGCAGGCGGATGGGGCACTCGCTTTCGGCGTCCAGTTCGACGGGTTGAGTGGGTTGCTGGGCGCAGGCGCCCAGTAGGGCGAAGCTCAGGGGAACGAGCAGACGAGGGGCGGTCATGTTGGCTCCGGAGGCTGGCGATGGCCTGAGGATAACCGATGATCAAGGAAATTTGTGGGGCTTGTGCCTGATGCCGGTCAGTCAAGCGGTTGGGGCCGCTTTGCGGCCCATCGCCGGCAAGCCGGGCTCCCACAGGCTGGGCGCTGGCTTGCCGTCGATGGGCTGCAAAGCAGCCCAGGGCCTGTCAGAACAGTACTTTCGCCACGTCGGCAAAGCGTTTGGCAAAATGCACCGTCAAACCTTCGCGCAGGTAGTCCGGCAGTTCCTCGAAGTCGCCGCGGTTAGGCTCTGGCAAGATCAATTCGAAGATCTTCTGCCGCCGTGCCGCGATCACTTTCTCGCGTACCCCGCCAATGGGCAGCACCTGGCCGGTGAGGGTGAGTTCGCCGGTCATGGCTACCCCTTTCTTCGGTGCTTGGTCGCGGGCCAGCGACAGCAGGGCACTGGCCATGGTGATGCCAGCGCTCGGCCCGTCCTTGGGGGTGGCCCCTTCAGGCACATGCAGGTGAATGAAGGCTTCGTTGAAGAAACCGGGGTCACCCCCAAACTGCTTGAGATTGGAGCTGACGTAGCTGTAGGCGATTTCGGCCGATTCCTTCATCACATCGCCCAACTTGCCAGTCAGCTTGAAGCCGCGGTTGAGGGTATGGATGCGGGTTGCCTCGATCGGCAAGGTCGCGCCGCCCATGCTGGTCCAGGCCAGGCCAGTGATCACACCTTTGCCCGCCAGCACTTGCTCGCTGCGGAACACCGGCATGCCGAGTGCGGCTTCTAGGTCCTTGGTGCCGATTTTCAGCTTGGCGTCCGGGTTTTCCAGCAGCTTGACCACCGCCTTGCGCACCAGCTTGCCCAATTGTTTTTCCAGCTGGCGCACCCCGGCCTCTCGGGCGTAGCCCTCGATCACCGTGCGCAGCGCGCTGTCGCTGATGCTCAGGCTGGCCTTGGCCACCCCGGCCTTTTGCAACTGCTTGGGCCACAGGTGGCGCTTGGCGATGGCCAATTTTTCTTCGGTAATGTAGCCGGACAGGCGGATCACTTCCATGCGGTCCAGCAACGGGCCGGGGATCGAGTCCAGGGTGTTGGCGGTGCACACGAAGAGCACTTTCGACAGGTCCAGGCGCAGGTCCAGGTAGTGGTCGAGGAAGTCGACGTTCTGTTCCGGGTCGAGGGTTTCCAGCAGCGCCGAGGCCGGGTCGCCCTGGTAGCTCTGGCCCATTTTGTCGATCTCGTCGAGCATGATGACCGGGTTCATCACTTCGACATCTTTCAACGCCTGCACCAGCTTGCCGGGTTGCGCGCCGATGTAGGTGCGGCGGTGGCCCTTGATCTCGGCTTCGTCACGCATGCCGCCGACGCTGAAACGGTAGAAAGGCCGGCCGAGCGACTCGGCAATCGACTTGCCGATACTGGTCTTGCCCACGCCGGGCGGGCCTACCAGCAGCACGATCGAGCCACTGATCTCGCCCTTCCAGGCGCCAACGGCGAGGAACTCGAGAATGCGTTCCTTGATGTCGTCGAGGCCAGCATGGTGCTGGTCGAGTACCTTGCGCGCATGCTTGAGGTCGAGCTTGTCCTTGCCGTGGATGCCCCACGGCAGAGCAGTGGCCCAGTCCAGGTAGTTGCGGGTGACGGCGTATTCGGGCGAACCGGTTTCCAGAATGGCCAGTTTGCCCATTTCTTCATCGATGCGTTTGCGCGCCTGCTCGGGCAGGGTCTTGCCTTCCAGGCGCTGCTCGAACTGCTCCAGGTCGGCACTGCGGTCGTCCTTGGTCAGGCCCAGCTCCTGCTGAATGACCTTGAGCTGTTCCTTGAGGAAGAACTCGCGCTGATGCTCGCCAATCTGGCGGTTCACCTCGGCCGAAATCTCGTTTTGCAGGCGGGCGACTTCCACCTCCTTGCGCAACATGGGTAGCACTTTTTCCATGCGCTTGAGCATGGGCACGCAGTCCAGCACTTCCTGCAACTGGCCGCCGGTAGCCGAGGTCAGCGCGGCGGCGAAGTCGGTGAGCGGCGACGGGTCGTTAGGGCTGAAGCGGTTCAGGTAGTTTTTCAGCTCCTCGCTGTAAAGCGGGTTGAGCGGCAGCAGTTCCTTGATCGCGTTGATCAGGGCCATGCCATAGGCCTTGACCTCGTCGGTCGGCTCGGCGGGCTGACGCGGGTATTCCACTTCGACCAGATAGGGCGGGCGGTGATGCTTGAGCCAGGTACGGATACGCACCCGGGTCAGGCCTTGGGCCACGAACTGCAGCTTGCCATTTTCACGGCTGGCATGGTGCACCTTGACCAGCGTGCCGTACTGCGGCAATGCCGAGGTATCGAAGTGCCGGTGGTCTTCTGCCGGTGTATCCATGAAGAACAGGGCGAGGCAGTGGTCAGGGGACTTGGCGACCAGATCAAGGGTTTCCGCCCAGGGCTCTTCGTTGACGATTACAGGCAGTACCTGGGCCGGGAAGAACGGGCGGTTGTGGATCGGGATCACATAGACCTTGTCCGGCAGCTGTTGGCCGGGCAGGGCGAGGGCGTGGCCGGCTTGGGCCTGGGGGGTGGTGTGTTCGACTTCGCTGTGTTCGTCGGGGTGTTCGGGGAAATCCTGCTGGTCGCTCATGGGGCACCTGCGTGAATGACTATGGTGCTTAGATGGGGCGCAGGGGATTGGGTTTCAAGTTTCAAGTTTCAAGCTGCAAGCTGCAAGAAAAAAGCGGGACCGCATTGGCCCCGCTTTTACTTGCGGCTTGTAGCTTGTGACTTGCAGCTTACTCAGCCAATTTGTAAGCGATGATGTAATCGCCCATCCGCGTGCCCAGCGAGCCATGCCCGCCCGCGGTCACCAGCACATATTGCTTGCCGTCCTTGCCGGTGTAGGTCATCGGGGTGGCTTGGCCACCCGCTGGCAGGCGGGCTTTCCACAGTTCCTTGCCGTTGTTCACGTCGTAGGCGCGCAGGTACTGGTCGAGGGTCCCGCTGAGGAAACCGACGCCGCCTGCGGTCACGATCGAGCCGCCCATGCTGGGCACGCCAACCGGCAGGCCGATCGGCACTGGTGTGCTGTCACGGGTGGTGCCGTTCTTGTGCTTCCACACGACTTTGTTGGTGAACAGGTCGATGGCGGCGACGTAGCCCCAGGCCGGGGCCTGGCACGGCACGCCCAAGGGCGACATGAACGGGTGCATGGTCACGGCATACGGGGCACCGGTGTTCGGCTGCACGCCGCTTGTTTCGCTTTCGCGCTTGCTGCCCTCGGCAACCTGTTCACGCGGCACCATCTTCGACACGAATGCCATGTAGTTGGGCGAGGTGAACAGCAACTGGCGCACCGGGTCGACCGATACGCTGCCCCAGTTGAACACGCCTACGTTGCCTGGGTAGACCAGCGAGCCCTGCTCGGATGGTGGGGTGTACTGGCCCTCGTAGCGCAGTTCGCGGAACTGGATGCGGCACAGCATCTGGTCGAACGGGGTGGCGCCCCACATGGCTTGTTCGGTCAGTTCCGGGCCCAGCAGGTTAAGGTCGGAACGGGCCTGGGTCGGCGAAGTGTGGTCGCCTTTCACCGCACCTTGCGGGGTGGGGATTTCACGGATCGGCACGATTGGCGTACCGTCGCGGCGGTCGAGCACATACAGGCTCCCCTGCTTGGTCGGCACGATGATCGCCGGTTTTACGCCATCGTCGGTCTTCAGGTGCACCAGGGTCGGCTGGCTGCCGACGTCCATGTCCCACAGGTCGTGGTGGGTGAACTGGTAGTTCCAGCGTGCCTTGCCGGTCGCAAGGTCCAGGGCCACCACACCTGCGCTGTACTTCTCGGCGCCCGGCGTGCGGTCAGCGCCCCACTGGTCTGGGGTCTGGTTACCCAGCGGCAGGTAGATCATGCCGAGGTCTTCGTCGACACTGGCGATCGACCACATGTTGGCCGAGTTGCGGCTGTACATCTTGCCGGGGGCCAACGGCTTGGTGTCTTCCGGGTTGTTGCTGTCCCAGTTCCACACCAAGTGGCCGTCGTGCACGTCGTAGGCGCGGATGACGCCAGACGGCTCGTTGGTCGACTCGTTGTCGGTGACATGGCCACCGATGATCACCAGGTCGCGGGTAATGGCCGCGGGCGAGGTGGAGTAATAACCGCCGGCGGTGAATGGGCCGATGCCGGTTGTCAGGTCGATCACACCCTGGTTGGCGAAGCCTTCGCAGACTTTGCCATTGTCGGCGTTGATGGCGATCAGGCGCGCATCTGCGGTGGGCAGATACAGGCGGCGCGGGCATGCCTGCGCCACGGCCTGGCCGGCGTCGCTGATTTTCGGGGCCGGGCTGCCGTCGCGGCTGACGTAGCGGTTCTCGTCATAATACGAAACCCCGCGGCAGGTCATGTGGGCAAAGCCTTTGAAGGTGCCGGTGGGGCTCTTCACCTGCGGGTCATAGCGCCAGATTTCCGCGCCGGTGTCTGGGTCGAGTGCCAGCAGGCGGCTATGCGCGGTGCAGGCATACAGCATGCCGTTGACTTTCAGCGGGGTGTTCTGGTTGGTCAGCTCGACCGGGTCGTTCTCGGTCGGCAGGTCACCGGTGCGGATGCGCCAGGCTTCTTCCAGGCGGTAGGCGTTCTGCGGGGTGATCTGGCGCAGTGGCGAATAGCGGTCGCCATGCTCGGTGCGGCCATAAGCCTGCCATTCGCCGTCCGGCATGCTCGGCGCGGCGCTGGCCATCTCGCTGCTGTCGCGGCCCAGTTCGCCAAACACCTCACCCGGGTGGGTGAACTGGCTGCCCAAAGCGCAGGCGCCTGCAGCCACCACGGCCACGCTGAGCACCGCCGTGTTGGCCGTGCTGGCCGGGCCGATCAGCGGCCTGCGTGCCCACGGTAGCAGCAGGACCACGCCGATGGCGAACCAGATGGCCAGGCGTGGCACCAGTTGCCACCAGTCCAGGCCGACTTCGAGCAAGGCCCATACCGTGCTGCCTAGCAGCACCAGGCCGTACAGGCCCAAGGCAATGCGCCGTTGGGCCAGCAGCAGGATGCCAGACAAGGCAAAGCCGATACCGGCTACAAGGTAGTACAGCGAGCCGCCCAGCTGGCTCAACTTGATGCCGCCGGCCAGCAGGGCCAGGCCCATCAGCAACAGCAGCGCGCCGATCAGGCGCGGTAGCCAGCGGCTTCCAGTGTTGGCACCTTCAGTGCTCATTTCAGGTTCTCCGTCACGTCAAAAAAATTCAGAAACTGCTTTGGATCTTCAGGCCACCGACCAGGGCGCCATCGACTTGCGACACGCCGCCGGGGTGGCGGATGTACTGCAGGTTCGGGCGGACCGTGAGCCAGTTGGCCACATGAATGCCGTAGTACAGCTCGGCGCTGTATTCGGTGTCTTGCACAGGCAGGAAGCCGGGGTTGTCGTAATCGTCAAGGCCGGCTGCCTGGTTGGCCAGGCGGGCGTTCTTGCGGTAGCCAGGGTTGACGTGCACGCGGGCAAGGGCGAAGCCGATGTCGTCCTTGGCGCGGGCATCGAAAGGCCCTTTGAATACCAGTCCTGCCTGAACATAGTTGTCGATGACATTGGTCTTCTTGTCGTGCATCGTCGCGTTGGCGAACAGGCTCAGGCCACGCGACTGGTCGGAGGCCAGTGCAGTCACCTGCTGCTGGGCGCCGAGCCACACGCCATGCTTGCTCGAGCTGCTGCGGTAGGCGCCGCCGCTCAGGGCTGCCGGCTGGCCGTTGCTATCTTTGAGAACATCGTTTGCCTTGGCATTACTGTAGTAGTAACCGGCGCGATATTCCCCTTTCAGGCCTTTGACGCGCGGGCTCCATACCAGTTCGACTGGCATGACCGCCCCTTGGGTGCCACTGCCACTGAGCTTGAAGCCGTTACCTGACTCGAGGTTGGATGGGTTCTGTTCGAATACGCCAACCTGCGCGTACAGCGTGGGGCTGAGGTTGTAGCGCACGCGCAGGGCCCATTGGCTGACCGGCCAGTTGTACCAGATGCCACCCACCCAGTTGCCCACCTGCGAGCCGCAGAAGGCCAGGTTCTGGAAGTCACAGGGGAAACTGTTGAAGTCCTCGCCTTCGCCGAAGCGGCCGAATTTCACGTCCAGTGCGCCGTCGAAGTACTTCTGCTTGATCCACATTTGCGTCAACCGCCAGGTTTCACCGCGGCCCCACACTTCCTGGGCCGAGGTAAAGCCACCCACGCGTGGGTCGTTGATGCGGTCGTTGCTGATGTTGTCGCCGTGGCGTTCGGTAATGGTCAGCTGCACTTCGGTGTCGTGCCAGCCAAGAATCTTGTCCAGGTCCAGGTGGCTGCCAAAGGTGAACTGGTCGCTGTAGCGCGCGCTGCGATCATGGTCGTAGCCACCGTGCAGGTTGCTGCCCATCTCGCCGGTGTAGCCGAGGGTGAAGTCGTAGCCTTGTTCAAGCAACCGGGTGCGGAAGCCGCCCCAGTCGCCGAGCATCCACGGGGAGTCGTTGGCGAACATTTCGCTGGCGCAGGTGGGGGTTGCCAAAGCAGCGAGGGCAACACCGATGTAACAGGTTTTGGGCAGTTGGAGCATGAGATAGCGCTATCTTCTGATTATTGAAAAAACGACAAGCGCATCGAAAGGCGAGCCTTTCAATGGATGGGACAACGGGGGAGTTCAGTGAAGCGTTTCAGCTTGCGGCGGGGAGGATATAGGGGAAGGCGTCAGAAAAAAAGGCAAATTGTCGCAGGTCATTATTGTTCAATTGGTAATAATGTCCTGTAGGGTCTGCTTTGCACAGGAACTGCGCGTACCCAGGCATGACGCAGTTCATGTGGGGACGTGGCTTACCGGCGATGGGGGCGCCACGCGCCCCCACGATTTCAGAAGGTGGTACGCAGGCCCACTTCCACACTGCGTCCGGGTGCTGGCGCGATATCGCGCAGAATCGAGCTGGCATAGCGCACGGTCTGGTCGGTCAGGTTCTCACCGCGCACGAACGCCAGCCACTGGCTCTGGCCAATGTCGAAGCGGTAGCCAACGCTGGCCCCCAGCGTGGTATAGCCATCGGTGCTGCTTTCGTTGGCCGGCTTGCGGTGCTGAGAGGCGGCGTGCTGCACGTCCACCCGGGCCTGCCAGCGGTCCAGCTCCCAGACCAGCCCACTGTTCAGACGCAGCGGAGCAATGCGGGGCAGCGGCTCGCCGCTGTCAAGGTTCTTGGCCCGGGTGTAGTCACCCGACAATTCCAGGGCAAAGCTGCCATAACGGTTCTCGACCAGCTGCCAGCGGTCCTGGGCCTCGATGCCGTAGAAGCGTGCCCGCACGCCTTGGTACTGGTACTCAGGAAAACCGCCGTCGTGATCATGGTCAGCTTCATCGTGGTCGTGATCATGCCCGCCTTCGCGCAGGTTGCCGGTGCCGATCAGGCCGATGTAATTGCGGAAATGGCTGTAGAACAGCCCGACGCTGCCCTTGTGCGTACCGTTGTCGAAGCGTAACGCCAGGTCGGTGGAAATGGCCTTTTCCTTGTTCAGGCTGGCATCACCGACCTCATAGGCACCGGTGGCGACGTGGGCGCCATTGGCATACAGCTCGTAGAAGGTCGGAGCGCGTTCGGTATAGCCAAGGTTGGCCGCCAGCGACCAGACCGGGTCGAGCTGGTACACCGCGCCCGATGACAGGCTGAACGCATTGAAGCTGCTGGCGCTGTTGGCGTCGACGAAGTTCTCGTTGCCTTTGGCATCCGGGTCCACGCGGGTGTGTTCCATGCGGGCGCCCAGGCTCAAATTCAGGCGCTCGGTCGCTTGCCACTGTTCGAGCATGAACAACGCCAGGCTGTCGGTATCGGTGTGCGGCACGAAGGCCTCTTCGCCCAGGGCAGAGAATTCGTTGCGGCTGACTTGCGCACCGATCACGCCCTCCACCGGCCCGAGCGGTTGGTGGCGGGCTTCGATACGCGCTTCATAGCCTTTGTTCTTGAACGTGGTGTGAACCTCGCCTTCCTCTATTTCGCTGTGTTCGTAGTCGGTGTAGCCGGCATCGACCTTGACCGAGCTGAACGGGCCGTCGAGGTCGCGCAGTTCGGAGGCGAAGGCGTAGTGGTCCTGTTTCATGTCCAGGCGCACGCCGGATTCGGCCACCGAGCCGTAGTTGCTGTCGTAGCGGCTGTACGACAGGCCGGCGTAACCGTGGTCCCAGTGGTAGGCACCGCCGATGGCGCCGCCATCCTGGCGGCCATCGCTGTTTTCCAGGCGGTGCTTGCTGCCGAGCTCCTCGGCATCGCGCACTTTCGCGCTACGGGCGTAGCCAGGGATGCGCAGGTCATTGAACTGACGGCTGTTGGCATCCAGGTGCAGGGCGAAGGTGCCATCGCCGGCTTCTAGCTTGCCGGCGGTGCTGCGGGTGGTGTCGGCGCCACCGTAACGCAGTTCACCGGCCCCGTGAATGCCCTCGATGGGGGCGTCGGGGATGCGGTTATCGAAGGTGTTGACCACGCCGCCAATGGCGTTGCCGCCGTACAGCAGTGCGGCCGGGCCGCGCACGATTTCGACACGATCGACGGTCACCGGGTCCAGCGGCACGGCATGGTCGTAGGACAGCGAGGAGGCATCCAGGGCGCCTACGCCGTTGCGCAGGATGCGAATGCGGTCGCCATCCAGGCCACGAATGACCGGGCGGCTGGCGCCAGGGCCGAACCAGGTCGAGGCGACACCGGGCTGCTTGTTCAGGGTTTCACCGAGGCTGCCGTGCTGCTGTTGCAGCAGGTTGTCGCCTTCGAGCACGGTGCTGGGCGCGGCCAGTTGGCGGTTGCCCAGCGGGTTGGCTGTGATGACCTGGGGTTCAAGTTCCACCGCGTGGCTGGGCGAAGCGGCCAGCCAGAGCGCGACGGCAAGGGGGGAGAGGCGAAGCGGTGCAGACAGCATGAGGTGGGGACGTTCCTTGGCAGATGCGCATATAGTGTTACAACATAACATAACTATTTCAGCACAGAGGTTTCTTCCCTGGCCAGCATTTTTCTGCGGCCTCGCTGGATCCCACCCGCCACTACACTCGTGTAAGGTGCGCATCTTTCCTACGGAGTACAGCATGAGCACGGCCCAACACAACGCGCTGCACGGCAAGACCCTCGAACAGATCCTTACCGAGCTGGTGGCGCATTACCAATGGCAGGGCTTGGCCGAACGTATTGACGTGCGTTGCTTCAAGAGCAACCCGACGATCAAGTCGAGCCTGACTTTTTTGCGTAAAACCCCTTGGGCGCGCGAAAAGGTCGAGCAGTTGTACGTGAAGCTGCAGCGTCAGGCCTGAACGTGCTGCGGCGACCTTGGCTGACCGGCATGGCGGTGCTGGGCTGGTTCGGCCTGACCGTGCAGGTGTACCTGGTACTCCTGGCGCGTTGGCAGGAGCAGGCCAGCCTGATCGGCGGCCTGATCAACGTGTTTGGCTATTTCACGGTGTTGACCAACACCTTGGTGGCTACGGTGCTCAGTTATGCGGCGTTTGGCCGCGAAGGCCGGGCCAGGCTTTTTTTTCTCTCGCCGTCGGTGAGTTCTGCGGTGGCCGCGAGCATTGTGTTGGTAGCGCTGGCCTACAGCGTGTTGCTGCGCCACTTGTGGCAGCCCGAGGGCTGGCAATGGCTGGCCGACGAGTTGCTGCACGACGTGATGCCGGCGCTGTATGCCTTGTACTGGTGGTGTGAGGTGCCCAAGGGCTATTTGCGTCTGCGGCACCTGGCGCTGTGGGCGCTCTACCCGGCCGTATACTTTGGCTACGCCTTATGGCGGGGCAGCGAGATTGGCCTGTACGCCTACCCGTTCATCGATGTGACGAGGCTGGGGTACGGGCAAGTGCTGCTCAATGCCCTGGGCGTGCTGGCGGGGTTCTGGGGGATCGGGCTGGTGTTGCTGGGGCTGGATCGTTGGCGTGGGGCGCAAAAGTTTGCTTAGCCTGTGCCGGCCTCTACGCGGGCAAGCCCGCTCCTACAGGAAGACCACAGTCTTCAAGGCTGGTGATGTACCTGTGGGAGCGGGCTTGCCCGCGAAGAGGCCGGAACAGGCTGAAAACGATTATTCGTCGTCCACGGTGCCGTCGGCCCGCCAGTAAGCGGCGGCTTTCAAAGCATCCTCGGGCACGCCTTTTTCCAGCAGCAACGCCTTGGCTTGGCGGGTCAGGTTTTTTTCCAGCGCTACCCAGGCGTACAACCGGCCTTGCGGTAAGGTCAGGTTCTGCACCAATGCCAGCAGGTCTTCCTGGTGGCGGCGTACCCAGATCACTTCGACCTGTGCCTTGCTCGGCAGCGGCTGGCGCTCCTGCTCATCCTCGATCTGGATCACCGCCAGCACCTGGCGGCCAGCGGGCAGCTCCTCGAGCCGCCTGCCGATTGCCGGGATGGCCGTTTCATCGCCGATCAGCAAGTAGCTGTCGAACACATCCGGCACCACCAGCGAAGCGCGTGGCCCGGCGATATTCAGGGTGTGGCCGACCGCGGCCTGCGCCGCCCACGTGGAGGCAGGGCCGTCGCCATGCAGGACGAAGTCGATGTCCAACTCGTTGGCCACCAGGTCTATGCGCCGTGGCGTGTATTCACGCATGGTGGGCCGTACGCCACTGTCCTTGCCCAGCTTGCGGGCCTCGAT
The DNA here is from genome assembly GCF_043106615.1 of Pseudomonas sp. CJQ_9. NCBI lineage: Bacteria > Pseudomonadati > Pseudomonadota > Gammaproteobacteria > Pseudomonadales > Pseudomonadaceae > Pseudomonas > Pseudomonas sp. CJQ_9. Next base: position 5,829 of record NZ_JBICMS010000072.1, on the reverse strand, counting down.
GGCCTGTTGCTGCTCCGGGGTTTCGCCGAACAGCAGCTTGATATGGTCGTCGCTGCCCAAGCTGGTGAAGCCTTGCAGTTCGGCACCGCCGAGGGTGATGCGGCGCATGCGCGGGGTCAGCTCGGTGACCCGCAGCACCTGCAGGCGGCGCTGGCGAATCTCGTGGTTGACGCGGTGAATGCTGTTAGTCATGGAGCGTCTCCGTTGCAGCGCCGGCCGGCCCGGAAGCGATGGCTTTGGCGGTGTGGTTGAGCAGGTCGCGCACCCTGTCGATTTCTTCAGGTGTCCAGCGGCCGCTGTGCATGTGCAGCGCATGGCGCAGGTTGCCCACCGCTTCGTGAATTTCAGGCGGGCGGTCGTGGCCGCGCAAAGCGCGCTTGCTGACTTCGATGCGCATGCGCACGCCGTCCAGCGCCACCGCTTGGTCCCCCAGTGCACGGCGGCCGGCCTCGGTGATGGCATACAGGCGCTTGCTGCCCTGCACCTGGCCGCTGATCAGCTCGGCTTCTTCAAGAAAATTCAGCGTGGGGTAGATCACCCCGGGGCTCGGGCTGTAACTGCCTTCGAACAGGTTCTCAATCTGGCGGATCAGGTCATAGCCATGGCCGGGCTGGTTTGCGAGCAAGTCGAGCATCAGCAACTTGAGGTCACCGGGGGCAAATACGCGGGGGCCGCGTTCGCCGCGCCCGGGGCGCCGTTCGAAGGGGTCATGGGGGGTATGTTCACGCATGGGAATAGGGGCTCCTTCTTTGCGATATATCGTAAGATATTACTCAAGATATATCTAAAGACAAGCCCTCAATTGCTGATGATTCTCATCTAATTGTTCGATTCGTCCGCTTTCGTTGTCGAGTTCGCGGCCACTTCCGGCGGCTTGCACGCGTTCGGATTGCCCGGCTGCAGGTACGGCATGAGGATCGGTGCCATGCCCTTGAGTACCTGCACCGGCAGCGCCGAGGTGAACTTGAATGCCTCTGCCGAACGCCCTGGCACGAAGGCGGTCAAGGTGCCGAAGTGGTTCTCACCCAGGAAGAACACGAAGGTGGCGGTGCGGTTGAGCGACCGCGAGCCGATCAGCCGGCCGCCGGCGCCAAAACTTTCGATGCGGTTGTCACCGGTACCGGTCTTGCCGCCCATGACCAGGGGCGTGCCGTCCTGCAGCTTGAAACTGCCGGAGATGCGCCGGGCGGTGCCGGCATCGACCACCTGCGACATGGCGCCTTTGAGGGCGCGTGCCACCTCGACCGGCAGAATCCGCACCCCCCGGTCCGGGTCGCTGATCAGTTTGGTCTCGTAGGGGGTGTTGGCGGCAAAGTGCAGGGTGTCGATGCGCAGTGTGGGCAGGCGAATACCATCGTTCTGGATGATCCCGACCAGCTCCGAGAGGGCGGCAGGGCGGTCGCCCGAGCTGCCGATGGCGGTCGCCAGCGACGGCACCAGGTGATCGAACGGGTAGCCCACGCGCTTCCAGCGCTGGTGGATGTCGAGGAACGCTTCGATTTCCACCATGGTGCGGATGCGGCTGTCGCGAGCGCCCTGGTGGCGGCTCTTGAACAGCCAGCCGTATACCTCCTGGCGCTCGAAGCGGCTGGCGTTGACCATCTCGCTCAAGGTCGAACTGGGGTTCTTCAGCAGGTAGCCGAGCAGCCACAGGTCCAAGGGGTGGACCTTGGCAATGTAACCCTGGTCGGGCAGGTCGTACTTGCCCGGGCCATAGGCCTCGTACATCTCGGCCAGGCGGCCATCGTTGAGTTTGCCCAGGGCGCTCTTGTCACCCTTGAGGTGAGCGCGGACAAAGGCATTGAACGTTTGCTGGCCCGCTTCGGGGAACAGGTAGCGGTGCACGGCGGCCAACCGTTGCGGGGTCACGCGCATGCTGTCGAGGAAGGTATCCAGGCGCTGTTGCGAGGTCTTGCGCTGGTATTTCTTCCAGAAGCGCATCAGGTAGTTGGTGCCTTCCTTGTCGGCAAAGCGCGCCAGGTATTCCTGGCGACGCGGGTCGGCGTCATCCTTGAGCAGCGGTACGCGGTTGTAGGGCTGCTGGTAGGTCACATAGCGCACCAGGTCGCGCATCAGGCGGATGAAGGGCAAGTTGATCGACTCGCGCAGGGCATCCTTGAGCGTGGGGTTGCGGTTGTTGTCTTCCTTGCGGAAGTTATTGAACACATGCATGCCGCCGCCGGTGAAAAACGCCTCGCCGGTATTGGCCGAGTACTTGCGCTCCAGGGCGGCGTCGAGCATGGCATCCAGGCTCTGGTTCTTGCTGTTCTGCGCCAGCCAATCCAGTGACCATTGGGTGATGCGGTCAAGCTCGGCGACGTCGACCTTTTTCAGCTCGGCGACAGGCTTGCCGGCGTACTTGTCGTGCAGTTCGGCAATGATCTCCAGGTAGGTCGTCAGTACCCGCAACTTCGCCGTGGAGCCCAGCTCCAGCTTGCTGCCTTCGTTGATGTCGAAGGGCTGGTCGGTACTGTCGGTCTGCACCCTGACCCGCGAGCCATCGGCGGTGCGTTCGAACAGGGTGAAGCTGTAGCTCACCTGGTCGGTGGTCTTGGCGGTGAGCAGGCGCTCGCCGATCAGGCCGATCTGCGCAGCGAAAGCCGGTTCGGCAAGGTTCTTCAGGTATTGGCTGACCTGCAATTGCAGGTCAGCCTGCAGGGTGCTGGTAGCCGAGACATCGAGGCGGTCGAGGTCGTACAGCGGGCGGTTGAGCATGGCCGCCAGGCGGTTGCGCGCCAGGCTGATACCTTTGTTGGTGACGATGGGCACGATGGTCGGTTGCGCCACCCAGTCGCGGTACACCGCTTTGCTGGCCAGCGCCGCCTCGGCCAGTGGCTGTTCGATGACCTTGTTGGCGGCCAGCACGCGGATGTGCGAGTCGGTCAGCTCGGCCAGTTCCACCCGGCCTTTGGACAAGTAATGCGAGGGCCGCCGCTGGGCGATCATCAGCGACAGCACCTGGCGCAGGGCCAAGCCACGCGCCGCCATGCTTTGCGGGTCAGTGGCGGTGGACGTCAGCGCCTGGTTGACCTGGTCGAAGTCGGCGCCGTACCACACCCGCAGCCCCTCGGCCATGCCGTGCACCTCGCCGTGGCCCGGCACGGCCGACAGTGGCACGCTATTGAGGTAGTCACGCACGATGCGTTTGCGCGCCTCGGTGGTGTCGGGGCCGCCCTGGTACGCGCGCACGCTGGCCGAAATCATCTGGCGGATCTTCTCGGCCCCCGACACGGTCAGGCCATCTGGGGAGTGGCGATACTTTTCCAGTTGCGTGGCCAGGGTGCTGCCACCCGCCGACTGGCCGGGCAGCGCCAGGTACTTGGCCACCTGGCTGTAGGCGGCCTTGGCGAAGCGCGGCCAGTCCACGGCCGGGTTGTTGCGCGGGTCTTGGGTGTCAAGCAGGTCGCGGTTCTCGATGAACAGCAGGCTATTGACCATCACGGGCGGGATGGCGGCGAAGTCAGGGTACAGGTGCTGCGGGTAGTTGTACTGGTAGAGCATGTCGCCACGGCAGTCGGTGATCGACAGGCCCGCCTGGATCTTCTCGATATAGGGCACGAACAGCCCATGCTCGACGTAGTTCACCAACGCCGGGGAAAACCTGACCTGTTCGCTGATCAGGTAGTCGCGCTTGAGCAGGCGCGGCAGGAATTCACCCAAGGCACTGTAACCCAGGCGTTTGTCGAACGGCCCGTCACCGGGGTAGACGATGGCGTCGCTGGGGCCGGGCTGCAGCGAGTAGGTGAGCGTGCTGGCGAGCTTGCTGAATTCCCGCGACTGCAACTCGGACGTGCGAAATTCGTCGTAGGCGGCGAAGCCGACAGCCACCAGCGCCACCAGCACGATGAGGATGATCAGCCGCCACCATAGCCGACGCTGCCGGGGGGTATTGCGGTGTGGCGTCTCGGCCGGCGGTGTCTCGGGTGCTTCCGTTCTGCTTGGTTCCGACTGCCACAGTGCGCCCATAGTCTTCAATCCGGCCAGGTATTTTCGTCTTGCTTGCCTGAAGCTTAGACGGTGAGCGGGTAGGCGGAAACATTTGTCGGAGATGATCAAAGGTGCCAGGGGTTCCGGAGAACTCGCTGATTATTCCTGGATATACAGCGAAAACCCCTTCAACGGTCTTCCTATACTGCTCGCCCCTTCGCCCTGCCGGGTTGCTCTGACCCGGCACGCGGGCCGGCCCACGAGGCCAGCCTGGCAAGCCAAGGCCACGCCTATCGGCGTGGCGGGTGCTGCACGAAGGCAAATCCAATAACAAAATGAGGTTGAATCGCTATGCCAGTCGGCAACCACCCTGCCCATGGCCAGGCCACCGAAGGCGGCCCGCTCAAGCGTGAACTGGGCGAACGGCATATCCGTCTGATGGCGCTGGGCGCCTGTATCGGTGTCGGTCTTTTCCTAGGCTCGGCCAAGGCCATCGAAATGGCCGGCCCGGCCATCATGCTGTCCTACATCATCGGTGGCCTGGCCATTCTGGTGATCATGCGCGCCCTTGGTGAAATGGCCGTGCACAACCCTGTCGCCGGCTCGTTCAGCCGCTATGCGCAGGACTACCTTGGCCCGCTGGCGGGCTTTCTCACTGGCTGGAACTACTGGTTCCTGTGGCTGGTGACCTGTGTTGCGGAAATTACCGCGGTAGCCATCTACATGGGGATCTGGTTCCCCGACGTGCCACGCTGGATCTGGGCCCTGGCGGCGCTGGGCAGCATGGGGGCGGTCAACCTGGTAGCGGTCAAGGCCTTCGGCGAATTCGAGTTCTGGTTCGCCCTGATCAAGATCGTCACCATCATCGCCATGGTGCTGGGCGGCGTCGGCATCATTGCCTTCGGCCTGGGCAATGACGGTGTGGCAGTGGGCATCGCCAACCTGTGGAGCAACGGCGGCTTCATGCCCAACGGCGTGACCGGCGTGCTGATGTCGCTGCAGATGGTGATGTTCGCCTATCTGGGCGTGGAAATGATCGGTTTGACTGCCGGTGAAGCGCGTAACCCGCAAAAAACCATCCCGCAGGCCATCGGCTCGGTGTTCTGGCGCATCCTGCTGTTCTATGTCGGTGCGTTGTTCGTGATTCTGTCGATCTACCCGTGGAACGAAATTGGCAGCCAGGGCAGTCCGTTCGTCATGACCTTCGAGCGCCTGGGCATCAAGACCGCCGCGGGCATCATCAACTTCGTGGTCATCACTGCGGCGCTGTCCTCATGCAATGGCGGCATCTTCAGCACCGGGCGCATGCTCTATAGCCTGGCGCAGAACGGCCAGGCCCCGGCGGCCTTCGCCCGTACCTCGAACAACGGGGTGCCCCGCAATGCGCTGCTGCTGTCCATCGGCGCGCTGCTGCTGGGCGTGCTGGCCAACTACCTAGTGCCGGAGAAGGTCTTCGTCTGGGTGACGTCGATTGCCACCTTTGGCGCGATCTGGACCTGGGTGATGATCCTGCTGGCGCAGTTGAAATTCCGTGCCGGCCTTACCCCTGCCGAGCGCCAGGGGCTGAAGTACCGCATGTGGTTGTGGCCGCTGAGCTCTTACCTGGCATTGGCGTTCCTGGTGCTGGTGGTGGGCCTGATGGCGTACTTCGAGGACACCCGGGTGGCGCTGTACATCGGCCCCGCATTCCTGGTGCTGCTGACCGTGCTGTACCACGTGTTCCGGTTGGCACCCAAAAACGTGCAGGGTACGGCCAGTACCGCTTCCTGACCTGAGTTGGCCGGGGCCGCGCTGCGGCCCATCGCCGGCAGCCCCACACAGGGATCGCATCAGGGCTGACAGGTGTTTGTCAGAAGATATGCAGCGCCTGTGAGATCGAGCGCCGCCCGCGCGGCGCTTCGC
>NZ_JBICMS010000071.1:0-53006 GCF_043106615.1 Pseudomonas sp. CJQ_9 | reverse complement strand
CGCGCTGAAAGCCCGACTTTAGAAACTGCCTTTGAGGGGGTATTCGATGATCAGGTAGAGGCGGTCGATGTCATCGCCGCCCTGGGCCTGGTTGGCACGGTGGCTAACGTGGGAGAACGACAGGCTCAGGTCCTTGGCGGCACCGGACTGCACCACGTATTTCAGGTCTATGTCGCGCTCCCAGTGCTTGCCGCCGTTGCCGTACTGGTTCACATAACCCCCGTTTGCCGGGGCATGGCTGCCATCGATGTCGCGGCCACTGACGTAACGGCCCATCAGGCTCAGGCCGGGCACGCCCAGGGTAGCGAAGTCTAGGTCGTAGCGCAGTTGCCACGAGCGCTCGCCAGGGCCGTTGAAGTCGGCGTACTTGATCGAATTGGCCAGGTAGATGGAGTCGCCACCGACGAAGTCGAACGGAGTGTCGCCCTCGACCTTCTGATAGGCCAGGCTCAGCGCCTGGGCACCGAAACGGTACTTGGCCAGCAGGCTGTAGGCGAGCGTGTCGATTGCACCGGCGCTGGCGCTACCGGTGTCACGGGTGTGGTATAGGTTGCCGTCCAGGCGCCAGTTGCCTTCGGCCAGGTTCAGGTTGAGGTAGGCCTGGCGCCAAGTGTCCTGAAGTTGCCCCGCATACAGCGCGCCGCCGAACGGGCCAGCAGGTGCGAACGTGGCGCCTGCCAGGCTGATGGCGCGGTTGTGGGTGGTGGCGCCGTAGCCGCTGAAATCGTCGTGGGTCGAACTGTTGTCCTGGTTGTTGAAGGCGGTGAAACGCCCGGCCTGCAGCCGCCAGTCGGGCAAATCGGTGTTCTCGACCAACCAGCCGGTGGCGTATTCGGGGTGCAAGCGTTTGTCGCCGGTGTCGAATACCGGGGTTTCCACCATCATTTCCCCGTAGCGCAGCTGGGTGTTGCCCAGGCGCAGCTTTAGCGCGGCGCCGGCGCTGGAGTAGTCGGATTCGGCGCGCCCATCGCTGTCGCGCGGCAGCAGGCCGGTGCCGGCATGGCCGCGACCGCCGTCTAGCTTGAAACCGAGAAAGCCATTGGCGTCGATGCCGACGCCAAGCGTGCCTTCGGTGAAGCCGGAGCGGACCTCGCCGATGAAGCCCTGGGCCCATTCCTGGCGGTAGTTCTGGCCACTGCCGGAAGGTGAGCGAAAGCCGCTGTGCAGGACGTAATTGCGGCTGAGCAGCGACCAGCCGGGTTCAGCGGCCTGGCTGAGTGCCGGGCACAGGGCGAGGGTGGCGAGCAGGGCGCGGCCTGGCCCGTGAGTGGCGCGGATCATGGGGGCTCCGGAGTGGATGATCCGGGAGTGTGGGTGAAGGATAGGCCTGGGGTCTTGTAAGCGTGTGCTGGGGGATTTGGTTTACCTGTACCGGCCTCTTCGCGGGCACGCCCGCTCCCACAGGGTCTGAGCCCTGTGCGGTACCTGTGGGAGCGGGCATGCCCGCGAAGAAGCCAGCTCAGTACTCAAGCCATGTCGCTGATCGCAAACTCCTCAGCCAGATGATCGATCAACGCCCGCACCGAAGGCAGCAATCCGCGCCGCGATGGGAAGATCGCATGCACGATGCCACAGCGCGGGTGCCAGTCCGGGATCAGTTCCACCAACCGCCCCGCCGCCAGGTCCTCGCGCACAGCCACCCGCGGCAAGTGCGCAATGCCGACCCCGGCCACCACGAAATGACGCAGGGCAAACAGGTCGTCGGTCACCATGCGTGGTTTGTGCGGGATGACGATGCTGCGGCTGCTGTCTTCACCCCGAAACAGCTCCCACTGATACTCGCGCTGGGCGCTGCCCCAGTGCAGGCTGGGCAGCGTGCTGAGCAACTGTGGGTCGAAACCTTTGGGCAGCTGCTCCAGGTATTGAGGTTGGCCGACCAGGCACTGGGTGCTGTTGCTTAGCACCTTCATCACCATGTCGGTGTTTTCCAACGGCGGAAAGCGCACCCGCAAAGCGATGTCGAAGCCCTCATGCAGCAGGTCGACGCGGCGGTTGGTACTTTCGATGAACAGCTCCACCTGCGGGTACTTGAGCATGTAGCGGGTCAGCATCGGCCCGACCCAGGAGTTGAGCAGGGTGGTCGGGCAACTGATGCGCACCAGCCCGCGCGGTTCGCTGCGGTTGCGCTCGATGATCTCCGCCGCACCCTCGGCCTCCACGCGCATGGCCAGGCAGCGGTTGTAGTAGGCCTGGCCGATCTCGGTGAGCGAGCAATGGCGGCTGGTGCGGTGCAGCAGGCGCACGCCCAGGCGCTCCTCCAGGTCGGCAATGCGCCGGCTGAGCTTCGACTTGGGCATGTCCAGCGCCCGGCCTGCCGGGGCGAAACCACCGTGCTCGACTACCTGGGTGAAGTAGTAGAGGGAGTTGAGGTCTTCCAATGATCGGTCTCCGGGTTTTGGCTTGCAGGCAGCCCCTACACAGCCATCGTTCACGAAACGGAACGCTAAAGCCAGATTCTGCTGACTACCGCCACAAAGGTGATGATTTTAATCTGTGCCCATCAACTCGAAACACCCCGAACAGCTGAAAAATTCATAAACCTTTGGAGCACCGACCATGAGCAAATTCACCTACAACCGCCTGAACAAAGAGGACGCCGCTGTACTGCTGGTAGACCACCAGGCTGGCCTGCTGTCGCTGGTGCGTGACATCGAACCGGACAAGTTCAAGAACAACGTGCTGGCGCTGGCCGACCTGGCGAAGTTCTTCAACCTGCCTACCATCCTCACCACCAGCTTCGAGCAAGGCCCCAACGGCCCGCTGGTACCGGAGCTGAAGGAGCTGTTCCCGGACGCGCCGTACATCGCTCGCCCCGGCCAGATCAACGCCTGGGACAACGAAGACTTCGTCAAGGCGGTGAAGGCGACTGGCAAGAAGCAGCTGATCATTGCGGGTGTGGTGACCGAGGTGTGCGTGGCGTTCCCGGCACTGTCGGCGCTGGAAGAGGCGTTTGAAGTGTTCGTGGTGACTGATGCTTCCGGCACCTTCAACGAAATGACCCGCGATGCGGCGCATGACCGCATGAGCCAGGCTGGTGCGCAGATGATGACCTGGTTTGGCGTGGCCTGTGAGCTGCACCGTGACTGGCGCAATGATGTGGAAGGGCTGGCGGCGCTGTGCTCCAACCACATTCCGGATTATCGGAATCTGATGACCAGCTATAACGCGTTGACTGCGGGTAAGTAACAGCCAGTAACTTGGTGGGAGGGCTCCACTGAGCGCCATCGTTGACTTGATATAGAAGTGTTTGTTAGCGTTTCAGTTGAGCGCGAAACCAGCTGCCATTCAGCGGCAACAGTTGGCGTAGGAACCCCGCCGATGGCTGAATCATCAGCGTCGGGTGAGACCTCCACACCCTGGCTTGAGGGTGTGCATATGAATATCAAGCACGCTTGCAGGGCCACTGGCGACAGTGGCCCTTTTCTTTGCCTGACAGGAATGTGTACCGCTTGTACAGCAGCTTGCCGTGGCGATGTTTGTTCAGCGCTTTCGCATCGCATTGCATGAAATTCCACAGCATTTTGCCTTTGTTGAGGACTACGACCACCAGCATCTGCCGCTTGGTTTCATACACGCCTATGAAGGCCAGTCTGTTTGTGTCATTGGTATATGCCACCTGCCACACTTCAAATGGTCCGATCAGGGTATCGAGGGCGACTTTGACATAGCGCTCCCGGGCATCCTGTCGCTTCTCGACGATGTGATGGATGCAGCTACGCTGAATCAGGATGTCACCCATCGGGCTCCTGATGACTACCCGGCTGCGATAGGTGCCGCTGACGCGGTGACGGCGAAGTGAGCCTAGAGAGAAGGGTTGCGGCGAACAATCAGACGCGGGGTGACGCGCCGTGTAGGGTGTTTCCTTTATTGAGGCTGAGCAGGCCAGGCACCTTGGCCTGCTCATGGCGGCTGTGATGCCCTTCAACTTGCGGGCTGCGACTCGATACCTCCCAGCAATGCTTTCAACTAACCCTCCTGCCATTTCAACTGCGTTCAGGTTGCCCCAGAACAGGCTCTTGCCGGTTTCGCCCAGGTGTTCCAGGGCTTTGTAGCCACAGCCGTAAGCGCCCGCAGGTACCGGCCCTTTCGCGGGCTCGCCCGCTCCCACAGGTGTCGCGCAAGCTTCAAACCCAGTGCAGAACCTGTGGGAGCGGGCATGCCCGCGAAGAGGCCGGCACAGGCAATATCAATTCACGGGCTGTGACTCAATCCCCTCAAGCCATGCGCTCAAAGGCCGTCAGTCCGCATCCGAATCAAACAACCGCTCCAACTCAACCCGCGCCTCCTTGGCCGTTTGCATCACCTTGGCCCGGTCATCGCGGACCTGCCCCTGGGCCACCAGCACTTCTTCGTCATGCTGGGTGAACCGTGCAATCCGGTCCGCCGCCTGCTCATCGCTCAAACCCAGCCCCACCAGCGCGCGGCGGGTCATTTCCAGGCTGGAATAGAACGTCTCGCGGATTGGCTCGGCACCGACATCCGCCAACTTGTGCACATGCTGGCGGTTGCGCGCACGGGCCAGCACTTTCAGGTGCGGGTACAGGCGCTTCACCCGCTCAGCTGTGTGAATGGCAGCTTCAGGGTCATCAATGGTGATGATGAAGTACTCCGCTTCACCCACCTTGGCGGCATGCAGCACTTCCGGGCGCAGCGGGTCGCCGTAGAACACCGGCACCTGCTCGAACATACGGGTCATCTCGATGGCATCGACCGAGGTTTCCAGGGCAATGAACGGGATCTTCTGCGCGCGCAGGATGCGTGCAACGATCTGCCCCATACGCCCCATGCCGACGATTACCGCCCGAGGCGTATCCGCCTGTATCTGCTTGTATTGCTCAGGCACTTCACGCGCAGGTTGCGGCCGCTTGAGGGCGCGGGCGCAGGCAATCATCAGCAGCGGGGTAATGGCCATCGACAGGGTGATGGTCATCAGCAGCAGGTCGTAGGTCTGGGTGTCGAACAGGCCCTGGTCCTTGCCCAGCTTGAACACCACGAAAGCGAACTCGCCGCCGGCCGCCAGCACCATGCCCAGGCGTAGCGCGTTGGCGCCGCTCAGGCCACCGGCCAGGCGGCCAACGCCAACCAGCAGCACCAGCTTAACTGCCACCAGCAGCAGGGTCAGGCCTAGCACCACCAGCGGCATTTCCAGCAGCAGCCGCAGGTTGGCACCCATGCCGACACTGATGAAGAACAACCCCAGCAGCAGGCCCTTGAAGGGTTCGATCTGAGATTCCAGCTCGTGGCGGTACTCCGAGTCCGCCAGCAGCAAGCCGGCGAGGAAGGCACCCAGCGCCATGGAAATGCCGGCTTCCTCCATCAACCATGCGGTACCGATCACTACCAGCAGCGCAGTGGCGGTAGACACCTCTGGCAGGCCGGTGCGGGCCACCGTGCGGAACACCGGGCGCAGCAGGTAGCGGCCGCCGACGATCACCACGGCGATGCTGGCGAAAACCTGCAAGCCGTGTTGCAGGCTGTCGCCGTGGCTGGTGTCCGGCCCGCTGGCGGCCAGCAGCGGCACCAGGGCGATCAGCGGTATGGCGGCGATGTCCTGGAACAGCAGGATGGCGAAGGCCAGGCGGCCGTGCGGGGCATTGAGTTGCTTGCTTTCGGCCAGGCTTTGCAGGCCGAGGGCGGTGGATGACAGCGCCAGGCCAAGGCCGAGCACGATGGCCGCAGGTAGCGCCTGACCGAAACCGAACAGGGCAATGGCGCCGATCAGCACGCCGGTCAGCACCACTTGGGCGGTACCGACGCCGAACACGGCCTTGCGCATCAGCCACAGGCGTTTGGGTGACAATTCCAGGCCGATGATGAACAACAGCAGCACCACGCCCAGCTCGGAAATGTGCGCCACGCTTTCGGTATCGCGGATCAAACCCAATGCCTGCGGGCCAATGACCACACCGGCCAGCAGGTAGCCAAGCACGGCACCCAGTTGCAGGCGCTTGGCCAAGGGCACGGCAAGGACGGCAGCGAGCAGAAAGATCACCGCGGTTTGTAGAAGGCTGCCTTCATGTGGCATGGGCTCGTACTCCATGAGCTGCCGGGGCAGCGTTCGAACAGGTTGGCGGACAATTCTGAGGGCCGGGGTGGCGTTAGACAATCTGCCATCGGGGAGAAAGATTGTCCTGAAAAATGAGACAACCTGTGCAGCCCCTGTGGGCGCGGGTTTCCCCGCGAAGCGGCCCGCTCAGGAAACACACTGACTCAGGCCCCACCAAACTGTGCCCGATACTGCGCCGGCGTCATGCCAATCCGTTCGCAGAACACCTTGCGCATGTGCCGGTCACTGCCAAACCCGCACTGCGCCGCCACCACCTTCAGTGGCAGGTCGCCGCATTCGAGCAACTGGCGGGCGCGGTCGATGCGCGCATTCTGCAGGTATTGCAGTGGCGTAATCCCCACCTCGCGCTGAAACGTGCGGGCAAAGTTGCGCCCGCTCATGGCCACCAGGTCGGCCATTTTCTGCACGGTGAAGGCCTGCTCGATATGATCGACGATGTATGCCTGCACCCTCGCCACTGGCGAGTCGTCGCGTGGCACTGCCGCCAGCAGCGGCCCATACGGCGTTTGCCCTCCCTGCCGGTGGCGCGCCACCAGCAGCACCTTGGCCACTTCCAGGGCCAGTGCCTTGCCGTGGTCTTCGGCGATAACCGCCAGTGCCAGGTCAATGCCCGCCGTGATGCCGCCAGACGTGATCAGGCAGCGGTCGATGACATAGATCTGCTCGGTTTCCACCTTGGCCGCGGGAAACGCCTGCGCCAGGCGCTCTACGTAGTTCCAGTGGGTGGTGCAACGGTAGCCGTCCAGCAGCCCGGCCCGGCCCAGCAAGAATACCCCGGTACAAATCGCCCCGAACCGCTTCGCACTGCGCACGGCCTGGGGTAGCCAACGCTCGAGCACTGGCAGCGCGATGTCGTAGGCGCCAGGGCCACCGGGCACCAGTAGCAGATCCACGGCGGCAGGCAGGTCTTCCAGGCGTAGGTCGGCCACCACCTTCAGCCCGCACGAGCCACGCACCGCCGCCTGCCCCTCGGCCAGGGTGAGCAACTGGTAGCGCCGCTCGGCCGGCAGGAAACGGTTGGCGATGGCGAATGCATCCATAGGCCCCGTCACGTCCAGCAACAGCACATCGTTGAACAGCACCATGGCGACGGTGCGGTGGGCGGTTTTTTGCTGCATTGCTTTTCTACCTTGAACCTGGTGCCGCTGACGGCCTGTAACTGAATATGAAACGCATCTTATGGTAGCGGCAAACCCGCCAGGGCCAGCACCGCACAATTAAGAACAATTCAGCTTTGGCTCAGGACTTTGTCATGTGCCGGGGGTGAGACTTTCCCTACTGAACAGGAGAGTCGCCATGCACGACGGGACGCCTCAAATGCCGCTGCAACCCCCTGGGGCCCTGACGCCTGCGCGCTTGCGCCGGGCCAAGGAACTGATGCTGCGCAGCTCGCTGTCGATCATCGAGATCGCCGGCCTGTGCAACCTCACACGCAGCCATTTCTCCCGAGCTTTCAAGGTCAATACCGGGCTTTCGCCCCAGGCCTGGCGCCTGCTGGCACGCATGGAAAAGGCCAAGCGCCTGCTTGCCACCGAGGCGCCCATTACCCACGTGAGCCTGGAATGCGGGTTCTGCGACCAAGCCCACTTCACCCGTGCCTTCAGCCGCCTGGTCGGCCAGCCGCCGAACGCGTGGCGCCAGGCCCAGGCCTGTTCTTAAGCCGGAGCTATTCACCGGTATAGCCCCCTGCGGGTAGTACCGCGCCGCTTTTCCAACCGAGGAGTCACCCCCCATGAGCCAACCCGATTACAAGCGCCTGAACAAAGACGACGCCGTGGTACTGCTGGTGGACCACCAGACCGGCCTGATCTCGCTGGTGCAGGACTTCGCCCCCAACGAGTTCAAGAACAACGTGCTGGCCCTGGGTGACCTGGCCAAGTTCTTCGGCCTGCCCACCATCCTCACCACCAGTTTCGAGCAAGGCCCGAACGGCCCGCTGGTGCCGGAGCTCAAGGCGATGTTCCCGGACGCGCCCTACATTGCCCGCCCAGGCCAGATCAATGCCTGGGACAACGAGGATTTCGTCAAGGCGATCAAGGCGACCGGGCGCAAGCAATTGATCATTGCCGGCGTGGTCACCGATGTGTGCGTGGCCTTCCCGACCCTGTCGGCGCTGGCGGAAGGTTTCGAGGTGTTCGTGGTCACCGATGCCTCGGGCACTTTCAACCCCACCGTGCAGCAGGCAGCATGGGTGCGCATGACCCAGGCGGGCGCGCAGATGATGAACTGGTTCTCGGTGGCCTGTGAGCTGCACCGCGACTGGCGCAACGACATCGAAGGGCTGGGCAATTTGTTGTCGCAGCGCATACCCAACTATCGCAACCTGATGAACAGCTATGCGGCGCTGACGTCGCGCTGATTCAGCCTTGAACCGGCCTTGCAGCGGGTACACCCGTTCCTGCAGCGTGGTATGCGCAGGCGCGGGGTGCACCGTGAACAGGCCGGCATAGGCTAGAGGTCACTGGCCGGCAGGGTGAAGCGAATCCGGCAGCCTCCAAGCTCCGACACCAGCGCCTGCAACTGGCCGCCGTGGGCCTGTACCACCGAATTGCAGATTGCCAGGCCCATGCCCATACCGCTGCCCTTGGTGGTGTAGAACGCATCGAACACGCGCTCGCGTTCTTCAACCGCAATGCCCGGCCCGTTGTCCTCCACACAGATCTCTACCTGCCCCGCAACTACCGCCGAGGCAATGCGCAGCACGCCATCGGCGCGGTACCCCGCCAGCGCCTCCAGGCCATTGGTGATCAGGTTGAACATCAGCTGTTGCAACTGCACCGGGTCGGCCATCACGCTGCCCCCCGCGTGCAAGTGGGTTTGCACCTGCACTGCACCCTTGGCGGCATCGGTCGAGGTCAGGCGCACCACCTCGCGGATCACCGCGTCCGGCTTCACCGCCTGGCGCTGCAGCGGTGCCTGTTTGGCCAGCGAGCGCAACGCCCGCAGGATGTTGGCAGCACGCTCGCTGTCATTGCGGATGTCTTCCAGCCCGGCCATCGCTTCTTCGAGGTCGGGCTTTGCGCGCTTCAGCCAGCGCAGGCTGGCGGCGGCATTGGCAGCGATACCCAGCAACGGCTGGCTGATTTCGTGGGCAATCGAGGCCGACAGTTCGTTCATGACTTGCAGGTGGGCAGTGCGCGCAAGCTCTGCGCGAGAATGACGCCGTTCCGCCTCTATCTGCGCCCGGCTCTGGTTGTCTTCGGCCAGGCGCGTGTAGAACTTGGCCGTCTGCAGTGACACCGCGGCCTGCGCCGCCAGGATCTCCAGCATGGCCAGGCGCTGGCTGCCGAACAGGCCGGGTACCAGGCGGTTTTCCAGGTACACCAGGCCGATCAGCACCCCCTGGATCACCAGGGGCAGGCACAGTACCGAGCGGGCGCCACGTGCCTGCAGGTCCTGGCGAAAGGCTTCTGGACAATCGCTTTGCGCATCGCTCAGCACCAGCGGCTTGCGCGTACGCATGGTGGTGTTGATGACCGACAACGGCGCCTGGGTCATGAATTTCTGGCAATTGTCCATGTTCACGTGCAGCCCGGCATCGTCGATGTAGGCGAGGGCGGCCATCTGGAATTCGGCACCGCTGACGATCAGCAGTGCACCGTGGTCGGCGCCGGAATGCTCGGTCAGGTGGCCCATCAGGGTTTCGATCAGGCCCTCCAGCAGCACCTCCTCGGACAGCGCTCGCGCCGCTTCGATACCGGCCTCAAGGTCCAGCCTGGCCTGCTGCGTGGCACGCTGGGTTTCCTGGATCGGCTGGGTGCGCAGGAACGGATGCAGGGTCTCGAGTTGGTGCACCTTGCCGGTTGCGCCCCAGATGTGGAAACAATCGCGAGCGACGCGCAGGTGCAGGTTGGCGCCGGAAATCAGGCCGCTGGGGATGCACACTTCCGCCAGTTGCTCATGGGCCAGCGCCTGTTCGTGGACGAAGCCGGCAGCGGTGGCGGCGATCTGGGCCTGGTCGAAGAAACGAATGGCGGCCAGCCCGTCGCCCTCCAGCTTGGCGATCACCCCTTCGATCAGCAGCAATTTATTGCGGAACGTGGCCGGGTTGAAGCCTGCCCAGTGAGCGAAGCGCTCACGCAATGCCTGTAGTGCGTGCAGCTTGTCGGCAAGGCTGCCGGGGGCCTCCGGGCTGCCCAGGAGCAAGCCACGGAACAGGTGGTAGTCGGCCAGGTTGATGTGGGCCGGCGCGGCCCAGGCGTAGTCGCCGGCCCGCGCCAGGCTGGCCATGGCCTGCGTATGGTTGCCCAGGTAGAAGGCGCTCATGCCGGCGAACAGGTACTCGAAGAACCGTGTGATGGGCGAGTTCGAGGGTGCGGTTGCGGTCGTGCCGGTGGTGCCGCTGAGGGCGGCGACGAACGCTTGCTGGGCCAGCAGGGTCTGCGCCACCTCCAGGTAGCCATGCCGGCGCGCAGTGGCCAGGCCCTGGGCGACTTCCTCGGCCACTTCCGGCAGGTAGCGGCCCATGATCAGCGAGTCGGAAACCAAGTGGTTGCAGGCATGGCAGCTCATGGCCAGGTCGCCGCTCAGGTGCGCCGAATCGACGGCCTCCACGGCGGTGCGGCGGGCCAGCTCCATGGGCGACGTCCAGGCACTGAGCTGGTCCAGAGCGAGCAGCGCGCTGCTCAGGTCGGCCTCCAGGCCGTGGCGCTCGATCAGCTTGAGCGCTGCCAGGCAGCAGCTATGGCCATCGTGATAGGCACCAAAACGCTCGGCGCACATCACCCCGTACCAGGCCAGGCCGTAGGTGCTCCCTGGCGCCACGCCATGCAGCAACGCCAGCTCCATGAGCTTGGCCAGGTGCAGGAAACACAGGTCGTCCGGCACCAGGAACGATGACGACAGGGTCGCCAGCAAACCCACTGCCAGTGCGACCTCTTGCGAGTCGGTGCGTGGCAGCGACTCCAGGCAGTGAAGGCCTTTCTGCTCGATCAGGCTTTGCACACGGGCATGGCTGGCTTGCACCTGGTGTGGGTCAAGGCCTGGCGCGAGTTCGATACCCAGCATCCGCAGGCCGCCAAGCGCGCTGGCGATGGCAGCCTGGCAGTTACCCTGCAAGGTCTCCAGGCGTGCCTGCAACTGGCACACCCTGGCCCGCTCCAGCGTCGAGCCGGCACGCTGGCGGCATTCAGCCAGGCGGGCCTGGGCGGCGACCGTGCGCGACAGTTGCAAGTCGCACTCCGTTGCCATGCTGGCAATCGCAAAGCCAAGCGTGGCGCGGCCTTCCAGCGTACTGCCGGCTTCGAGCAGCTGTTGTGCCGTGTGCAGGTAGCCGGCGGCCTGCTCATAGGCGCGGCTGTCACGCGCCCGCTGTGCCGCCTCGTACGTAAGTTGCAGGAACGTTGCACAGTCATTTGCGGCAAACCCGCACGGGCTGGCGCGTTGCAGCTGATGGGCAATCTCGAACAGCAGCGCCTGCAAGCGGTCTGGCCAAGCCCCGAGCATGGCCACGGCAATGCGCGCATGCAGCGCTTCGCGCTCGTGCCCTGGCGTCAGTTGATACGCCGCTTCCTGCACGCGGTCATGCACGAAGCCCAGGCCGCTCTGGCTCGACAGCAGGAAGCCCGCGGCAATCAGGACCTGCACCGCAGTGCCTGGCGCCCGCCCCAGCACCCGCTGCAATACGCCATTGTCGCAGCGGCTGCCTGCGGCGCTGGCGATGCGCAGTACGTCGCGCTGTGGCGCGGGCAGGCGCGCCAGGCGGTGGATCATCAGCTCGGCGACATTGTCGGCGTAACGGTGCCGGGCCACGGCCTGTGGGCACCACGACCAACGCATGGCCTGGGTATCGAAGAAGAACAACTGGTCTTCGACCATGGCGCGCAGGATCTGGTGGATGAAGAACGGGTTGCCTGCGGTCTTCTCATGTACCTGTGCAGCCAGTGCCAAGGCGGCTTCGGCATCCACGTGGTAGCGCTCGGCGATCAACTCTGCCACCGCGCCAACGGCCAGCGGTCGCAGGTTCAGGGTGGTACTGCGCAGTGAGTGGGGGACACTGACCGGGCCTTGGGTAGTGCCGGTGTCGCTGCGTTGGGCAAAGATCAGCAGCAGGTTGCCGGGCGCGTTTGCCAGCAGTTGCGCCAGGAGCTGGCGCGAGGCCTCATCGACCCACTGGATGTCGTCGATGAACAGCACCAGTGGCAGGCCGGGGCGGCTGAATACTGCAAGGAATTCGACCACGGCCCGCAGCTCCTTCTGCAGCGCCATGGGGGTAAGTTTGCCTGGCAGTGGCGGCAACGCGCCGAGCACTAGCTGCAGGTCTGGCGCCAGCTTGCCCAGCAGCCGGCCGTGGCCTTGGATGCGGCGCAGAATGTCGTGGCGCAGGGCGTCGAGTTCGTGGCTGTCCTTGGCCAGCAACTGGGTGGTCAGGGCGCCGAGGATTTCCACCCAGGGCGCGTAGGGCGCAGCCTGCGACACGCTGTTGCACTTGCCGACCGCCCAGTACCCTTGAGCATTGGCCTTGAGTGCAGCGGCCACCAGGCTCGACTTGCCCATGCCTGCGGCGCCTTGAATATGCAGCACTTGCGGCGTGCTGTCGCGGCGCAACCCCTTGAGCAGCAGCGCAATGGCCTGCTGTTCGGCATCGCGGCCATACAGGCGGCTGCCATGGGCGGCGACCGGGTCGGCGCAACCTGGTTCAAAGGCCGCCATGTGTTTGCTGGCAGCCCATTGCCGCTGGCAGTAGCCCAGGTCCACGGCCAGGGCGTGTGCGCTCTGGTAGCGTGCGTCCGGTTCCTTGGCCAGGGCCTTGGCCAGCACGCTGCTCAGCGGCTGCGGCACGCGGTTGTCGACTTCGCAGGCGGTCTTGGGTTGTACCCCGGCATGCAGCTGACGCCAGTGCTGGGTATCGCGCCCGGTCAGCGGCAATTCACCGAGCAGTAGCTGGTACAGGATCGCCCCCAGGGCATAGATGTCACTGCGCAGGTCGTTGTTGCTGCCGTGCGGGCAGACTTGCTCGGGCGCCAGGTAGGTCCAGTTGCCGAGCGGCATGCCTTGCTCGCCGAGCGGATGCGCAGGTGTTGCACGGAACCCGCCCAGCCGCACCTGCAAGTTGTCCTGCACATGCACATGGGCTGGCTGCAGGGCGCCGTGCAGTACATTGCTTTGGTGGGCCTGGGCCAAGGCAGTGGCGGCGTTCAGCGCAATCTCCAGGAACGGCTCCAGCGCCAGCCGGCCTTCGCTGAGCAGGTCGGCGATGGAGTGACCGGCCGGGTACACCAGCAGTGGGCCTTCGGGGGAACGCACGAACGCGCACGGCACCACTGCCCACTGTGGGTCCAGTTTCAGCCGGTAGTCGCGCTCCAGGCGCTGACAGGCGGCGGGCGCTTCGAGCGGTGCGCGCATGGCGAGCCAGGCTTGCCCGCTGGTGGGGTCGCACAGGCGGAAGCAACTAAGCTCGCCATCCTGGCCCAACGCTGTGATGTCGCAGTTGTTGAGCCAGCTTCCGTCGACTGTCTGGTCGTAATCGATGGGCCTGTGAGCAAGGCGTTCATCGCGCATGAAACACCCCCCTGCTGGCGACATCCCGAGACGTGAGTATACGCAGCCAGCCCAAGGGGAATGCGGGTTGCAGCCCGCTTGGCAGGAACGGGCACGCTGTTGTCCGTTATCGTCCCCTGGCCTTTTCCGGGCGCTTGTATAGTGCCTTGAACACCCTATCCCTCGGGATAATTGTTCCACTGCATCCGCTGGCCTAGGCTGTTCGTGGCTGCGCGAATGCCCGTGCCCGTGCGAGGAAGCCATGATCCGAATAGGCAATGCCCTGGTGTCCCTGGAGCGCCGCGAAGTGTTGCGCGACGGTAAGCCCATGCTGCTGGGCGGGCGCGCGTTCGAGGTGCTGGCCACACTGATCAGGGCCAAAGGCCGGGTGGTCGACAAGGAAGACTTGTTCAGCCAGGTGTGGGCCGGCACGGTGGTCGAGGACAACAATCTGCAGGTCCAGGTGTCGTTGCTGCGCAAGGCATTTGGCGACCGTGGGCTGATTCAGACCGTACCTCGGCGTGGCTACCGGTTGGCGGCCGAGATCAGCTTCGCGGCCCCTGCCCGGGCATTGGAGCTTTTGCCGTTGTGCGAAGGCGCCGACACCCTGGAGCCATCCGGCGAAAGTACGGATGTGCCAGTGCTGGTGGTTGATGACGACCCATCGGTACGTACGGCGCTCGGCCGGCTGCTGCGCTCGCAGGGAATACCCCATCATCTGTTCGCCAGTGCCGAGGCGCTGTTCGAAGCCCGGCTGGAAACCCCCTACGCCTGCCTGTTGCTCGACATGCACCTGCCCGATACCACCGGGTTGCAAGTGCAGGAAACGCTGCGCCAGCTGGCGCTGCCCTGGCCGATCGTGTTCATGACCGGCTTTGGCACCATTGCGATGACCGTGCAGGCGATGCGCGCAGGTGCTGTGGAGTTCCTTACCAAGCCCTTTGACGAGGAGCAGTTGCTGGCCCTGTTGGGTACGCTGCGGGTGCGGGCCGTGGCCGAAGGGCGCAAGTGGCGCCATGCCCGGCTCGTGGTGGAAAAGTACCAGCGCCTGACCCCGCGTGAGCGCCAGGTGTTCTCGCTGGTGGTCGACGGCCTGTCGCACAAGCAGATCGCCAGGCAGATCGGCACCAGTGAGGTGACCACCAAGGTGCACAAGAAGAGCATCATGAACAAGATGCAGTCCCGCTCATTGGTGGAGTTGGTCGCCATGCACAACGTGCTCGGCATACAGCAGGAGGGCATGGGCGGCGCATGAGCAGATGGGTATGCATCGTCGATGACGACGCTTCGGTGCGCAAGAGCCTGGCCAACCTGCTGCGTTCAGCCGGGTTCGAGACCCTGACCTTCGCCGACGGTGCCACGTTCCTGGCGTCTGAACCGGCAGGCCAGGCCGGTTGCGTGCTGCTCGATCTGAAGATGCCCGGCATGAGCGGGCTGCACGTGCAGCGGGAGCTGGCGCTGAGGCAATGGGCGGTAGGGGTGATCTGCATGTCGGCGCATTGGGATGATGCCGCTATGCAGGCGGCGAGGCGGCTGGGGGCGCTGGAGTGCCTGGGCAAGCCGTTTTCTGAAGAGGTATTGCTGGCGGTGGTTGAACAGGCGTTGGCTGGCCGCCAGTAAATCAGTGGCGGTGCTGGCCCTTGGCTGCACGGCCACTGGCAACCTAACTGCTCCCCGGCCGATACTGCAGGGCCTCGGCCAGATGCGCCCGGCCAATGGCCTCGCACCCCTCCAAATCCGCCAGCGTACGCGCCACCTTCAACAACCGATGTGCCGCGCGCAGCGACAGCGTCAGCCGCTCGCAGGCATTTTCCAGCCAGACCTGGTCGGCGGCGTTCAGGGCACAATGCCGGCGTAAACCCTCGAGATCGAGGAAAGCATTCGCGCAGGCCTGACGCCCGTATTGCAGCGCCCGGGCCTGTGCCACTTTCACAGCCACAGCGGCACTGGTTTCACCGCTAGGCTGGTTGTTCAGCGTGGTGCTTTCGCGGGCCACGGTCAGGTGCAGGTCGATGCGGTCCAGCAGTGGCCCGGACAGTTTGTTGCGATAGCGGGCGATCTGCTCGGTGCTGCAGCGGCAACGGCCGGTCGGGTCGCCGAGGTAGCCGCAAGGGCAGGGGTTCATGGCCGCCACCAACTGAAAGCGCGCGGGAAAGCGTACCTTGTCGCGGGCCCGGGCAATCACGATTTCACCGGACTCCAGGGGCTCGCGTAGCACCTCCAGCACGCGGCGCTCGAATTCCGGCAGCTCGTCGAGGAACAGCACGCCGTGGTGAGCAAGGGTGATTTCGCCAGGTTGCGGCCGGCTGCTGCCCCCAACCAGTGCCGGGCCGGAGGCGGAGTGGTGGGGGTGGCGAAAGGGGCGCTGCGGCCAGCTGCTCAGCGGTGCATGGCCGCTGACGGACTGGATCGCCGCCACTTCCAGCGCCTCGTGCTCGTCCAGCGGCGGCAGCAGCCCGGGCAGCCGGCTGGCGAGCAAGGTCTTGCCGGTGCCGGGCGGGCCGGTGAACAGCAGGTTATGCGCCCCGGCTGCTGCCAGCAGCAAGGCGCGCTTGGCTGCCAGTTGCCCTTGCACCTCGCTCAGGTCCGGGTACGGCCGTTGCTGCAGGACCAAACCGTTGGCTGCATAGGGCGCCAGAGGTATCTGGCCGTTGAGGTGGGCAACCAGCTCCAGTAAATGGCCCACGGCGTACACCGCCAGGCCGCCGGCCAGGCTGGCCTCCTCGGCGTTTTCCCGTGGCACCACCAGCGCCCGGCCTGCTTCGCGGGCCGCCAGTGCCGCCGGCAATACCCCCTGCACCGGGCGCAACGTGCCCGACAGTGCCAGTTCGCCCAGGCATTCGAGCTCGGCAAGGGCCGCGGTTGGCAGTTGACCGTCGGCGGCGAGGATGCCCAAGGCAATCGCCAGGTCGTAGCGCCCGCCATCCTTGGGCAGGTCGGCGGGGGCAAGGTTCTGGGTGATGCGCCGTTGTGGGTAGTTCAGCCCGGAATTGACGATGGCGCTGCGCACCCGGTCTTTGCTTTCCTTGACGGTGGTTTCCGGTAGGCCAACCAGGGTGAGGTGCGGCAACCCATTGGTCAGGTGCGTTTCGACGCTGACCGCCGGTGCCTGTACGCCCACCTGGGCGCGGCTATGGACGAGGGCTAGGGACATGGACGCTCCGTTGTCGCTGCTAAAGGCCGCTTCCTGCGGTAGCGCACAGGATAGCCAGCGCTCCCAAGGCTGGCGCAAGAAGTGTGCGTCGTGGTTTTTCAGGGCAGGGATTTTTCGGGTATTTTCACGTCACTGAGCAAAAGATGGATCCAATATTTTTTGCGTAGGGGCTGGGTATGGCTTAGTGTTGTTGGGCAACCGCAGTTGCCATGGAATGGCACTGTCCCTTCTTCCAAATGGACTTGAGGAATTGCCCCGTGCAAACGCTCACTCACACTCACCAGGTAATTCGTGAACTGGTGCAGGCCCGCGCATTCGTTGAGCTCACCCGTTTTTTCGATCGCCTCGAGGCGCAGTGGTATCAGGCGCCGCCCGGTGAGTTTCCGGCCTACCTGGCGGCCCTGGAAGGCCACATGTTCGCCGACCTCGACAACCAGGGCGACAAAGCCCCGACCCAGGTGCTCAAGGCCTGGGTCGATGCCTGCCCCAAGGCTTACCACCCGCACGTGGTAATGGGCATGCACTGCTTCCACCGCGCTTGCCGGGTACAGGCTGATGGCCAACCCAACGCTGCGCGTGTGCTGGCCGTAGGGCAGATATGCGAAACCGCGACTGCGCACCTGCTGCAGGCCCTGGAGCATTCGGCGCAACCGCTGGCAGCGGCCATCGGCATGCTGCGCGTCAGTGCGCAGTTGCGCGAGCCAGGCTGGTTGGGCGAGTTGTTCAATGGGCGGCCTGCGCGCTATCGGCCCAGTGCCCATGCCGACGTGGAGGTGCAGGAAGCCGCCGCGCCGCTGTTGGTCAGGCATGGGGTGCAACCGCTGGCGGAACTGCCAAGCAGCTTGCCCGCGTGCCTGGCCAAGCGGACCTACCAGGACGTTCAGGACCCGCGTTACTACTGGCTCCGCCACGCACTGGCCCTGCGCCCCGGTTGCTTTGAAGCCATCCAGGCCCTGGCTATCTACCTGTTACCGCGGTCGGGCGCCGATGCCGATGCGCTTGAACTGTTGGCCAGCGGCCCGTTGTGCGCCGGTTGGGACGAGCGCCTGCGTAACGCCTTGCGCTGGATTGCCGTTGAAGAGCAGCTACTTCTGCCGGCTGCCGACCAGTTGCAGGCCGTGGCCGTTTGGCAGCAGTTGTTCGACGCCTGGGCACAGCGCCCGCTGAGGCCACGGGAGCGCGCAGTACTGCTGGCTTGGCGGGGGGCGTTGCGCTGTACTGCATTGCACGATCAGGCCGGCGCGATGGGCGACTTTGCCGCGAGCCTGGCGTGCAATGCCGATCATGGCGCCATCGGGGCCATGGGCGAGCCTTTCCGTTGCCTGGCCGAGCTGATACTGCGCGACGGCCTGGCGGATGAGCAGCAGTTGTTGCGCCGCGCCCTCGAGCGCCTGTGCGACGGGCGCTGCCATGCGGGCGCCTGTGCCTTGCGCGCCGCAGGGCACTGCTTTGGTCTGTGGGGGCTGCCACGCTCCGCCGAGCTGGCCCAGGCATGGTCGCAGCGGGCGGTGAAACGCCAGCTGGCAGGCCATGCGCCGGGGTTCACGGTGCTAGCGGCGGCGCGCCTGCTATTGGCTGCCAACCGCCATGAAGTGGCCGTCTACCTGTACGAGCGTTGTGCCGAACTGAACCTGCCGGGGGCAGCCCTCGGCTTGCATGATTTGTACTGTGGTAGCCAGGCTAATACGCCGCAAGAGTACATTGATCGCCAGGCCGCTGAACATTGGCTGCGGCGCGCAGTGAAAGCGGGCAGCCGCCGGGCCAAATACAAGCTGGCGTGCCTGCGCATGAAGGGTGATGAGGACCTCAGCGAGCGAAGCGCCATGCTGGCCGTGAGGCACCTGCTGGTCGACGCGCTGGGCGATGCCCAGACCAATGCCCGCGCGCGTTTGCATCTGGGTATCCTGTTGCGCCAGTTCGGCAACTCTCGGGAGCGGGCCGAGGCTGTGGCGTACCTGTTGAGTCTGGTCGAGCACCCCGACCTGGGAATTGCCGCACGGGCCAGTGCCGAGCTGGGGCTGGCCTGGATGCAGGGGCGCGGCACTCGCAAGCAAAGCCGCTTTGCCGCCATCGAGTGGGCTAACCGTGCGGCCAGCTTGCAGCCAACAGACCCCGCCATCGCGCGTATCCAGGCCGAGATTCTCAACTCGCACAACCGGGTGAAAACAGTGTTCACCCAATGTGGTGCAGCGCTGTTGCGCGGCACCCTGCATGCCAGTGAGCTACCGCCCAAGCCGGCCGAGCTGAACGCCCTGCGGGTTTCCGCCTGACGCGAGGCAGCGGCAGGGCTGGTTCAGTCCTGCTGGGCAGTAGGGGCCAGCCGCGCTTCCAGCTCTGCCACCTGTTGTTCCAGCGCCTCGAGGCGTGCACGGGTGCGCGCCAGCACGACCATCTGGCTGTCGAATTCGTCACGGCTGACCAGGTCCAGTTTGCTGAACGCCCCTTGCATCAGCACTTTGAACTGGCTTTCCAGTTCAGCGCGAGGCTGTGCGGTATCGCTGCTGAACAGGCGCGAGGCTTGGTCGCTCAGGGCATCGAGAAGGGCTTTGGGCGCGAGCATGGGGCTTTCCATCGAAACTGAGAAATGGTCAGCAGTGTAGCACGCACGCCCATGGGCCTTTCTTTCACAAGCGCCCGCCCGCTATTGCACATTTTTCGAGCAGTCGCTCCCGCCTGCGCGCACCGAAACTGTGCATGATCAGCATGCTGGCGACTGGCCAATCCTGACTAAATTGCATAACTCGCTGTTTTTAGTGGCTTTGGCGGAACTGGCAAGGTTTCTGCAAAGACCAGTGCGAGCCATGCACTGATGCAGTTCCTTGTGACCAGGCAGTGCGCACGCGGAGCCGGATGCCGACGACGCGTTACAAAGCCAACCGCTGCGCTTAGACTTGAGACGGGTTTGTTTTCCTGGGGCAAGTCCACCAAATCGGGAGAGAGTTTCATGAAGCTAGTCACAGCCATCATCAAGCCGTTCAAGCTGGACGACGTGCGCGAGTCACTGTCGGAAATCGGCGTGCAGGGTATCACCGTCACCGAAGTCAAAGGTTTCGGTCGCCAGAAGGGCCACACCGAGCTGTACCGCGGTGCTGAGTATGTGGTCGATTTCCTGCCCAAGGTGAAGATCGATGTTGCCATCGATGACAAGGACCTTGATCGGGTAATCGAAGCCATCACCAAGGCAGCCAACACCGGCAAGATCGGTGACGGCAAGATTTTCGTGGTGAATCTGGAGCAGGCGATCCGTATCCGTACCGGCGAAACCGATACCGACGCGATCTAAGCAACAACAAAGCCTCACCAAACCCAAAGCCCCAGGAGAAAACAACATGACTCTGCGTAAGATCGCAGGGCTAGGAGCCCTATTGTCCCTCGTAACCCCCGGGCTCGCCCTGGCAGAGGAAGCTGCCCCAGCGCTGAACACCGGCGACACCGCCTGGATGCTGACCGCGACGGCGCTGGTGCTGTTCATGACCATTCCGGGCCTGGCCCTGTTCTATGGCGGCATGGTGCGTTCCAAAAACGTGCTGTCGGTGATGATGCAGTGCTTTGCAATCACCGGCCTGATGAGCATTCTCTGGGTCGTCTACGGCTACAGCATGGCCTTCGATACCGCCGGTATGGAAAAAGGCGTACTCAATTTCAATTCGTTCGTTGGGGGGTTCTCCAAGGCCTTCCTCAGCGGTGTCACGCCCGAGAGCCTGACCTCGGCCACCGCGCTGTTCCCTGAAGCGGTGTTCATCACCTTCCAGATGACCTTCGCCATCATCACCCCGGCGCTGATCGTCGGTGCCTTCGCCGAACGCATGAAGTTCTCCGCGATGCTGGTGTTCATGGGGATCTGGTTCACCTTGGTATACGCGCCAATCGCGCACATGGTGTGGAGCGGTGACGGTGCACTGATGTGGGACTGGGGCGTACTGGACTTCGCTGGCGGCACCGTGGTGCACATCAACGCAGGTATCGCCGGCCTGGTCTGCTGCCTGGTACTGGGCAAGCGCAAAGGTTACCCGACCACCCCGATGGCACCCCACAATCTGGGCTACACCCTGATGGGCGCTGCCATGCTGTGGATCGGCTGGTTCGGCTTCAACGCAGGCTCTGCTGCAGCGGCCAACGGCACCGCCGGCATGGCCATGCTGGTGACCCAGATCGCCACCGCCGCTGCGGCACTGGGCTGGATGTTCGCCGAGTGGATCGGCCACGGCAAGCCGAGCGCCCTGGGCATCGCTTCGGGTGTGGTTGCCGGCCTGGTCGCCATCACTCCGGCCGCGGGTACCGTGGGCCCCATGGGTGCCCTGGTGATCGGCCTGGCTTCGGGTGTGATCTGCTACTTCTGCGCCACCACCCTCAAGCGCAAGCTGGGCTATGACGACTCGCTGGACGCCTTCGGTGTTCACGGTGTGGGCGGCATCATCGGCGCCATCCTCACCGGCGTGTTCGCAGCCCCGGCACTGGGCGGCTTCGGCACTGTCACCGATATCGGCATGCAGGTCTGGGTACAGGCCAAAGGCGTGATCTTTACCGTGGTCTACACCGCCATCGTCACCTACGTGATTCTCAAGGTGCTGGACCTGGTGATGGGCCTGCGGGTCAACGAAGAAGAAGAGTCGGTCGGTCTCGACCTGGCTCAGCACAACGAGCGCGGCTACAACCTGTGACTGCGACGCGGTAAAAACTTGCCCGGCTTGCCGGGCATTTTTTTGCCAGATTTTTAACATTTCCCGCTCGGCAAACGGTTTATTCGGCACGTTCGCGACGTAGGCAAAAAACTTACAAGTCGTGGGGCATTTATGGTGCTTTGCTTTTTCTACCGGCGCGCTAGAATGCGCGCCGAAGGGTGTTTGACGAGCAGTCCGCGCACTTCAACCAGCCTTTGCTAGGCTTGCCAATAGCGAGTGGCCAGCAGGGGCTAATGGATTTGTCAGGTTCTGCCAGGAGCAGGGCCTGCTGGGTACCGCCTCCCATCAGGAGCGCCGACCCCAAGGGCAGTGGCCTAACCCACGGCCAGTTGAATTTTCACTGGTAGCTGCCGGTCTACGGCTGCACTGGTCTATAACTAACCTGCTTTTCGCAAGTCATGAGGTAGAACATGAGCGACGACGATCTGGAAAATGATGACCTCGAAGTAGGTGACGAAGACGAGGGCGATGAAGGCCTCGAAGCGGCGGCTGATGACGGCGTCGAAGACGCTGGCGATGACGACAGCAGCCCGGCACCCGCTGCCAAGGGCAAATCCAAGGCGGCAGTCTCGGTAGACGAGATGCCGAGCATGGAAGCCAAGCAGAAAGAGCGTGATGCACTGGCCAAGGCGATGGAAGAATTTCTGTCGCGCGGTGGCAAGGTGCAGGAAGTCGAGGCCAATGTGGTCGCCGACCCGCCCAAGAAGCCGGACAACAAGTACGGCAGCCGCCCTATCTGAGTGGCTGATCGTAAAGAAGCCCGCCGTCGCTGCGGGCTTTTTTGTGCCTGTGGGTTTTGTGATGCCTGTGCCGGCCTCTTCGCGGGCAAGCCCGCTCCCACAGGTTCACCACAGGTCTTGGGACCTGCACGGTCCCTGTGGGAGCGGGCGTGCCCGCGAATGGGCCGCAAAGCGGCCCCTGTCAGCGCCAGCGCGCAAGCACGTCGGGCAGCTGCGACAGGCGCTGAATCTCGGCATCCGGGGCCTGCTCACCCGCCCAGGCCTTGCCCTGCGGGTTGAACCACACCGCACGCAACCCGGCGCGCTGGGCACCGGCAATGTCATCCGCCGGGTGATCACCAATGTGCACCGCCGCACCGGCGTCCACCTCACCACGCCGCAAGGCCTCCAAAAACGGCGCCGGGTCCGGCTTGCCAATGCCCAGGTCCTCGGCACACAGGGCAAAGCGGAAGTAATCCGCCAGCCCCAGCCGGCTGACGTCGGCATTGCCATTGGTGACAACGCCCAGGGTGTACTGATGCCGCAGGATCTCCAGCACTGGCTGCACCTCGGGGAAGATCTGCACCTGGTGGCGAGCATGCAGGAATACCTCGAAGCCTTCATTGGCCAGGTCCTGTGCGCGCTTCTCGCTGTAGCCGACTTCTTCCAGGGCATGGAACAGTACCCGCCGGCGCAGGGCACTGATGCGGTGTTTCAGGCCGGGCTCGGCCTGCACCAGGCGCTCGCGGATGGCGAACAGGTGTTCCACCGGCACCCCGCCCAGGATGGGGGCGTTGGCTTCAAGCCAGTCGCGCAGCACGACCTCCGCACTGGCAATCACTGGCGCGGTGTCCCACAGGGTGTCGTCGAGGTCGAAGGTGATCAGCTTGATGCTCATGAGTCTGTGCCTTTGCTGCGTTTGGCCCGGGGGTGGGCGCTGTCGTACACCGCCGCCAGGTGCTGGAAGTCCAGATGGGTGTAGATTTGCGTGGTGCTGATGTCGGCATGGCCGAGCATCTCTTGCACTGCGCGCAGGTCCTGGGACGATTCCAGCACATGGCTGGCGAAGGAATGGCGGAGCATGTGCGGGTGCAGGTGTTGGCCCAGTTCACGTTCACCCACGGCCTTGACCCGCTGCTGTACGGTACGGGGGCTGATGCGGTTGCCCTGGCGGGTGATGAACACGGCGCGGTCGCGCGGGTTGCCGATGCCGCGCAGGCGGTACCATTCCTTCAGCGCTTCGCGGGCCTTGCGGCCGACCGGTAGCACCCGCGCCTTGCCGCCTTTGCCCAGTACCTGCACCAGGCCGGCGGCAAGGTCCAGGTGATCCAGGTCCAGGTTGGTCAGCTCAGACAGGCGCAGGCCCGAGGAATAGAACAGCTCCAGCATGGCCTGGTCACGGCGGGCAATGAAGTCGTCGTCCACGCCGCCATCGAGTAGCTGCAAGGCACGGTCGGTGTCCAGCACCTTGGGCAGCTTGCGCTCGCCCTTGGGGGCGCTCAAACCGGCGGCAGGGTCGTGCTGGCACAGGCCTTCGCGGTTCAGGTAACGGTACAGGCCGCGTACAGCAGACAGCAGCCGCGCCAGGCTGCGCGAGGCCTGGCCATGGTGATGCAGGCGGGCGACCAACTGACGCAACTGCTGAATCTGCAGCGCTTGCCAGTCGGCAATACCGTGCTCCTTGCAATAGGCAATGACCTTGTCCAGATCGCGACGGTAGCCCAGCAAGGTATGCTCCGACACCTGGCGCTCACTGCGCAGGTGTGCGCAATAAGCCTCCAGCTGGCGTTCCATCAGCGTACCGAACGCAGGGTCTGGGTCACCCGTGGCACGACACGGCCGAGCACTTCGGCGATGTAGCCGAGGAACAGCGTGCCGACGCTGCTCTTGTAGTGTTGCGGGTCTCGGCTACCGATTGCCAGCACCCCATGCAACCCCTGGTACTCCAGCGCGGCCACGGCGCTGGAGCCGACCTCGCGGCGCTGTTCCTCGCCGAAGAGGAAGGCCAGTTCATGTTCGCGCAGGTTGCCGCTAACCGTCTTGCCACCGCCCAACAGGGCACCGATGGCCTGTTGGGCCTCGGCATTGCTGACCCAGCGCCCCACGGGGGCAACGTTGTCACCGAACAGGATCAGGCTGACAAATGGCACCTGAAACTCCTGGCGCAGGCTGTCTTCGACGGCCATGACCACTTCTTCCAGGCTACCGGCATCAAGCAGGTCGAGGATCAGCCGGCGCGTCTTGTCGAATAGCCGGTCGTTGTCGCGGGCCACGTCCATCAGTTGCGACAGGCGGTGGCGCATCTCGATGTTGCGGTCGCGCAGCAGCTTGAGCTGGCGCTCGACCAGCGACACGCTGTCGCCACGCTGGTGCGGAATGCGCTGTTCGATCAGCAACTCGTCGTGCTCGCTGAAGAAGGTAGGGTGGGCGCGCAGGTAGGCGACCACCGCCTCGGCATCGAGCTCGGCGGACTGCTGGGGTACAACCTTGGGCTGATCGGTCATGGCGGTTACTCGCTTAGAGACGAACCTGTCCTTCGTAGACGCGTACGGCCGGGCCGGTCATCACCACGGGCTTGCCGGGGCCAGCCCATTCGATGTGCAGGCGGCCACCTGGCAGGTCAAGGGATACCGGGGAGTCCATCCAGCCCTGGCTGATCGCCGCCACGGCGGCGGCGCAGGCGCCGGTGCCGCAGGCCTGGGTTTCGCCCGCACCGCGCTCCCACACGCGCAGGTTGGCCCGGTGGCGGTCGATGACCTGGAGGAAGCCGGCATTCACCCGCTGCGGGAAGCGTGGGTGGTTTTCGATCTTCGGGCCCAGCTCATGCACGGGGGCAGTACGCACGTCGTCGACACGCAGCACGGCATGCGGGTTACCCATGGACACGGCGGCAATCGAATGCAGTTGGCCGTCGACTTCCAGTGGGTAGTTCAACGCCTGCGCGTCGGCGACGAAGGGGATTTCGGCAGGGGTGAAGCGCGGCGGGCCCATGTCGACACTCACCTGGCCGTCGTTCTGCACGTCCAGCACGATGATGCCGCTCTTGGTTTCCACGCGGATGCGTTTTTTCGCGGTCAGGCGCTTGTCCAGCACGAAACGGGCGAAGCAGCGCGCACCGTTGCCGCACTGCTCCACTTCAGAGCCGTCGGCATTGAAGATACGGTAGCGGAAGTCCACTTCCGGGTTGTTCGGCGCCTCGACGATCAGCAACTGGTCGAAGCCGATGCCGGTGTGGCGGTCACCCCATTGCTTGGCGTGCTTGGGCTGGATGTGGGCGTGCTGGCTGACCAGGTCCAGGACCATGAAGTCGTTGCCCAGCCCATGCATCTTGGTAAAACGCAGTAGCATGGGCTTACTCCGGCAGCAGGCTTTCGCCAGCGTACAGTTCGGCGATGGTCTCGCGGCGGCGTACTTCGAACGCCTGGTCACCGTCGACCAGGATTTCGGCGCATCTTCCACGGGTGTTGTAGTTGGAGCTCATGACAAAACCATAGGCGCCCGCCGACTCGACAGCCAGCAAATCACCTTCGGCCAGGTCGAGGACACGGTCCTTGCCGAGGAAGTCGCCGGTCTCGCAGATCGGCCCGACCAGGTCATAGGCACGGCCTTCACCGCCACGCGGCTGGACCGCACTGACGCCCATCCAGGCCTGGTACAAGGCCGGGCGGATCAGGTCGTTCATCGCCGCATCGATGATGGCGAAGTCCTTGTGTTCGGTGTGCTTGAGGTATTCCACGCGGGTCAGCAACACGCCGGCATTGGCCACGATGTAGCGGCCAGGCTCGAACACCAGGGCCAGGTCGCGGTCGCCAACGCGCTCGCGGATGGCCTTGATGTAGTCGGCCACCAACGGCGGCTCTTCGTCACGGTAGCGCACCCCGACACCGCCGCCCAGGTCCAGGTGGCGCAGGTGAATGCCGCACTCGGCCAGGCGGTCGACCAGCACCAGTAAGCGGTCGAGCGCGTCGAGGAACGGGTCGATGGTGGTCAGCTGGGAGCCGATGTGGCAGTCGACACCGACCACTTCAAGGTTCGGCAACTGCGCCGCACGCACGTAGATGGCTTCGGCGTCGGCAATGGCGATGCCGAACTTGTTTTCTTTAAGGCCAGTGGAGATGTAAGGGTGGGTACCGGCGTCCACGTCCGGGTTGACCCGCAGCGATACCGGGGCAACCTTGCCCATTTCGGCGGCCACCACCTGCAGGCGCTCCAGCTCGTCAGTGGACTCCACGTTGAAGCAGTGCACACCCACTTGCAGGGCGCGGCGCATGTCTTCGCGGGTTTTTCCCACGCCGGAGAACACCACGCGGTCAGCGCGGCCACCGGCCGCCAGCACACGCTCCAGCTCGCCGCCGGAGACGATGTCGAAACCTGCACCCAGGCGTGCCAGCACGTTCAGCACGCCGAGGTTGGAGTTGGCCTTGACCGCAAAGCACACCAGGTGCTCGGCGCCTTGCAGGGCGTCGGTGTAGCTGCGGTACTGGGCTTCGATGTGAGCGCGCGAGTACACGTAGGTAGGCGTGCCATGGCGTTCGGCGATGGCCGACAGGGCTACACCCTCCGCGAACAGTTCTCCGTCGCGGTAGTTGAAAGCGTTCATCTGGTTTCCTTTACTGCGCAGGCGACTGCTCGGGCTCGGACTCGGGCGCTGGCGGCTGCTCCTGGACCGCGGTCGGCTTGGCTTTCGACGAGTGCTGGTGCGACTTGTGCGCTTTACCGTTATCGCCGTCGTCCGGCAGATACAGCGGGCCTTTCTGGCCGCAGGCCGAAACGAGGCAGGCAACAGCGACCAGCGCCGCGAAGGAGGAAATCAGGCGCTTCATGGGTGAAATCCTTAGAAAATGCAGTATTGCGCCCGAGTATACCGAGCGACCGGCGGCTTGCCTATGCGAGGGCCGGTCCGCCGGGCGGGCAGCAGACGCGGCGAGCCTCAAGCTTCAAGCGGCAAGAAAAAGCGATCGGGTGTAGGCTGGGCTTTTTCTTGCGGCTTGTAGCTAGCCGCTTGCGGCTGGCGCGTTGCGCCCGTATCTTCCCCGGCTTGCCTGTAATGCCGCCAATTTCGAGGTTCCTGCAATGAGTTTGAGTGAAGCGCGTTTCCACGATCTGGTCGACGCGACCCAACAGGCCCTGGAAGACCTGTTCGACGAGAGCGGCCTGGACCTGGACATGGAGAATTCCGCTGGCGTGCTCACCGTCAAGTTCGAAGGCGGCGCCCAGCTGATCTTCAGCCGTCAGGAGCCGCTGCGCCAATTGTGGCTGGCTGACCGTTCCGGTGGTTTCCACTTCGACTACGACGAAGAGAGTAAAAAGTGGGTCTGCGAAAAGAGCGAAGAGCTGCTGGGCGAAATGCTCGAGCGCATTGTCTGGGAGCGGGCTGGCGAGAAGCTGGACTTCGACGAGATCTGACATGAGCAGCGCACAGCCACGGCCACCCAAGCCGTTGTACAGCAACGTCAGCCCCGCGGTGCCATCACCCTGCATCAGCGTCTGCCGGCTCGACGAGCAGCGTGTCTGCACCGGTTGCCACCGGCATGTCGAGCATATTCGCGAGTGGCGCTCGGCCGATGACGAACGGCGCCGGCAGATCTGCCGCGAGGCACAGGTCCTGCGTGCGCAGGCAAAGGCACACTGACCGCAGGGGCTTGAGTATTTGCCCGTCTGTGGTAGTGTCGGGTTCTGCGTCGATGACGCCAAAGCCTTTTCAAACCCCGCCCTTGGGCGGGGTTTTGCTTTATCTGTGCATTGAAAATTGCCTGTTCAAAGGAGTCTGACTGGATCATGAGCACCAAGCCTTCCCTTATCCTCACCCGATTGGACGTACAGCGTCTGGAGCGTCTGATCGACAGCCTCGACGAGAGTACGCCGGGTGTGCTCGCCCTGCAGGAGGAGCTGGACCGTGCCGCACAGGTCGTCGGTCATGAGGAAGTACCCGCAGGCGTGGTGACCATGAACTCGCGCGTGCACTGCCGTGAGGAAGCCAGCGGCAAGGACTACCACCTGACCCTGGTGTACCCGAAGGATGCCGGGGCGGAAGGCAAGGTTTCGGTGCTGGCGCCAATTGGCTGCGCTTTGCTGGGGTTATCGGTGGGTGAACAGATCGACTGGCCGGCGCCGGGGGGCAAAACCCTCAAGCTGAAACTGCTGGAAGTCGAGTACCAGCCTGAAGCGGCGGGTGATTTCGACCTCTGAGGCCTGGGCCGCCATGCGGCCCATGTTGGAGCAGCCCGGTCATTGGCACAGCACCTGCTCCAACCCCTCGTTCAATGCCTGCTCCAGCACCCGCTTGTAGCTCAGGTAAACCTGCGTTGCCCCCAGCCGGTCATCCAGCAGCTCGGACAAATCCAAGTCGGTGATATAGCACCGGTACTTCCCGGCCCCGCGCCGCTGGCCGATGATCTGCCGCGCCACTACCGCATACAGCTGCGGCCCATGCTCCAGCTCGGAAAACTCCTGCTGGTCGCAGTACAGTGTCACATGCGCAGCACCCCCTACACCGGCCTGGATGATGGCCTGCACTTCATAGTAAGGCTGGTCACTGCCCTCCTGCGGCGCCACGCGCGGTTCGATGCTGCGGGCCTTGCCCGGGCCACCAGGCAGTAGCTGCGCGTACTGGATATCCAGCGCCGCCTGCCCAAGGTCATCCAGCGGCAGGCGGGCCTCGCGGCGCATCACCACCGAGCGCAAAAAGCGCTGCAGCGGCAACAGCAGGTGAGCCTCGTCATGCAGCGGCAGGCGTTGTTGCCATAACGCGTTGCATTCATCCAGCACATACAGCTCGGCCCATTCGTCCTGCAGGCGGTAGAACACCTGGATGCACGCCGGTCGACCCTGTTCCAGGACCAGGCGCAGGTCGTAGTCCTGCAGGGCATTGGCGTCCAGGTACAACGGGCTGTAGACGCTGCGTTCTTCGCCCAGGTAGGCCAGCAGGGCATCGTGGTCGGCCAGGGTGCTCAGGCTGACATGCCCCGGTTGCAGCTCCAGCACATGGGTGTGCCGGGCGACCTGTAACAGGTAGCGGTGCGGTAGGCCTTGGGCCTGCAGCAGCTGCACGGTGTCGAAGATCTCTTCCACCCGTTGGCTGATGGCCTGTGCGCGGCTCGGGCAGAAGCAACGCACCCGTACCCGCGGCCGGTGGCCATGCGCCAACGGGCTGTTGAGGAAGTCACGCAGGCAGCGCACCAGCGCGTGTTCGCCGTCAAAACGCTGAACCAGCACTTCGTTCCAGCTGTTCAGGGTGACTTGGTCCAAGGTCAGCACCAGGTTCTCACGCACCCCGGCATAGCTCAGTGAGTCGGTGCGCTCGGTGGTCATCAGGATGTTGAGGTCGCGGTGGTGGCGCAGTGGGTCGATGGCCACGTTGACCAGTAGCAGCACTTCATCGGCAACGCTGGGTTGCAGAAGGCGCACCTCACTCACGGTCGGCAAGGGCAGGGGGATGCATTGCTGCAGGCAACCGAGCAGGTTGACCAGCTCGAACTCGCTCAGGTCACTGACACCTGGGTGCAGCGCCAAGCGCGTGCCGCTGTCGATGACCCCGTTGCGATGGGCCCAGGCCAGCAGCTCCAGCAGCTCGCGGCAGCGTTTTATCGGGTTGAAGTACTCGACGTCGTGAGAGTTCAGGTTGCCGCTGTACAGCTCCCAGTGGTAGTTACCTGGTTCCTTGCGGTTAGGTAACTGAACCAGGGTGAGGGTGTCTTCGGCGAGGTCCGGAGCGATACCCGGGTTGATCACCTCGACCTTGCCGGCACGGCGCTCGAAGGCCGCATACAGGCGCCTGCCCAGTACGTTGAGCTCGCGTTGGTCGGCACGGCTGCTGGCGTTCCGGGTGCGTGCGAACTGGCCAAGGAAGCGATAGCTGTGGTTCAGCTCGGCCACCAGTTCGCGGCGCTCCACGGCAACCTGCTGGACTTTCCATTGGCTGCGGCTGTCCAGTATCGCCAGCTGGCGCTCATCCCACCCCCACTCGTCAGCCAGGCGCTGAAGCAAACGGCGCTGCCAGCCATTGCTACGGTTCTGATCGCTGAGCTTCTTGTTCACTTTCAGGTACAGGCTGCGCCGTACCCGTTCCAGGCGTACAGGCTCGCCCCTTTGCAGCAGGTAGCGTTCGATGCGCCGGTAGACCATGACATACGGGTCCAGGTCGTCCAGGTCCAGCTGGTTGGCGAACACTGCCTGCTTGTAGTCCAGGCTCAGGCAGCGCACGCCAGGGTATTCACTAGCGTAGGCCTCGGTCAGCAGCAGTTTGAGTAGCGACTTGTAGGGTGAGTCGATGCCTTTGAACAGTTGCCACAGGCCGGCACCAATGAACTCGCCGGGCGGAACGTGCGCCAGGTTGCCTAGGTCGAGCACATCCTGGCTGCGGATAAAGCGCTTGGCCAGCAGGGTCTGGGTATAGGCCTGGTAATTGCCTTCTTCGTAGACCGGCACCAGCCACCACAGCGGCGTACGCCCGGCCAGCCACACGGTGGTGCGGTAGAACTCGTCCAGCAGCAGGTAATGCTGGGTAGTCCCGCAATTGTCTGAGCCAAGCTGACCATCACGCTGGCCTTGGGCAAACCCTTGGGTGTCGATCAGGAAAAAGTGTGCCTCCGTGCCCAGGCTGGCCGCCCAGGTTTCCAGCAGTTGGCACTTGCGGCGCAGCTCTTCGAGCAGCGGCTCGGGCAAGCCGGGGGCGTGGCATACCCACACGTCCATGTCGCTGTGCTCGGCCTGCGCCAGCGACCCCAGGCTGCCCATTAGGAACAGGCCGTGAATCGGCCGTGGCGGGTGGCCATGCTGGGCCTTGTAGGTGAATGAGCGGGCCAGGCGCTGGGCTTCTGCGACCAGCTCGCTACCGGGCTCGTAGCCCGAGACGCCTGCGGGGGTGCTGCCCGAGACGTAACCCGGCAATAGCGGGTGGTTCACGTGAAACAGCAAGGGCAACAACAGCAGCACTTGTTGCTGACGTGTCGACAGGCCCTCCATTGCCCGCTGCAGCCGGGCTTGGTTCAGGTGCAGGAAACGCGCGCGCAGTGTCGCCAGGACTTTGCGGTCGATGCCTTGGTCCAGGTCGGGGCGGATTTCGTGGGGGTGGTTCATTGCGCGCTCGGGCCGGCCAGTGAAGCTGTGGCGAGTTTAGCCTGAGTAACAGGGGCGGATAAGCGCTAATTGGAATATTGGCGCCATTTTTCCAGCGCGCCGGCCGGTTCCGGCTTTTGCCGTGCATGAGGCATCATGAGCACATTGAGCTGATGAAGAGATTATCCGATGCGTGTATGGATCGATGCCGATGCCTGCCCCAAGGCAGCCAAGGATCTGATCGTCAAGTTCGCCCTCAAGCGCAAGTTCGAGGTGGTGATGGTGGCGGGCCAGGCAGTGGCCAAGCCTGCGTTTGCGATCGTGCGGTTGATCGTGGTGCCCAGTGGCATGGATGCGGCCGACGATTATCTGGTCGAGCATGCCGTGCCAGGCGAGCTGGTGATCTGTAGCGATGTGCCGTTGGCCGACCGCCTGGTCAAGAAGGGCGTGGCAGTGCTGGACCCGCGCGGGCGCGAGTTCGACGAGCGCAACATGGGTGATCGGCTGGCCGCGCGCAACCTGTTCACCGATTTGCGCGAGCAGGGCCAGGTCGGGGGAGGGCAGGCGGCTTATGGGGAGCGCGACAAGCAGGCGTTCGCCAATGCGCTGGACCGGATCATTTCGCGACTATCGCGGGCCTGAAGTGTAACGCGGCCCTTTTGTGGGAGCGGCCTTGTGTCGCGAAAGGGCCGCGCAGCGGCCCCGACAATCTTCGACGCGAAGCTGAAATCCTGGGGCCGCTTCGCGGCCCTTTCGCGACACAAGGCCGCTCCTACAAAGGATCGCGCCGGATTCTGGGCTCGCGTAGGCGGGCCTTACTCGTGGGTCAGCTCCAGCACCCGGTCCACCAGCTTGTAGATACCGCCAGCCGCCTCGCTGATCGACTTGGCCTCCATGTAAGCCGGGGTCGTCACCAGCTTGCGTTGGGTATCTTCGACAATGTCGTGCACGTCGCATTCTTCATGGGTGCCGCCCATCTTCACCACTGCCGCCGCAGTATCCGCATCGCTACCAATGGTGCAGACTACCCCCGGCCCGTAGATCTTCGCCGCCAGTGCCGGCGAAATGCAGATCAGGCCAACCGGCTTGCAGGCAGCGGCAAAGGCTTCGGCCAGGGTCAGTACGTCTGGGTTGACGCTGCAGTTTGCGCCTTCCACGGCGAAGTTGGAGAGGTTCTTCGCCGCCCCAAAGCCACCCGGCACGATCAGCGCATCGAAGTCTTCGGCCTTGGCCTCGCGGATGTCCTTGACCTCGCCCCGGGCAATGCGCGCCGATTCCACCAGCACATTGCGCGACTCGGGCATCTCCTCGCCGGTCAGGTGGTTGATCACATGCATCTGCGCAATGTTCGGCGCGAAGCACTGCACTTGCGCGCCGCGCTGGTCCAGGCGCAGCAGGGTGATCACGCTTTCGTGAATTTCGGCGCCGTCGTACACGCCACAGCCGGAAAGAACCACCGCTACTTTTTTAGTCATCTTTGAAGCTCCAGTATTGTGTCGCGCCTGGGAGATCGAGCGCTGCCTGCGCGGCGCATCGCGAGCTGGCGCTCGCCGGGTTTGTTTTCAGGGCCAGTCATGCTTGTGACAGGCGCACGGCTGCCTTGTTCGTCCGGCAACCCCGACAAGCTGTAGTGCAACCCGATGCGCCGCACTGGCGCCTCGGGGTCACTGCTGGTCGCGCTGTTCGCCCGCCGCCTGGGCAGCGGCCTTGCGCTCTGCGCGCAGGGCACGGAAGCGACGGCGCAGCCACAACAGCACGCCCAGCCCCAGCAGGGCGGCCAACACCCATAGCTCGTACCGCTTGACGTTGCCCAGCAGGCCTTCGAGGATGGCGCCGAAGTGATAGGCCGCCGCACCCAGGGCAATGGCCCAGATCGCCGCGCCAATGCCGTTGAGCAGCAGGTAGCGGCGTGGCGGATAACCCGACAGGCCAATGGCCACGGGCATGACCGTGCGCAGGCCGTAGACGAAGCGGAAACTCAGTACCCAGATGTCGGGATGGCGGCGAATGTGGGCCAGCGCCCGGTCGCCCATCGCCTGCCAGCGCGGCTTGCGGGCCAGAATCTTGCGGCCGTGGCGCCGGCCCATGAAATACCACAACTGGTCGCCGGCATAGCTGCCGAAGAACGCCACCAGGCACACCAGGTTGATGTCCATGTAACCGCGGAATGCAAGGAATCCTGCAAGCACCAGGATGGTCTCGCCTTCAAAGAAGGTGCCTAGAAAAAGGGCAAAGTAGCCGAAATCCTGCAGGAATTGTTGAAGCATTTTCTGAGGTGCTGGCGAAATGAACGCGCAGCCTACCCCTTCGCGGGCATTCGGGAAAGTGTCCAAATGTGTCTCCACGTGAACAATTCCTACACCACATTGCCATAGGCCACGCGTCATGGCTTGCCCTGCCATGTCACACAGGCGTCATAATGGGCGCTTATCTTGCCGCTCAATTGATGATAGGGCGTTAACGTCCTCAGGAACGTCAGATGAATAATGAAGTGCTTAGCCCTGTCGCGATCAAGGATGCCCAGGAGCTCCCCGAAGAGATGCTGCAGACCCCGCCAGACCTGCCGCCGGCCACCGCGCCGGAAGCCGGACAGGCGGCCGAGCCTGCCGCCCCGGTGCCTGCGCCGCCGCCGGCCCCGGCAATCGTGGTGCCTGGCTTGGACGACAGCAGCCTGTATATTCATCGCGAACTCTCGCAGTTGCAGTTCAATATTCGTGTGCTGGAGCAGGCACTGGACGAGAGCTACCCGCTACTGGAGCGGCTCAAGTTCCTGCTGATCTTCTCCAGCAACCTTGACGAGTTCTTCGAAATCCGGGTGGCCGGCCTCAAGAAGCAGATCAATTTTGCCCGCGAACTGGCCGGCGCCGACGGCTTGCAGCCGCACCAGGCACTGGCGCGCATCAGCGAACTGGTGCACCTGGAGGTCGACCGGCAATATGCCATTCTCAACGACGTGCTGTTGCCGGAGCTGGAAAAACACCAGATCCGCTTCATTCGCCGCCGTTACTGGACACCCAAGCTCAAGACCTGGGTGCGCCGCTACTTCCGCGACGAAATCGCCCCGATCATCACCCCCATCGGCCTCGACCCGACCCACCCGTTCCCGCTGCTGGTGAACAAAAGCCTGAACTTCATCGTCGAGCTGGAGGGGGTGGACGCTTTCGGTCGTGATTCGGGCCTGGCGATCATCCCTGCCCCACGCCTGCTGCCGCGGGTGATTCGCGTGCCGGAAGAAGTCGGTGGCCCGGGTGCCAACTATGTATTCCTGTCGTCGATGATCCACGCGCATGCCGACGACCTGTTCCAGGGCATGAAGGTCAAGGGTTGCTACCAGTTCCGCCTGACCCGTAACGCTGACCTGGCACTGGACTCCGAAGAGGTTGACGACCTGGCCCGCGCCTTGCGTGGCGAGCTGTTCTCGCGCCGCTACGGCGATGCCGTGCGCCTGGAGGTCGCCGACACGTGCCCGAAACACCTGTCGGACTACCTGCTCAAGCAGTTCAGCCTCAGCGAAAGCGAGCTGTACCAGGTCAATGGCCCGGTCAACCTCACGCGCCTGTTCAGCATCACCGGCCTGGACAGCCACCCGGAGCTGCAATACACGCCGTTCACGCCGGCGATTCCCAAGCTGCTGCAGAACGCCGACAACATCTTCAGCGTGATCGGCAAGCAGGACATCCTGCTGATGCACCCCTTCGAGTCCTTCACCCCGGTGATCGACCTGCTGCGCCAGGCCGCCAAGGACCCCCACGTGCTCGCCGTGCGCCAGACCCTTTACCGCTCCGGGGCCAACTCGGAAATCGTCGATGCCCTGGTGGATGCAGCGCGAAACGGCAAAGAGGTCACCGCGGTGATCGAATTGCGTGCGCGGTTCGACGAAGAGTCCAACCTGCAGATGGCCAGCCGCCTGCAAGCGGCGGGTGCGGTGGTGATCTACGGCGTGGTCGGTTTCAAGACCCACGCCAAGATGATGCTGATCCTGCGCCGCGAGCAGGGCGAGATCGTGCGCTACGCGCACCTGGGTACCGGCAACTACCACGCCGGTAACGCCCGCCTGTACACCGACTACAGCCTGCTGACCTCAGACGACGCCCTCACCGAGGACGTTGGCAAGCTGTTCAGCCAGCTGATCGGCATGGGCAAGACCCTGCGCATGAAAAAGCTGCTGCACGCGCCGTTTACCCTGAAGAAGGGCATGCTCGACATGATCGCGCGGGAAACCCAGTTTGCCCTCGACGGCAAGCCGGCGCACATCATCGCCAAGTTCAACTCGCTGACCGACGCCAAGGTGATCAAGGCGCTGTACAAGGCCAGCCAGTCTGGCGTGAAGATCGACCTGGTGGTGCGTGGCATGTGCTGCCTGCGCCCAGGTATTCCGGGGGTTTCGCACAATATCCAGGTGCGGTCGATCATTGGTCGCTTCCTGGAGCACACGCGGGTGTTCTACTTCCTCAATGGCGGCGAAGAGCAGATCTACCTGTCCAGCGCCGACTGGATGGAGCGCAACCTCGACAAGCGTGTCGAGACCTGCTTCCCGGTTGAAGGCAAGAAGCTATTGCTGCGGGTGAAGAAAGAGCTGGAAGGCTACCTGACCGACAACACCCATGCCTGGACCTTGCAGCCCGACGGGCGCTACGTGCGCAGCACCCCAACCGGCAACCAGAACCCGCGCAGCGTTCAGGCGACCCTGCTGGAGCGCCTGAGCAACCCGGTCCTCAACGTACGCTGAGGACGAAGCCGACCCGGGTCAGCCACTCCGCCTCGTTGGCGAAGTCGGCCTGGGTCAGCTGGTTCTGTTCCAGCCAGCCTTCAGGGAAAGCGATGTCGAGGCTTTCACCGGCAGCCTTGAGCTGGACCTTCGGCATCTGCTGGTTGCCACGGATGTGGTGGAACAGGATGGCGAAGCGCAGCAGCACGCACAGGCGCAGCAGTTTCACGCCTTCCTCGCCCAGTTCGGCAAACTTGTCCTTGGGAATGTTGCGGCGGTGGCCCCGTACCAGCAAGGCCATCATCTGCTGGTCTTCGCGCGAGAAGCCCGCCAGGTCGGAGTGCTCGATCAGGTAGGCGCCATGCTTGTGATAGTGGTAGTGGGCGATATCCAGGCCGATTTCATGCACTTTGGCTGCCCAGCCGAGCAGATCGCGCCAATTTCCATCCTTCAACCCCCAGGCGTCCGCGACCTGGTCGAAGGCGTGCAACGCCTTGCGCTCCACACGCGCTGCCTGGCCCTGGTCGACGTGGTAACGCTCCATCAGTGAGTTCAGGGTGCGTTCGCGCACATCTTCATGGTGGTGGCGGCCCAGCAGGTCGAACAGCACGCCTTCGCGCAGCGCGCCGTCGCAATGGTCCATGCGCTGCAGTTCCAGGGCATCGAAGATGGCTTCCAGGATCGCCAGGCCGGCGGGGAAGATGGTACGGCGGTCCGGCTTGATGCCTTCGAAGTCGATCTTGTCGACGTCGCCCAGCTTGAACAGCTTGCGCTTGACCCAGGCCAGGCCCTCGGCGTTGACCTCGCCGTTGCCCAGGCCGCCGTCCTTGATGGCGGCAGCGATGGCACGGATGGTTCCGGACGAGCCGATGGCCTCGTCCCAGGTCAGGCGGTGCAGGGCGTTTTCGATGCTCATCAGCTCCAGGCGCGCGGCGGTGTAGGCCTGGGCGTAGCGGGCCGGGGTGATCTTGCCGTCGCGGAAGTAGCGCTGGGTGAAGCTGACACAACCCATTTGCAGGCTTTCGCGCAGCAGCGGCTCGAAGCGCTGGCCAATGATGAACTCGGTGCTGCCGCCGCCGATGTCGGCGACCAGGCGTTTGCCGGGCGTGTCGGCCAAGGTGTGGGACACACCCAGGTAGATCAGGCGCGCCTCTTCGCGACCGGAGATGACCTCGACCGGGTGCCCGAGGATGGCTTCGGCACGCTGGATGAATTCGTTGCGGTTGCGCGCTTCGCGCAGGGCATTGGTACCGACGATGCGCACCGAGCCAGCCGGCATGCCGTGGATCAGTTGGGAAAAGCGCTTGAGGCAGTCCAGGCCCCGCTCCATCGCCTCTTCACTGAGCTTGCGCTCTTCGTCGATGCCGGCGGCAAGCTGAACCTTCTCGCCGAGCCGCTCGAGGATGCGGATTTCGGTATGGTGGGCCTTGGCCACGACCATGTGGAAACTGTTGGAGCCAAGGTCGATGGCGGCGATCAGAGACAGGTTCTTCGCGATGTTGTGCGGCATGCTGTGTGTTCTCGGTCGTTAACCCGGCAATCGTGCCACGATAGCAGGCTGTCGCCAACGCGTGCCACGCCAGGCCTTGATGCAAGGCAATGTGCCATTCGATGCTATGACACGCAGATGACAGTTTCGATTCGTGGCGTCTTGCCCAACTATAGTTACACTCAATCGACCGCAGCTTCCTGTCGAGCGTGGGTGCGGCTATCATGGGCCACGTTTTTTTTGCTTACGACCCTGGAGATATCCATGAGCAGCGATCTGATCAAACATGTCACCGACGCCTCCTTCGAAGCCGATGTCCTGAAGGCCGAAGGCGCGGTACTGGTCGACTACTGGGCTGAATGGTGCGGTCCATGCAAGATGATCGCTCCGGTTCTGGACGACATCGCTTCCACCTACGCGGGCAAACTGACCGTCGCCAAGCTGAACATCGACGAGAACCAAGAAACCCCGGCCAAGCATGGCGTGCGTGGCATCCCAACGCTG
This sequence comes from Pseudomonas sp. CJQ_9, assembly GCF_043106615.1. Taxonomy (NCBI): domain Bacteria; kingdom Pseudomonadati; phylum Pseudomonadota; class Gammaproteobacteria; order Pseudomonadales; family Pseudomonadaceae; genus Pseudomonas; species Pseudomonas sp. CJQ_9. The sequence continues at coordinate 15,147 of NZ_JBICMS010000071.1, read as the reverse complement.
ATGCTGTTCAAGAACGGCAACGTCGAAGCCACCAAGGTGGGCGCGCTGTCCAAATCTCAGCTGGCCGCGTTCCTCGACGCCCACCTGTGATATGAAAAGGCCCCGCGAATGCGGGGCTTTTCTTTTTCAGAGCACTAGACGCAGAAAAAAGCAAGTGTTACATTCGGCCTCGCACTGCTTCTCCAGTGCCCTCTACATGCCGTCGCCGAAGCATCCCCAATTCGAATCAGTACGCGATCCTGTCGCCATCTAGCGGCGCGGCTTCATTAAGCCAAAGCTTAATTCTCCCTTCTTACATGATTACGTCATTCCCCTTATGAACCTGACTGAACTCAAGCAAAAGCCGATTACCGATCTTTTGGAAATGGCCGAACAGATGGGCATCGAAAACATGGCCCGTTCGCGCAAACAGGACGTGATTTTCGCCCTGCTGAAAAAGCACGCGAAAAGCGGCGAAGAGATCTCCGGTGATGGCGTGCTGGAGATTCTCCAGGATGGTTTCGGTTTTCTGCGTTCGGCTGATGCGTCCTACCTGGCCGGCCCTGACGATATCTACGTCTCGCCCAGCCAGATCCGCCGTTTCAACCTGCGCACCGGCGACACCATCGTCGGCAAGATCCGCCCACCGAAAGAAGGGGAGCGTTACTTCGCGCTGCTGAAGGTCGACACCATCAACTTCGACCGTCCGGAAAACGCCAAGAACAAGATCCTGTTCGAAAACCTGACGCCGCTGTTTCCGAACAAGCGCCTGAAGATGGAAGCCGGCAACGGTTCCACCGAGGATTTGACCGGCCGCGTCATCGACCTGTGCGCACCGATCGGCAAGGGCCAGCGCGGCCTGATCGTTGCTCCGCCGAAAGCGGGCAAGACGATCATGCTGCAGAACATCGCGGCGAACATCACCCGTAACAACCCCGAGTGCCACCTGATCGTCCTGCTGATCGACGAGCGCCCGGAAGAAGTGACCGAAATGCAGCGTACCGTGCGCGGCGAAGTGGTTGCCTCTACCTTCGACGAGCCGCCAGCGCGCCACGTGCAGGTTGCCGAAATGGTGATCGAGAAGGCCAAGCGCCTGGTCGAGCACAAGAAAGACGTGGTGATCCTGCTGGACTCCATCACCCGCCTGGCGCGTGCCTACAACACCGTGATCCCGAGCTCTGGCAAGGTACTGACCGGTGGTGTCGACGCCCACGCCCTGGAAAAGCCGAAGCGCTTCTTCGGTGCGGCACGTAACATCGAGGAAGGCGGTTCGCTGACCATTATCGCCACCGCGCTGGTCGAAACCGGCTCGAAGATGGACGAAGTGATCTACGAAGAGTTCAAGGGCACCGGCAACATGGAGCTGCCGCTGGACCGCCGCATCGCCGAGAAGCGCGTGTTCCCGGCCATCAACATCAACCGCTCCGGTACCCGCCGCGAAGAGCTGCTGACCGCCGACGACGAATTGCAGCGCATGTGGATCCTGCGCAAGCTGCTGCACCCGATGGATGAAATCGCCGCCATCGAGTTCCTGGTCGACAAGCTCAAGCAGACCAAGACCAACGACGAGTTCTTCCTGTCGATGAAGCGCAAGTAAGCGTTTCCAGACCGGAACGGATTGGGGCTGCTTCGCGCCCCTTCGCGGGCACGCCCGCTCCCACAAGGATCACACTGAACCTGTGGCAGCGGGCGTGCCCGCGAAGGGGCGCGAAGCGGCCCCACTGCATTTTTGCCCCCAAACAAATCCCGAACGGCGCTACACTCTGCACCCCCGACCGATACGGCCAATACGAGGCTCCCGCATGCAGTATCGCGACTTGCGCGACTTCATCCGTGGCCTGGAACAGCGCGGCGAGCTCAAGCGCATCCAGGTTCCGATCTCCCCCGTCCTGGAAATGACCGAGGTCTGCGACCGCACCCTGCGTGCCAAAGGCCCGGCGTTACTGTTCGAAAACCCCACAGGCTTCGACATCCCGGTGCTCGGCAACCTGTTTGGCACCCCACAGCGCGTGGCCATGGGCATGGGCGCCGAGTCGGTCGATGAACTGCGGGAAATCGGCAAATTGCTGGCGTTTCTCAAGGAACCCGAGCCGCCGAAGGGCCTGAAGGACGCCTGGTCGAAGCTGCCGATCTTCAAGAAAGTCGTGTCGATGGCGCCGAAAGTGGTCAAGGACGCGGTCTGCCAGGAAGTGCTGGTCGAGGGTGACGATGTCGACCTCGGCGCGCTGCCTATCCAGCACTGTTGGCCTGGCGACGTGGCGCCGCTGATCACCTGGGGCCTTACCGTGACCCGCGGGCCGAACAAGGACCGCCAGAACCTGGGTATCTACCGGCAGCAGGTGATCGGCCGCAACAAGGTCATCATGCGTTGGCTTAGCCACCGGGGCGGTGCGCTCGACTATCGCGAATGGTGCGAGAAGAACCCGGGCCAGCCTTTCCCGGTTGCGGTCGCCCTGGGCGCAGACCCGGCAACCATCCTGGGCGCCGTGACGCCGGTACCGGACACCCTCTCCGAATATGCCTTTGCCGGCCTGCTGCGCGGCAACCGCACCGAACTGGTGAAGTGCCGTGGCAGTAACCTGCAGGTGCCGGCCACCGCCGAAATCATCCTGGAAGGCGTGATTCACCCTGGCGAAATGGCCCCCGAGGGCCCGTATGGTGACCATACCGGCTACTACAACGAAGTGGACAGCTTCCCGGTGTTCACCGTCGAGCGCATCACCCACCGGCTCAAGCCGATCTACCACAGCACCTACACCGGTCGCCCGCCTGATGAGCCGGCCATTCTCGGTGTGGCGCTGAACGAAGTGTTCGTGCCCATCCTGCAGAAGCAGTTCCCAGAGATCACCGACTTCTACCTGCCGCCGGAAGGTTGCTCGTACCGCATGGCGGTGGTGACCATGAAAAAGCAGTACCCCGGCCATGCGAAGCGCGTGATGTTGGGTGTATGGTCGTTCCTGCGACAGTTCATGTACACCAAGTTCGTTATTGTCACCGATGACGATATCAACGCCCGGGACTGGAACGATGTGATCTGGGCAATCACCACACGCATGGACCCCAAGCGTGATACGGTGATGATCGACAACACCCCGATCGACTACCTGGACTTCGCGTCGCCGGTGTCGGGGCTGGGGTCGAAGATGGGCCTGGATGCCACGCACAAGTGGCCAGGCGAGACTACACGCGAATGGGGGCGGGTCATCGTCAAGGACGAAGCCGTCACCCGGCGTATCGATGAGCTGTGGGATCAGTTGGGAATAGATTGATGCAGGTAACGTTGCAGCCGTCCGGGGCGGTGCTGGCGCTCGAACCCGGGGAACGGATCCTGGATGGAGCGCGGCGGCTGGGCTATGACTGCCCGAACAGCTGCCGCAATGGCAATTGCCATGTCTGCGCCGCGTTGTTGGTCGAGGGTCGGGTACGTCAGGACGGCGAAATCCGCGACCATGGCGAGTTGTTCACCTGCATTGCCGAACCGCTGGAGGACTGCGTGTTGCTCTGGGACGGTGTGCTCGCCCTGGGCGAGTTGCCTGTGCGCAAGCTGGCGTGCAGCGTGAGTGAATGCGTTGACGTCGGTGGCGACGTGTGGCGGGTGCGCTTGCGTGCACCGGCGGGCAAACCCCCGCGTTACCACGCCGGGCAGTACCTGATGATCGAGCGTGAGGGCGGCAAGCAGGCGGCCTTCTCGCTGGCGTCTGCGCCGCACGGCGGGCGTGAACTGGAGCTGCACGTACTGGCGCGCGAGCCCAGTGCCCAGCAACTGATCGAGCAGCTTAGGCGCGACGGCCTGGCGCGTATCGAAATGCCGTTTGGCGACACCCACCTGGCCGAGTTGCCCGAGGGCCCGTTGGTATTGATTGCCGCCGGCACCGGCATGGGCCAGATGCACAGCCTGGTCGAGCATTGCCGCGCCAAGGGTTTCCAGTACCCGGTGCACCTGTACTGGGGGGTGCGTCGGCCTGAAGATTTTTACCAGATCGAGCATTGGGACGAATGGCAGCGCCTGCCCAACCTGTACCTGCACCAGGTGGTCAGCGATCTGTGCGGCTGGGAAGGGCGGTGCGGCATGTTGCATGAAGCCGTTTGCGAGGACATTGCCGACCTCAATACTGTGCATGTGTATGCCAGTGGCTCGCCAAACATGATCTACGCCACACTCGACGCCCTGGTCGAAGCCGGCATGGATGCGCACCGTATGCGTGCCGATGTATTTGCCTATGCCCCGCGTGGCTAATAACCCAAGTTGGCAAGTCAGGTTATAAGGCGGTAACTGTTACCGCCTTGATTAATAACTTTCCCTGTTGTTGAAACAATCATTTCCAGTCGTCGGCTGCGCGTATGAAACCTGGCTACGAGGGCTTGAGTATTCCTGCGGTTCTGACCTATGGTTAGTGCAAGCGCCTTGGTATAGAGGCCTTGGCGCTTAACCTCATAGAATTTCGCTACATCCGTAGTTCACAGGAAACCTGGCGGCAGCTTATGTCGGCACTTGAAAGCATGTCGTGGAAAGTTTCATATCCACCGACACTCGACTTTGGTCAGCAACATACGCACGAACAGTTGTTCAACTCCATGAAGACCACCATGTCTCGGCACCCGGGTGGGCCGGTGTGGCTGTTTGCCTATGGCTCGTTGATCTGGCGCCCCGAGTGCAATTCGGTGGAGCGCCAGCGCGCACGCGTACATGGTTATCACCGGGGGCTCTACTTGTGGTCGCATGAGCATCGCGGCACCCCGGAAACCCCCGGGCTGGTATTCGGCCTGGACCGTGGCGGGTCCTGCAGTGGCTTTGCCTACCGGCTGGATGAAAGCAACCTGGACGACTCGCTCATGGCCCTGTGGCAACGTGAGATGCCTTACCCGGCCTATCGGCCGCATTGGCTCAACTGCCGGCTGGGCGATGGCACCAAGGTGCAGGCGCTGGGCTTTGTGCTGGAGCGGCATTTACCCTGCTATGCCGGTGATCTGCCGGATACCTTGCTCAGCCATATCCTGGCCAGCGCCAAAGGGCGCTATGGCACCACCCGCGACTATGTCGAACAGACTTTGCAGGCCCTGCGCAGCCACCAGATGCCTGATCGCAACCTGGAGGCGCGGTTCCGCCGTTGCCATAACCCGCGCGAGGTTTGATCAGCCTGTGCCGGCCTCTTCGCGGGCACGCCCGCTCCTACAGGAATCCATACTTTTTGAACCTGTGGGAGCGGGCGCGCCCGCGAAGAGGCCGGAACGGCAGATGAAGATCTAAAGCCTTACCTGGCCAGCACCACCAACTTACCCACAGCCTGCCGCTGCCCCAGTTTCTCAATGGCAGCCCCGGCCTCGGCCAGTGGATAAGTCTGCGACACCAGCGGCTTCAACTTGCCTTGGGCATGCCAGGCAAACAGCTGCTGGAAGTTGGTCGCATTGTCCTGCGGCTGACGCTGGGCAAACGCACCCCAGAACACCCCAAGCACCGCCGCGCCCTTGAGCAGCACCAGGTTGGCTGCCAGCTGTGGAATGGTGCCACTGGCGAACCCCACCACCAGCAACCGGCCATTCCAGGCCAGCCCGCGTACCGCCTGCTCGAACAGCTCGCCACCGACCGGGTCGTAGATCACGTCCACCCCCTGGCCGTTGGTCAGGCGCTTGATTTCCTCGCGCAGGCTGGCCTGGCTGTAGTCAATCAGTTCATCTGCCCCGGCTGCCTTGGCCACTGCCAGCTTGTCGGCATTGCTGGCAGCCGCGATGACGCGGGCACCCATGGCTTTGCCAATCTCCACCGCTGCCAGGCCGACGCCACCCGACGCGCCCAGTACCAGCAAGGTCTCACCCGCTTGCAGCTGGCCACGCTGGCGCAAGGCATGCATCGAGGTGCCATAGGTCATGCCAAACGCCGCTGCCGTGGTGAAGTCCATGCTCGCCGGGATCGGCAGCACGTTGTAGAACGGCACTGCCACCTGCTCGGCAAACGCCCCCCAGCCGGTCAGCGCCATGACCCGGTCACCGACCTTGAAGGCGCCGGCCTTTTCCCCGACCGCGGCTACCACACCGGCTGCCTCGCCACCGGGGGAGAACGGCAGCGGTGGCTGAAACTGGTACTTGCCTTCAATGATCAGCGTGTCAGGAAAGTTGACCCCTGCAGCCTGCACGTCCAACAGGATTTCGTTGTTCTTCGGCAGCGGGCTGGCGACTTCTTCCAGCACCAGGTTGCCCGCCGGGCCAAGGGTTTTGCACAACACAGCTTTCATTGGGGCTATTCCTTTGCGGGTCGTGGCCGATAAGTGTAGGAGGGCGGCATGCCGGGTCAACGAGCATGGCCCGCCCTGATGGGCAGGCATAAGCGGCGGCGTGAGCCTGGGCTTGGGTTTGCGCGCAGTGCTGGGTAAGCTGGCGCCAATTGGAATGAGGAGCGAATTCGTGAAAGCGTGGATCTTGATGGTACTGGCGCTGTTGCTGCCAACTGCGGCCATGGCCGAAGAAGCCAAGGAGGGTGCCCCCAAGGTTGCCTACATCACCCTGAGCCCGCCTTTTGTCGGCAACTATGCCCTTGATGGCGGCCCCCGCCTGCGGGTGTACAAGGCCGATGTGGCCCTGCGTGTGACCGGTGATGAGGCCGCCAAGGCCGTTCAGCACCACGAGCCGCTGATCCGTAACCAGCTGGTGGCGCTGTTCACCCAACAGTCTGTCGACAGCATGAGCAATGTCGAGGCCAAGGAGCACCTGCGCCAGGAGGCGCTGAAACAGGTGCAGCAGGTGATGGAAGCCGAAGAGGGCAAGCCGATCGTTGAGGACCTGCTGTTCAATAACCTGATCGTGCAGTAAACGGCGCCGCTGGCGCGCGGTTTCAGCGCAATGCGACAATCACCGCCCATTGCTCGTCGGTTACCGGCATGACCGACAGGCGGCTGCCCTTCTGCACCAGCGGCAGTTCGGCCAGGCCGGCCTGCTGCTTCAGCTGGCCCAGCTCCAGCACCCGTGGCAGGGTTTGCACATGTGCCACATCCACCGCGCTCCACGGGTTCTTCTCGGCTGTGGCCTTGGCATCATGGTAAGGGCTTTGCGGGTCCAGGGCAGTCGGGTCGGGGTAAGCCGCACGAATGATTTCGCCAATACCGGCAATGCCAGGTTGTGGGCAGCTGGAATGATAGAAAAAGAACCTGTCACCCTCGCTCATGGCCCGCAGGAAATTACGCGCCTGGTAATTGCGCACGCCGTCCCAGCGCGCTTCACCCAGGCGCCCCAGCGCTTCGATGGAGAGTTCGTCGGGTTCGGATTTCATCAGCCAGTAGGCCATGCGTGTCGCTCCTGAAAAGGTTTGAAATAACCTGGTGCACGAAACCGACAGCCGGTTGGCGTCAAGGTTTGCTTGCAGACGCAGGTTGTCGGAAAATGCGCCCCGTTTAATGCGCGATGCTCCGGCGACACTCAGAAAGCCGCCGAGCCTGAACAGTTTGCCTTGGGGGGCAATCTTCCATGTATCAACGTAAAAAACCGGATCTGCTGTGGGTCCTGGTGTTCATTTTTGGCCTGGGTGTGGTCACTACCGGTTATGCGCAAGGGTTATGGGAGCGCAAGCTGGACAACGCCTACGAAACGTCGGCAGACGCCAGCCAACCGCAACGTTGATGCCCCCTGCTGGCGCCGGTTACCGCGGCGCCAGGTACCAGCCACGGTCCGAGACCGTGCCCTGCAACGGTACGTCCCAACTGGCCTGCGCCAGCCGCTCGACCTTCTGGCACTCATGCGCCAAGCCCAGCAGTAATGGTTTTTTCCAGCTTTGCCGGCGCCCCTGGTAGGCCAGGCTGCGGTCATAGAAGCCGCCGCCCATGCCCAGGCGCCCGCCCACCTCATCAAAGCCGACCAGCGGCAACAGAATCAGGTCCAGTGCCCAGATGGGCCGTTGGCGTTTGCGCTCGATAACCGGTTCAGGGATACGGAAACGGTTGGGTCGCAGTTTTTCCCCTGGCTCGAAACGCTGGAACACCATGCGCGTGCGCGGCCAGGCATGCAGCACCGGCAGGTAGGTGCGCTTGCCGCGGCGCTGGGCTTCACGCAATAACAGGCGCGGGTCTATTTCGCCGTCGTTGGGCAGGTACAGGGCAATGTGCCTGGCGCGGCGGAACAGGGGGTGCTGGGCCAATTGCCGATACAGCCCAAGGGCCGCCTGGCGCTGCTGGGCGGGGGTGAGGGCGCGGCGGGCATTGCGCAGCAAACGGCGAAGCTGAGGGCGGGTAAGCGGCGCGGTGTCGGTCATGGCACAGGCGATCCCAGGCGTGCTGGCCGCCAGACGCGGCACAAACGAATTGCCCGCCACAGGGGGCGGGCAAGGAATTCAGGCTCCCCGATAAGACCGCTATCGGTGTAGCCCTTGAACCCGAAAGTTCAAGGTGGAGATTGCAGGGGGCGTTAAGGCTTTCCGTCGGGCGGACATGCACACCGGCCCCAGCGTGCAACCCCCGTGGTTGTGCGTATCGGCTCAGGGACATAACCGACTGGCGCATCCCCCAGGGAGTGGCGCCAGTATACCAATCTCAGCCGATTTTGGTATCCGTGTCGTCGGACAAAGCCTTGTCCACCCGATCCAGCAGGTCGCGCACCTGTTCGCGGTTGGTGCCGCTGACCGGCGCTGCGCTGCGGTCTTCCTGGCGGTGCAGCATCTCGTGGGTGATGTTCAACGCGGCCATGACGGCAATGCGGTCGGCGCCGATCACCTTGCCGCTGCTGCGGATCTCGCGCATCTTGCTGTCCAGGTAGCGGGCTGCGCTAACCAGGTTGTTGCGCTCTTCCGGCGGGCAGATGATCGAGTAGTCCTTGTCGAGGATCTGCACGGTGACGCTATTGCTTGAACTCATGAGTCTTGCTCCAGAGCCTTGAGGCGTAAAATCATCGACTCGACCTTGCGCTTGGCTATCTCGTTTTTTTCGATGAGGTGGGCGCGCTCTTCGCGCCAGGACTTTTCCTGAGCTACTAGGAGTGCATTTTGCCGTTTTAGTTGCTCGACACGTTCGATCAGCAGCTCGAAACGGCTCATCAGTGCCTGCAGGTCGTTCTCTTGCGTGGGTTGCACTCGATTCGCTCCGTCGTTCGGTCACCTGGCGATGATGCCTCTCCCTGGGTGGCGACGGCCAGTGCCGATGGTCTTGGCGCGCCTGCCGGTGCTAGGATACAAGGCCTCATTCTAGTCATTTGCGCCGTCTGGCGCCTAGCTGCCCATGCCCAATACCCAATCGCCCTACATCGCTTTCGCCATGCTGCTGTCCAGCAATGGCCACCCTGTCACCCCGGCCGAACTGCACGGCCTGCTGATTGGCCGCAGCTGCGCCGGTGCCGGCTTCGATGCCGACGGCTGGCTGGCCGACGCGGCCCAACTGCTGGAAACCGAGCCCGGTGACACCGTGCGCAACGCCCTGGTTGGCCTGCAGGAAATGGTTAAGGGCGAGCTCACCAGCGACGACATGGCCATCGTTCTGCTGCTGCCTTCCGACGATGCCGCGCTGACCGACCGCGCCACCGCGCTGGGGCAGTGGTGCCAGGGCTTCATCACCGGCTTCGGCCTGAACGCCGGCGGCAAGGACTTGTCCGACGAGGCCAAGGAAGTGCTGCAGGACCTGGTGGCCATTTCCCAAGTGCAGGAAGCCCTCGAAGAATCCGATGATGGCGAGAGCGACTACATGGAAGTCATGGAGTACCTGCGCGTTGCGCCGCTGCTGCTGTTCTCCGAGCTGGCCAAGCCTTCCGCACCCGCGCCCAAGCCATCGCTGCACTGATCAACCAGGGGTAGTCTGCCCATGAGCCACATTCCCAAGGCCGAGTATGCCCGGCGGCGCAAGGCGCTGATGGCGCAGATGGTCCCCAACAGCATCGCCATCCTGCCCGCCGCCGCGGTTGCCATCCGCAACCGTGACGTCGAGCACGTGTACCGCCAGGACAGCGACTTCCAGTACCTCAGCGGCTTCCCCGAGCCAGAGGCGGTCATTGCCCTGATCCCCGGGCGCGAGCACGGTGAGTACGTGCTGTTCTGCCGTGAGCGCAACCCTGAGCGGGAGCTGTGGGATGGCTTGCGCGCCGGCCAGGAAGGCGCAGTGAGTGATTTTGGCGCCGACGATGCATTCCCCATCGCTGACATCGACGAAATCCTGCCTGGCCTGATCGAAGGCCGCGAGCGGGTGTACAGCGCCATGGGCAGCAACCCTGAATTCGACCGCCGGTTGATGGACTGGATCAACGTGATCCGCTCCAAGGCCCGGCTGGGTGCCCAGCCACCGAACGAGTTCGTTGCGCTGGATCATCTGCTGCATGACATGCGCCTGTATAAATCGGCAGCGGAAGTGAAAGTCATGCGGGCGGCTGCAGACATTTCTGCGCGTGCCCATGTGCGGGCCATGCAGGCCTGCCGGGCCGGGTTGTACGAATACAGCCTGGAAGCCGAACTGGACTACGAGTTCCGCAAGGGCGGGGCGAAGATGCCGGCCTACGGCTCCATCGTTGCCGCTGGGCGCAATGGCTGCATCCTGCACTACCAGCAGAATGACGCGCCGCTCAGGGAGGGCGACCTGGTGCTGATCGACGCCGGCTGCGAAATCGACTGCTACGCCAGTGACATCACCCGCACCTTCCCGGTCAGCGGGCGCTTTTCACCCGAGCAGAAGGCTATCTACGAGCTGGTGCTCAAGGCGCAGGCCGCAGCGTTCGCCGAAATCGCCCCCGGCAAGCACTGGAACCATGCCCATGAGGCGACCGTGCGGGTCATCACCACCGGGCTGGTGGAGCTGGGCCTGCTGGAGGGCGATGTGCAGGCGCTGATCGACAGCGAAGCCTACCGCGCCTTCTACATGCACCGTGCCGGCCACTGGCTGGGCATGGATGTACACGATGTGGGCGAGTACAAGGTGGGCGGTGAATGGCGGGTGCTGGAACCGGGTATGGCGCTGACCGTCGAACCGGGTATCTACATTGGTGCCGACAATCAGGCCGTGGCCAAGAAGTGGCGCGGCATTGGGGTAAGGATCGAGGACGACGTGGTGGTGACCAGGCAAGGTTGTGAAATCCTCACTTCGGGCGTGCCACGCACGGTCGCCGAGATCGAGGCGCTGATGCAGGCTGCACGCAAGGACGCCGCATGAACCGGGTAAACCTGGCAATCATTGGTGGCGGCCTGGTGGGTGCCAGCCTGGCGTTGGCCTTGCAGGCCGGGGCCAAGGCCAGAGGCTGGAAGATCCTGCTGATCGAGCCGTTCGCCCCTGGCGACAGTTACCAGCCCAGCTACGATGCCCGCTCTTCGGCCTTGTCGTTCGGCACCCAGCAGATCTACCAGCAACTGGGCCTGTGGCAGGCCATTGGCCACCGAGCCGAGCCGATCCGGCAGATTCACGTCTCCGACCGTGGCCGCTTTGGCGCCACCCGCCTGGATGCCCAGGAAGAAGGCGTGCCGGCGCTGGGTTACGTGGTGGAGAACGCCTGGCTGGGCCAGTGCCTGTGGCAAGGCCTGGACCGCGAGGTGGTCAGCTGGCGCTGCCCGGCAGAAGTGACCGCGCTGCAGGCGGTCGACGGTGGCTACCAACTGCGCTTGAACGACGACACCCAGCTGCACTGCGACCTGGCAGTGCTGGCCGACGGCGGCCGTTCTGGTTTGCGCGAGCAACTGGGCATCCAGGTACGCCATACGCCCTACCAGCAGAGCGCCCTGATCGCCAACATCAGCCCTGGCGAGGCCCATCGCGGCCAGGCCTTCGAGCGCTTCACCGAAGACGGCCCCATGGCCCTGCTGCCATTGCCGGATAACCGCTGCGCGCTGGTATGGACCCGCCAGGGCATGGACGCCAAACGGCTGGCCGCCATCGACGAGCGCAGTTTCCTGCGCGAGTTGCAGGGGGTGTTCGGCTACCGGCTGGGTGCGCTGCGCCAGGTCGGTGCGCGGCATCTGTACCCGCTGTCGTTGATCGAAGCCCAGGAGCAGGTGCGGCCACAGTTGGTGGTGCTCGGCAACGCTGCGCACAGCTTGCACCCGATTGCCGGCCAGGGGTTCAACTTGTCGTTGCGTGACGTGCAAGCGTTGGCCGAGGCGTTGCTTGCCGGCCCGCCGCGCCCGGGCGACCTGGCCACGCTGCAGGCCTATCACCAGCGCCAGCGCCTGGACCAGGCCATGACCATTGGCTTCTCCGACCAGGTCACCCGCCTGTTCGGCAGCCAGCAGCCGTTGCTGGCCGCCGGGCGTAACCTGGGCCTGCTCGGGCTTGACCTGCTGCCACCGGCCAAAAGTTGGTTCGCTCGCCAGGCCATGGGCCTGGGCACCCGCCCCGACCGGCAGGGCCTGGCATGAGCAACCCCCGTAAACGCGCACGCCGGGCGCGCATGCTGCGCTGGCTGTTGAACCTTTACCCGCCTTACTTGGGGGCAGGTATTCGCGTGCAGCACATCAGCCCGGACCTGCGCAGCGTGAAGGTGGCAATGAAGCTGACGCGCTGGAACCGCAATTACGTCGGTACCCAGTTTGGCGGCAGCCTGTATGCCATGGTCGACCCGTTCTACATGCTGTTGCTGATCGAGCAGTTGGGGCGCGACTACATTGTCTGGGACAAGGCCGCCAGCATCGATTTCATCGCGCCGGGCAAAGGCCCGGTGTTCGCCGAATTCCACGTCGATGACGCGCTGCTGAACGACATTCGTCAGCAGACCGCTACCGGCAAGAAGTGCCTGCCGCGTGTGCAGGTCGATATCCGCGATGGCGCCGGCGAACTGGTGGCGCGGGTCGATAAAACCCTATATGTGCGGCTCAAGCCGCAAGCGAGGCAGGCGTAGGCATGGAAATGCGCGCAGATCTGTTGATTGTCGGTGCCGGTATGGTCGGCAGCGCCCTGGCCCTGGCGTTACGCCACAGTGGCTTGCAAATCCTCTTGCTCGACGGCGGCCCGCTGACGGTCAAGCCGTTCGATGCCCAGGCTCCGTTCGAACCGCGGGTCAGCGCATTGTCGGCCGCCAGCCAGCGCATTCTCGAACGCCTCGGTGCCTGGGAAGGCATTGCCCAGCGGCGTGCCACACCGTACTCCGACATGCATGTGTGGGACGGGAGCGGCACCGGGCAGATTCACTTTTCGGCGGCCAGCGTGCATGCCCAGGTGCTCGGCCATATCGTCGAGAACCGGGTGGTGCAGGACAGCCTGCTGGAGCGCCTGCACGACAGCGATGTCGGCCTGCTGGCCAACGCGCGGCTGGAACAACTGCGCCGCTCTGGCGATGACTGGCTGCTGACCCTGGCCGATGGCCGGCGCTTGCGCGCGCCGCTGGTGGTCGCGGCCGATGGCGCCCATTCGGCCGTGCGGCGGCTGGCCGGTTGCGACACCCGCGAATGGGATTACCTGCACCACGCCATCGTGACCAGCGTGCGTTGCAGCGCCGGGCACCAGGCCACAGCCTGGCAGCGCTTCACCGATGAGGGGCCGCTGGCTTTCCTGCCGTTGACCCGAGGTGGCCAGCAAGACTGGTGCTCGATCGTCTGGTCGACCACGCCGGAGCAGGCCGAGCGGTTGATGGCGCTGGATGACGCTGCCTTCGTGCAGGCCCTGGAGCGGGCCTTCGAGGGGCGCCTGGGGAGCGTGCTGCAGGCCGACCCACGGGTGTGTGTACCGCTGCGTCAGCGCCACGCCAAGCGCTACGTGGAGCACGGCCTGGCGTTGGTGGGTGATGCGGCCCACACCATCCACCCCTTGGCCGGGCAGGGCGTCAACCTGGGGTTTCTGGATGCGGCGGTGCTGGCCGACGTACTGGGCAAGGCCTGCGAGCGTGGCGAACGGCTGGCGGACGTGAAGGTATTGAGCCGTTACGAGCGCCGGCGCATGCCGCATAACCTGGCGCTGATGGCGGCGATGGAAGGGTTCGAGCGGTTGTTCCAGGCCAACCCGCTGCCGTTGCGCTGGTTGCGCAACAGTGGGCTGAAGCTGGTGCAGCAGCTGCCCGAAGCCAAGGCGATGTTCGTGCGCCAGGCGTTGGGGCTGTCCGGGGATTTGCCGGAATTGGCCAAGGCTTGAGATGGCGGGGGCCGCTTTGCGCCCCCTCTGCAACATCCGGTAACGGCTCAAAGGATGAGCCAGAAAATGGGATTCACTACCATTTGCGCCTCTCATACCTTCCGAGGAGCGCTTTCCATGTTGCCACGCAAGCCCCTACTGGCCGCCCTGGCCCTGACTTTGTTCGGCGGCACCGCCCAGGCAGCGGAAGAAGTGGTGGTGTACTCCTCGCGCATCGATGAGCTGATCAAGCCGGTGTTCGATGCCTATACCGCCAAAACCGGCGTCAAGGTCAAGTTCATCACCGACAAGGAAGCGCCGCTGATGCAGCGCATCAAGGCCGAGGGCGACAATGGCGTGGCCGACCTGCTGCTGACCGTCGATGCCGGCAACCTGTGGCAGGCCGAGCAAATGGGCATCCTGCAGCCGATCAAGTCCGCCACCATCGACCAGAACATTCCGCCGCAGTACCGCGCCTCGTCCCATGATTGGACCGGCCTCAGCTTGCGCGCGCGCACCATCGTCTACTCCAGCGAGCGGGTCAAACCGGCAGAGTTGAGCACCTACGAGGCCCTGGCCGACAAGCAGTGGGAAGGCCGCCTGTGCCTGCGCACGGCGAAAAAGGTCTACAACCAGTCGTTGACCGCCACCCTGATCGAAACCCATGGCGAGGCGAAGACCGAGCAAATCGTCAAAGGCTGGGTCAACAACCTGTCCACCGATGTGTTCTCCGACGACAACGCGGTGATCCAGGCCATTGCGGCCGGCCAGTGCGACGTGGGCATCGTCAACACCTACTACTACGGCCGCCTGCACAAGCAGAACCCGCAGTTGCCGGTGAAGCTCTTCTGGCCCAACCAGGGCGACCGTGGCGTGCACGTGAACCTGTCGGGCATTGGCCTTAGCAAACATGCACCGCACCCCGAGGCAGCGACCAAGCTGGTGGAATGGATGACGGGTGAAGAAGCGCAGAAACTGTTCGCCGACATCAACCAGGAATTCCCGGCCAACCCGAAGGTCAGGCCATCGGAAGAAGTGGCAGCGTGGGGCAGCTTCAAGGCCGACAGCATTCCGGTGGAAATTGCCGGCAAACGCCAGGCTGAAGCCATTCGCCTGATGGATCGGGCTGGCTGGAATTAAGCGCCGGGCTTTATCCTCTCGGGGCCTGAAAGGGCCTTTTCGC